>JALOQB010000285.1 GCA_025453595.1 Polyangiaceae bacterium
CCCCGCAGGGCCCCCGCCGCCGGACCCACCCGAGCCGCTGGTGCCCCCGGAGCCGCTGGTGCCCCCGGAGCCGCTGTCGCTGCCACCGGTACCGGCCACCGGCTCTCCGCCCTGCCCCCCTTGCGGATCCGAGCCCCCGGCGCCGCCTTCTCCTGGTTCTTCCCCGCCTGACCCGCCCTGATCCCCCGGGACAAGATCATCATTTTCCAGGGAAGAGGGGGCCGCACAACCCACGGCAAGCAGCAACACCCCGATAAGAACACGCCTCATCCCCCCGTTTTGCGACGAAGCCGACAGGATCGCAAGATCCGCCTTCCCACGCTCAGGTTCGCTTACAATCCGGCGGATACCCCATGCAGCCTCCCCCCCCGTGGCGCCCGCTCTTGCAAGGGAACGACGCAACCCGAGCCCACAACCTCGTCGAGGCGCTCGTGCCGTCGCTCCAGGGTCCCGTCGAGGAGTACCCCCTCCTCTCGGCCCACGCCGCTCTGTTCTTCGGGTACCGATCCCTGGAGAGCGGTGCCAGCGAGGATCGCGCACGGTGCGAGGCCCTGCTGCTGCACGCCCAATCCCACCCGCCGGACGTGGCGGGTCTCTACGCGGGGCTCGCCGGGCTGGGCTGGATCACCGCGCACCTCCAGTCCCTTGGCCTGGGAACCCCCCGCTCGGCCCCTCTGCAGCGCTCCATCGATCGCGCCCTCATGAAGCTCCTTGAAGAGCCTTTCGAGGGCTTCGATCTCATCGACGGCCTCGCCGGCATCGGCCTCTACGCCGCGGAGCGCCGCAACAAGGATCTGCTGGCCTCCGTCCTCAAGCAGCTCGATGTGCTCGCCGTGCGAGAGGATCGCGGCCTCCACTGGTTCACGGGCCCGGATCAGGCCCTCCCGGGCCGCCCCGGGGAAGGGTACATCGACCTGGGCGTGGCTCACGGCCAGCCAGGCGTGCTGCCAGTGCTCGGAAACGCGCTGCTGCTTGGCGTGGAAGAAGAGCTGGCCAGACGCCTCCTGGAAGGCTCTTTGAGCTTCCTGAACAGCATGCGAGATGCCTGCGTATTCACCCCTTCGTTGGTCACAACGAAGGGAGAGATCAAGCGAGCGCGGCTGGCCTGGTGCTACGGCGAACCGGGGTGGACCGCCGTGGAACAGGCTCTTGCCCTGGCGATACCCCTGCCCGGATCGACCCCCCGACCTCGTGAGCCTTTCCAGCCCAGCAAGATCGTGGATCACGGTCTGTGCCACGGCGCCGCGGGCATGGCCCACCTGCGCGCCCGCGGTTCACGGCACGACAGCTCCTCTGCGGAGGAAGCCTGCGAATGGTACCGCCTGCTCCTCGATCGCCTTCCGCCTGCAGAAGCAGCCGCCTCCGCGGGAACAACCCCGGGGTTCCTGGAGGGATCGAGCGGCATGGCCCTCGCGCTGACCGCGGCCCTGAACGATCAGGCCCCCCGGTGGGACGCGCTGCTGGGCTGTACCCTCATCGCCGAGGCCTAGAAATCCTCTCACAAGATCCCGGGCGACTGGATGCGTGGAAGGAACAAACGACCCAGGCTATCTCGTGCACGGCATCTTTCCAGCTGGAGATCTTCAGATGACAAAATGAGCAGAGCAGCCCGGAGGCTGCTCTGTTTCAATCACCGTGAGACGGAGACTCTCGACCTTGAGTCAGAGTTCTTCAGCTGCAAAGCAGGTGCGCCCGCCGGAGCCGCCCATGGGCCAGCTCCAACCACCCTTGACGTTGGTCTTGAGGGACTTGACGCGGTTGACCTCGATCTCCTCGGTCTGCTCGTTCTCCTCGATCTGCTCGACGCTCTCGTGGCTCTTGTTCTCGCTCATGGGGATGCTCCGTAGGATGGTTGGGTGAATGAGAGGGGCCTTTGCAGCACCGCCTCGACACACCCCGAACATATCGCCAGAGAGAGGGTGAATAGAAATCAATTTTTGGAGCAGCACAAAGATTCGTGAGCGATTTACTTACACGGTCGCTCACTGCATTCCAGTATCTCTCCCCGTACACTGCAAGGGATCACCGACACAGGTTGGAAACGAACCCCTGCGACGGTCGGCCGAATCATCCTACATACTGCCTTACGAAGGGGACCTTGCAGGGCCAGGATCCTGTCGAGATCCAGCGGGGACAGGTGCTACAGTGAGGGGACAGACCGCATGAAGATCCCCTTTCCACGGACCGCCCGGTGGATGCAGGACGACCAGAACCCCCTGCCAAGACCGGTCCTCGTGCTCCTTGTTGTGCTCTCGGTGGCCTGGGGTGCCTGGTTTTTTCTGGGTAGCGTCAAGGTGTATGCAGTGACCCAGATCGCCCGGACCGAGGTCGATACCATGGCCCATGGGGTCCAGAGCCCCGTGGCCGGGGTCGTCACGGAGAACTGGCTCAAGCTGGGGCAGCGGGTCGAGCGGGGCCAGCCTTTGCTTGCGCTGGACACGACGGCAGAGCGCCTCCAACTCGCCCAGGAGCAGGCGCGACGGGTAGGTCTGCAGCGCACCCTGGATACGCTGCGACGCCAGCTTGATGCGGAGAAGGCGGCGGTGCAGGCGCAGCAGCGCGAGGCCAGCGCGGCGACACAGGCGGCGCTGGCGCGAGGGCGCTCGGTGCGAGCCCAGTCCGAGCAGGCCGTCGAGGAGAACAAACTGGTGCAGGAGCTCCAGAAGAACGCGCTGGCGAGCGGTCTGGAGGCGCTGCGCAGCGCCAGCGAGGCGCGCCGGCAGACCAGCGAGGCGACGGCGTTCAACCTGGAGGCCAACCGCGTTGCGGCACAGGGACAGGTCTCCGTGGCAGACCGGATGATCCAGGTGCTGCGCCTCGAGTACCAGATCACCTCGCTCCAGAACGACCTGGACCTGAGCGATGCGACCAGCGGCCGCCTCCAGTTCGAGATCGAGCGCAAGACGCTCCGCGCTGCGGTCTCGGGGGTGGTCGCGGATCTGACCCCGGTCCCCACCGGCGGAACGGTGGGCGTGGGGCAGAAGGTGGCCGTGCTGGTCCCCGAGGGCGAATACCGGCTGGTGGCGCGTTTCGCCCCGTCCGAGGCGGTGGGTCGGGTCAAGCCTGGCCAGCAGGGGATCGCGCGGCTCGATGCGTTTCCGTGGACCGAGTTTGGCGTGCTTCGGGTCGAGGTGGGCCAGCTTGCCCACGAGCCTCAGGAGGGGCTGGTGCGGGCCGAGCTGCTGGTGACCTCACGCAACGATCACATCCCGATGAGCCACGGGCTGACCGGCGGTGTGGAGATCGAGCTGGAGGAGATGCCCCCCTTTCGCCTGCTGCTGCGCACCGCAGGTCAGCTGATGGCACCCCCAGCGCCAGCCCCCACGATCAAGGAAACCTCGCCTTCCGCCCAGCTCCCGTGAAGCGAACCAGAGCCCGGAACAACAGGATCTCATGAGACGCCCTTTCCTGGCGCCGGAGGTGATCCAGTCCTCCGCGATGGACTGCGGTCCGGCCTCCCTCAAGACCCTGCTCAAGGGCTTCGGGGTCGACGTAAGCTACGACCGGCTCCGCGAGATCTGCCAGACCGAAGTGGATGGCACCTCGATCGATACCCTGGAAGCCATCACCAACGGGCTCGGGGTCGAGGCCGCACAGCAGATGCTCCCGGAGGATGCGCTCCTGGAGGCGCTTCCAGGGCTGACCCCTTGCCTGCTGGTCACCAGCGGAGGGGTGGGAGGAGCACCTCACTTCATCGTGGTCTGGTCCCACCTGGCGGGGTGGTTTCAGATCATGGATCCGATGATCGGGCGTCGCTGGATCCAGGCGGGAGATCTCAAGCGGAGGTTGTATTTTCATACCCTGCCGCTCCACGGAGAGGACTGGTTCGAGATCATGTCCAAGGGGGCCTTCCTCCCCTGGTTGGAGGGGCGCCTGGGCCGCCTGGGGTTGCAGCGGGAGGTTCGTCAGATCCTGGATCCGCTCCAGACCCCAAAGGCCTGGCGCCGGCTCTGCGCGGTGGACTCGGCCGCCAGGACCGTACACTGGCTGGTATCCACAGGTCAGGTGACCCCTGGAGCCCAGGCGTCGAGGCTGTTCCACCACTGCGCCGGGATGGCCCAGCAAGAGATCGAACAAAACCGTCGCCTCCTGCCCCCCTCGTACTGGTTCGCGCGTCCCGCTCACCCGAAAAAACCCGTGGTGACGATGCGAGGAGCAGTCCTGCTAGTCCCCAGCAAGAAGCAGGTGACGGTTTCCGGTGCACCTGCGACCTTCGAGCGGCTGAAAGAGCCTCCCTGGTCTCTCTGGAAGTCCCTGCTCCTGTTGCTTCGACGCAGCGATGCCCCCATCGTGGCAGCGCTCGGGGGGGCAGTGGTCTTCGGGGCCTTTGGCTTGCTGGCCGAGGTGATGATCTACCGAGCGTCTGCGACGTTGGTACAACGCCTGGGCGTGGCGCACCAGAGGCTCACGGCGCTGGCCGCCTTCGCCCTGTTCCTGCTGCTTCTGTTGCTCCTCGAGACCGTTATCTTCGCCTTCACGCAGCGGCTGGGGCGCCACGCCGAGGGGCGGCTACGTATCCAGCTTCTGGAGCGCCTGCCGCGCCTTCCTGACAGCTACTTTCGCAGCAGGCTGCTGTCCGACATGGCGATGCGAGCCCACATGCTCTACTCGCTCCGGGGCCTCCCTGCGATCTTCCAGGATCTGCTCCGTTCGGTGGTGAACCTCCTGGTCACCATCGCGGCAGTCGTGTGGCTCCAGCCCTCCGTGGCCCCGCTGGCCATCGGGGGGGCAGGCCTCTCCCTCGCCCTCCCCTGGCTCGTCCGGCGCTGGGTCAACGAGCTCGAGGATCGCCTGCAGAATCAGAGCGGCGCGCTCTCGGGTCTCTTCATGGATGTGCTGGCAGGCCTCATCCCCCTGCGTACCCACGGCGCCGAGCGGGCCATGGTGCTGGAGCAACAGCGCATGATGACGGACTGGTTCCGCACCGCCACGCAGCGGCAGCGCATCATGACCTGGGTTACCTCCGGTCAGGCCCTCCTCGGCTCGGCCCTGTCCATCGCCCTGGTCTACCGCTACAGCCGCATCAACCCCGATCCTCAAGGGCTGCTCCTGCTGCTCTTCTGGGCCCAGCGTATCCCTACCCTTGGCCAGGGGCTCAGCCAGGGGCTGCTGGGTCTCGCCCCGATCCGAAGCTCCATGATGCGGCTCTTCGAGCCGCTCCAGGCACACCAGGGGAACACCTCCACGCGAACCGACCAGGCGCCTCCGGAAGGCCAGCCGGGGGCCAGAATCGAGCTACAAGAGGTTCGCATCCTGGCGGGCGGCCAGGAGATCCTGCGTGGCATCAACCTGCGCCTCTCCCCAGGGGAACACGTTGCCATCGTGGGCCAGTCCGGCGCGGGGAAATCGAGCCTGGTGCACCTGCTCCTCGGCCTTCACCAGGTGGCCTCCGGACAGCTGCTCCTCGATGGTCAAGCGCTCTCCAGCGAGGATCTTTTCCAGCACTTGCAGCCCTCGCTGGCCTGGGTTGATCCGGCGGTGCATCTCTGGAACGACACGCTGCTGTCCAACATCCAGTACGGCTCGCAAGGTCTCCCCCAGCGGCCCATCGCTCAGGTCATCGCCCAGGCCGATCTGCTCGAGCTCCTCGATCGTCTTCCCGAGGGGTTCCGCACGTCCCTCGGCGAGGGAGGGGCGCTGCTCTCCGGCGGCGAAGGGCAGCGCGTCCGCGTCGCCAGGGCGCTACTCAAGCGCGATGTTCGCCTCGCGCTGCTCGATGAGCCTTTCCGAGGCCTTGATCGCGCCAAGCGGCGGCTCCTCCAGGAGCGGCTCCGATCGATGTGGGCGAGCAGCACAATGCTGTTTGTCACCCACGACGTGGCCGACACCGAGACCTTCCCCCGGGTGCTTGTTGTCGAGGAAGGGATGATCCTGGAAGACGGCAGCCCGCAGCAGCTCCTGGCCACCAGCTCTCGCTACCGGAGGCTCCTGGAGGCAGACCGCCGCGCCGCCACGGGGGTCTGGGCAGCGGCCCGGTGGCGCCGCATCACGGTGGAACGAGGCAAGATCGCCGAGCCATCGGAGCTTGTTGATGGATCTTGAACGGCTCGCCTGGCCCCTCGACGCCCTGCCCACTGCACTCGAAGCGCTGGCCGTGGAGAGCGGCCTGCCGCTGCGGCGCGACCCGCTCCCCCAGCTCCCGGACCTGAAGAACGCCCAGGAACGCCAGGACGCCGCGCAGCTCGATGATCTGCTGGAAGGCTGGCTACGCTCCGCCACACGAGCGCGCGGTCTGGACGTGGAAGGGACGGCCCCCTCCTTCGAGGATTTCCCGGCGTTCTTGAGAAAAGGAGGGCCCGCGATGGTGCTCCTTTTCGGTGTGGAGCGCCTCTACCTGCTTGTCCTCCTCGGCGCCGAGAAAGAGGTGGTCCGCCTCCTGACGCCCCAGCAGAAAGAGGAGCGTTGCCGGGTCTCCGAGATTCACGAGCTCCTCTTGAGCGAGTGGCTAAGGGCCACCCAGCAAAAGGGGAAATTTCTCGAGGCCATCGGCCTCACCTACAAGGCGCAGGAGTCCCTGCGCAGGATGTTCCTGGAAGAGCTGCTCGCCCCCCAGGAGGCCGCCTTCGCCTGGATGCTCCACCCTCCGGCCTCCTCCCCGCTACCTCAGCAGCTTCGCATGCAACGCCTCGGGTCGCCCCTGACGTTGCTCTTCCTCAGCGCGGTGGGCTCGACCGTGCTCTCCCTGCTCGCCTGGTTCACGGTGGGCTCCAACGCCCTGACAGGTCGCGTGGACTCCGGGAGGCTCGTCGCCTGGTCCCTCGTGCTGTTGATGACGGCGCCGCTGGCGGGGCTGGCCACCCATGCCCAGGGGCAACTCGCGCTGCGGACCTCGCTCACCCTGCGCCGTATCATGCTGCGCGGCTGCATCCAGCTCTCCGCGGATGAAGTCAAGAGCAAGGGGTTGGGGCACCAGCTCGCGCTGGTCAACGAGAGCTCGCTCGTCGAGCAGTTCGCCATCAGCTCCGCCTTCGGGCTGCTCATCGCGACGATCAACCTAAGCTCTTCCGGGTACCTGTTCTGGGCCTCCGTGGGCACCAGGCACCTGACGCTCTTGCTGCTGGGCTGGTGCGTGATGGCGGCGATCGGAGCATCGCTGCTGTACCGCGAGCGCCTCCGCTGGACCGAGCTCCGCCTCGGGCTCACCAACGATCTGATCGCTAAGATGAGCGGCTACCGCACCCGCCGTGTCCAGCAGCCTCCGGCGCTCTGGCACGAGGGGGAGGACGAGCAGATCGCCGACTACTGGCAGGCGTCCCGGCAGATGGATGGCACCAGCGTACGCTTCCAGCTGTTGCCCCGCCTCTGGCTGGTCTTCGGGGTGATGGGCACCTTCCCGGTCCTCCTCTCCTCCGAGAGCTCCTCTCTGCTCCTGGTGATGGTGGGCCTCCTGCTGTCCTACCAGGCCCTGCAGACCTTGCTCTCCAGCCTCCAGCCGGTGATCAACCTGATCCTCGCAACGCGGCTGCTCCGCGGGCCCGTGCTGGCGGCCCAGAAGACCGATGATCGACCGATCACCTTCCTGGCGCCCTCCCCTCAACGCCAGCAATCCAGCACCCCGATCATCGAGCTGATCGATGTGATCTTCCGCTACCGCCCCCAGGGGGCCCCCCTGCTGCAGAACTGCTCTCTCTCGATCTACCCGGGCGAGCGCATCCTGCTGGAAGGCTCCTCGGGAAGCGGGAAATCCACGTTGATCTCGATTCTGGGGGGGTTGCGCACCCCCGAGTCCGGGCTGGTGCTGGTCGCGGACAGCGACCACCACAGCCTCAACAGCGAAGCCTGGCGCCGCGTCGTCGCCATCGCCCCTCAATTTCATGAGAACCACATCTACGCCAACACCATGGCGTTCAACCTGCTGATGGGTCGACGCTGGCCGCCCTCTGCCCAGGATATCGAGGAAGCAGAAGCGCTCTGTGAAGAACTGGGCCTGGGCCCCCTCTTGCAGCGCATGCCCAACGGGTTGACCCAGAACGTCGGCGAGAATGGCTGGCAGCTCTCTCACGGAGAGAAGAGCCGGGTGTTCATCGCGCGAGCGCTGCTACAGCGAGCCGACGTACTGGTGCTGGACGAGAGCTTCGGGGCGCTGGACCCGGAGACACTAGAATTGTGTATGGCCACCGTGCTTCGCCACTCCAAGACCCTCATCGTGATCGCTCACCCCTGAGCGAGGGGCTGTGCCCAGAAGAGCTTGCAGATCATGGGGCAGGCTTCAGCTGGGCACACTCGGGGGCGCACGCGTCGGCCTTGCACGAACTGGTCTCGCAAAGACAGCCCACGAAAGCCTGCCAGAGTGGATCATTCTTGCAGGCCTCGGACAGGGGGTCATCAACGGCACACGGCAGGCAATCTGCGTTGTTGAAGCAAGCGGTGAAGGGGTCGTTGCACTGTTCACCTCCACATTGTGTGCAGGCAGGTGAGGGGTTGAGCCCGCCACCGCTACCGGCGGCGCCGCCGGTACCGCCGGCGCCGCCGGCCTCTTCAAACCGGACACAGACACCGATTCCGAGGCTTTGCTGGCTTGGCTTGAAGAGTTCGTTGGAGCAGGTTGCTCCCGGGCCGCAATCCGCATCATCACAGCAGTACTTGTGACAACGGTCCTTGTAACAACCGAGACCTCCAGCGCAGGTCAAAGTCGTGTTGTTACAGACCTGGCAGAGGCCGAAGTCGTTGGGAGGTGGAAAGCATTTGGCCGTACCTCCACCGGAAAAGTCGCAGGCTTCATCGGCCTTGCACTCTCCGTTAGAAACAAGGTTACAGGTGATAAAATCGTCGACGACGAGACAAGCTCCCCCTGATGGCGGAACCACCGGCGCCTCGCAATCAGGAACCGTGACCCCACCCGGGACGCCGCCAGCGCCGGCACCGCCCGCCCCAGCCCCTCCCTGCGCGGCCCCACCCGCCCCACCCGCCCCTGCCCCGCCTGCGCCACTCGCAGCCCCCCCAACACCCGCTGCCCCCCCTTCCCCCGCACTGCCACTGGCACCTGCAGCAGCATTTCCAGCCCCCCCGCCGGCTTGCCCAGCACCTCCGCGCCCCGCGCCCGCCCGCCCTGCTCCCCCCCCCTGGGATGCAAGGAGGATAGGAGCTTCTGGATCTGCACAAGCTGCGAGGGCGCGA
>JALOQB010000032.1 GCA_025453595.1 Polyangiaceae bacterium
GACCACGCGGTGCCCCCCTTTGCGCTGGAGGTGGTGTCGGAGAACAAGGGGAAAGATTACGCGGTGGCGCCGCGAAAATACGAGGAGCTGGGGGCGCAGGAGCTGGTGGTCTACGACCCGCAGTTCGAGCGGCGCGAGGGCGGCTGGCGGTGGCAGGTGTACCGGCAGAAGAAGCGGGGAGGGTGGAAGAAGCCGGAGGTGAGCAACGAGGATCGGGTGTGGAGCGAGACGCTGGAGTGCTGGCTGCGGGTGGTGGAGGTGGAAGGGGAACCACTGCTGAGGCTGGGCGTGGGAACGATGGGGGACGAGCTGTTCCCGACGCAGGAAGAAGAAAACCTGCGGAAGCTGCGGGCGGAACGTGAGGCAAGGCTGGCCGCGGAACGGCAAACCGAGGTCGAACGCCAGGCCAGGGAAGCCGCCGAACGCCAAGCCGAAGCCGAACGCAGCGCCAAGATGGCCGCCGAGCAAGCCGCCAGCGCCGCGGAACAGCAGGTCCGGCAAGCGCTGGAGCGAGAACGGCAGCAGGCCCGCGAGGCCGTGGTTGACCTGTGCGAGCTGCTGGCCATCGACCTCGACCCGCAGCGCCTGGCCACGCTCGCTCAGGCCTCCACCGAAGAGCTGCTGGCCCTGCGCGCCACGCTCAAGGCCTCACGACGCTGGCCCTCCGGCAGCTGAGGGCCACGCAGACAGGCCAGGAGCACCTGCAAGAACGCAGGTACAAGCGCCATCTCCAGGAGGGCTTTCTCGCCTCAGGGGCCGCAAACAGCGGGGTTCTGGAGCGTGGGGCAGCCTGCATCTTTGCAGCCACAGCTGGAGAGCCCGTGGCAATCCAGGCCGGGGGTGAAGCAGGGGTCCCCGGGCGCCGGGACGCGGCCCAGCAGATCCGCGAGGGAGGGGCACTGGGACTGGAGGAGCAGCCGGTGGATCGACTCGTAGCGTAGCCCCACCAGGGCCGTGCGGCAGGCGGCCGCGCTGCCGAAGTAGGTGCTCAAGATCCCGCAGGTCTGGAGCCGGTCGCAGAGCTGCTGCGCACCCTCCCAGGTGGCCATCGAGGCGCCAAGGTTCGGGGAACACTCGCCTGGCAGCACCGGGGGCTGATCTTCCCGGCCAGGGCGCGAGGAGCCGTAGCCGTAGAACGAGGAGCACAGGGACCGGGTGTTCTGGGTCGCGGTCAGGCACCCCTGCGTCGCCAGGAAGAGGCCGGCGCCAAAGCGCTCCTTGCAGCGCGCGATCGCGGCGGTCGAGTTGCTCGAAGAAGGGCACATCGCGGCGACACAGATCTCATCGACCAGCGAGATCGCCGTGCCCCCGGAGCCGCCCTGGCCGCCGCCCGGCTGCACCTTGACGCCCTCCGGCCCGCAGTCCTTCGGGTGGGTGCACTTGCCGTCCCGCTTCTCGTAGGTGATCCCGCAGCAGACCTCCGGGACGCCGCACTCGTCGTCGGAGGCGCAAGTCGCCAGGCTGGAGGCCTGGGTCTGCTCCGGAGCCTGGGCAGGGCAGGCTCCATCACGGACGCAGGTGAGCGTCGCCGGACAGCAGCTCAGCCCCGCGCGACAGCCGTCCAGACCGCGCGGGTCCGCGGGCCCGCGGCCGCAGGGGTTCCCCTCGACCAGGTGCGGCAAAAAGCTCGTGCAGCCGTCGATGGACCCAAATTTTTCCGAGTACGGATCGGGGAGAATGCAGACCGGGCCTCCGGACTCCTCGACCTGGAGAATGGTGCCCGCGTTGCAGCATGCCTGGGGGGTCAGACAGTCGTCCGCGCTGCTGCATGGCTTGGCGTTGAGCAGATCGCCGCAGCCCCCATGAGCCAGGGGCAGGCCCCCGAGGGAGAGCGCGAGCAAGAAGGGGAAATAGCGCCGCATCGTTCGGTGGCTCCTCAGAGCTGAAGGACAAGCCCGGCGCGCGGGCCCCAGATGAGAAAATCGGTGGGAACGGTAGCCTCGATCAGGCCATTGGACTCGCTTCCGGCGAGCTGGGTGCTCGGGTTGAGGAAGCTCATCCACTCGGCCCGGAACGAGGCGTAAGGCCGCAGGGTCATCAGGCCGCCGAGGGGGATGGGCAGCGTGATGCCGGCGTCTCCGGAGCCGAAGAACGTGAGCGCGTAGAGGTTGCCCCAGCGACCGTAGCCCAGCACCCCGAGGCCGGTGAACGGGACAAACGAGGTCTCGAAGGCGAAGCAGACCACCTTGCAGGTGGTGTAGCTGACGCGCATCCCTGCGGAGAGGGAGTTGACCCCGACGTCCTGGAGCGCCAGATCCCCCCGGCCTCCTGCGCCCACCTGGGGCGAGATGACCGAGGGCATGGAGAAGTTCACGTACCTGCCGAAGAAGCCGTACGCAAAGGAGTCCTCCCACTCGCTGCGCCCCTTGGCGCGCCTGGTCCTGCGGTCTTCGCCGTAGAAGAAGCCTGCATCCAGGGAGAAGTAGCGGGTGGACCAGGGCGAGGAGGTGCCGCCGAAGTAGGGCACCGAGTTGCGCGACAGGAAGTACCGCGCATCATCGATCTTGCCGTCAAAGCGGCCGTAGGTCGCCTGCAGGTAGGCGCGCTTGTCGGGGCCGAGCCAGCTCTTGAGATCCGGGCGGAACTCCCCCAGGATCATCAGCAGCCCTTCCTCGATGGTCTGGTTCTCGACGCGGCTCTTCACCTCGTCCTGGGCCGCGGCGAAGATCTTGTCCGAGACGTAATCGAAGAAGGCCTCGTTCCCCTTCACCGCCAGCTCCAGGCCCACCTGCCGCAAGGTGCCGCGGCCCCGGCCGATCTTGCGGGATGCGTCGGTCGGGCTGAGCAGGTCGTCGGAGGTCTCATCGTCCCCCATCGCCGCCTTCATGCCCCAGAGCGGCCCCTTGGACAGGTTCGCAAACCAGAGCCCCGCATGGACGTCGAAGTGGCTCCCGGGGCCCAGCAGCTCCCAGACCAGCCCGGCGTTCTTCTTCGTGGCCTCGTCGCTGCCAAAATGGCGCTCCAGCATCCCCTGGGCGGAAGCCTCCTGCGGTAGCGCAAGGGCGGCCCCGAGGCAGAGCAAAGCTGACACTCGTCTCACGGTACGCACCTTAAACGCATCCGGCACGAAGTCCTAGCCCGAGCGTGCTCAGGGGCGACGGGCCCGGGCGGCGTCGACAAAGGCAGGCCAGCCCGGCTTGTCCTGGCCCTGCTCGGTGCGGAGGCCGAGGGAGGTCGTCCACTCGACAAAAGACGTGCGAGGACCGGAAGGTTCGGGGCCATAAAGCGCGTCGGCGATCAGCTCCATGACCTCGCGACTCTCGTCGAAGACCGTGTAGTACGACACCATCTCCAGGCCCTCCCTGCGCTGATCCACCGCCTCGAAGAGCACCTTGACCAGCTCGGCCTGCGTCTGCTCCGAGCTGCCCAGGTAGGTGGAGGAAGGGTACCCCACCTCGACCAGCGCGAGGGGCTTTGGGGCCGCGATCTGCAGGTAATCGTCGACGATGCGAGGGAGATCCTCCACGGCATCCGTGGGCGGGTTCAGCACCAGCGCGAGGGCGAAGAAATCGGTGGCCCGCTGGACGCAAGCGCGCAGCTCGGTGCCGGTGTTCTCGTAGCGCCAGTAGGCCCCCACCCGGAGCTGCGGAGCCTCGCTCCTGAGCGACAGGATGGCCCCTTCCAGCAGGTCACAGAACGCCCCCTGCTCGCCCGGGTGCTCGGTGAAATACTCCTGCACCCCCTCCGTGTGGATGGTCACCCGGCTCAGGCGTCCTGGCGCAAGCTTCACCGCCGAGCTCAGGTACGCCTGGTAGCGTTGCTTCAAGGCCGGATCGTCGAACCCTTGAAACGGCAGATCGGCCGGGAGATCGAGCTGGGCGGCGAAGTTGATCGGCGCGGCCACGTCCAGGGTCACCGCGAGGGAGGTGCCTTCCAGGGTCGCCCAGAGCGCGTCAAAATCGGACCAGTCCCAGACCCCCGGCGTCTTCTCGGTGTCCCTCCACCCCAGGTACCCCGTGGACACAAACGAGACCCCGCTCTCCTGCGCGGCCTGCGTCACCTGCCCCCACCCTTTCGCGCTCGTATCGTAGCCCGGCGGAATCGCCACCAGCCCCAACCCGGCCCACGGCGTCGGCCCCTGCCCCCCCGCGCTCGCCCCTCCCGCTCCGGCGCCGCCAGCGCCCGCGCCGCCCGCACCGGCCTGCCCCGCCTCGCCCCCGGCCCCCGCGACGCCCGCCTCGCCCCCGGCACCGCCCGCAACCCCCGCGGCCCCGGACTGTCCGGAACTTCCGGATACCGGCGAGGAGGCCTTGTCCGAGCACCCCGCCACGACCAGCGCGAGAAGGAGCGAGGCAAGGGGGGCAACAAGGGACGATCGCATGGGTTGCTTCCTGTTCTCCCCGCCGTGGTGCGGGGTTGTATCCATGATAGACGGGAAGGAGGTGGGCATCGCGCCGCACCTTGATCACCCGGAGGAGAGGTTCGGTACGTGGCCTCCCCCCCCGGCCCCCTCTCCCTGAAGGGCAGAGGGGGAGCGATCGGCCCCTGGTCGCCCGGAGGACTGCGCCCACGAGGGCTTGAGCCGGGCGAGCAGCTGTTCACCTCTTTGGTTCGGTCTTCTGATCCCGGTCGGGCATCATGGCGGCGATGGTGCGGCCGACCCGGGTGCCGCCGAGGATGTCGCTGAAGAGGGTGGCGACGTCCTTGCCTTTGAAGAGGCTGACGAGGTTCATGTTGGAGGCGACCTCGCTCAGCAGCAGCTTGTCGCCGAGGCCCGAGAGCGCCTCGACGAGGGCCGGCTGGATGGCCTGGCGCTCGGCCACGGTGGCGCGGCTCTGCGCTTCGAGGAGCTGGAGCTGGAGCTCGTGGAGCGCCTTCTGGTGGGCCTGCTCCTCCTCGTGCTTGCGGTGGAGGGACTCGACCTCGACCGCGGACTGGCGCTGCAGCTTGTCGAGGGCGGCCTGGAGGGCGAGGCCGTCGCGCTTGAGCTGCGCCTGCTGGACAAGCTCGTTCTGGGCCGCGGTCATCTCGGCCTTCTCGCGCTCGGCGACCATCGCGGAGCGGAGCTCGGCGAGGCGGGCGCTGGCCTCCAGGGAGCGGAGGATCTCGTCGACCTTGGCCTGGCGTTCCTGGGTCTCGCGGCGCAGCTCGAGGCGCTCGCGCTCGATGACGTGACGGAGCTTCTCGGAGCGCAGCTGCTCGGAGGTCTGCCGGTCGCTGATGTGCAGGGAGACCGACTCGCGCTGGACGCTCTCCAGCAGGCGCGCGATCTCCTTGTCGAGGATCTCGCTGGCCAGCACCTCGACCTCGACCACGTGCATCCCGTTCTCGTCAAAGAGGCGCCCCTTGCGGCCACCGCCCTCCTGGCGCTCCCCCAGGATGATGTCCCGGATGATCGTCGACAGGTTGGGCCAGAGGTCCGAGAGCGAGAGGGCGCGGCAGCGGCTGCGCACCAGGGAGCGCAGGTGATCGGTGAGCACCCCGATGTAATCCTCGTGGTTGAACCAGCGCTCCCGGTACTCGGGGTTAAAATTGACCCTGTAGGAGACACGAACGTCGATCTGGACGAAGTCGGAGGTCTCGACGCGGATGATGTCGGAGATCTGGTTGCCGACGGTGCGGAGGAAGACGGTGCGGAGCTTGCGGGCGTCGCTCTTGGGGGTGCCGGTGGAGAGGCTGAGGGCGACGAGGGTCTCCTGGTAGAGGAGGAGGTCGACGCAGGGGCCCTGGATGACGCGCTGGCCGTCGGCGCTGGCGGCCATGATGGCCATGTTGTGGGGGATGTTGATGGAGACGGCCCAGGGGGTGGTGATGGCCTTCTGGGTGGCCTTGTGGGGCTCGGTGGGGGTGACCCAGAGGTTCCAGTCCTCGGCGGAGAGGGTGCGTGTGATGTGGACCTCCTTGCGGGGGTCGACGAGGTAAGACTGCTTGCCGCGGACGAGGCGGACCTCGCCGGTGGACAGGTCGCGGACGTAGATGCCGCTCTTCTGGTCGATGCCGATGGCCTCGATGAAGACGTCGGCGTGGTCGTTGCCGACGTGAGGCTGGCCGGTGAGCGGGTGGAGGATCTCGATCTCGTTGAAGGGGAAGAAGAAGGAGTTGACGCCGGTGAGGACGAGCTCGTCGCCCGGGTGATACTGGTCGCTGTCGAGGCGGACGCCGCGGGGGAGGCGGTGGCCCAGCTGCTCGCGGGGGATGGGGGAGATGAAGCGGAGCCAGAGGGCGCGCTGGGGGAGCAGCTCGTAGGCGTTGTAGATCCGGTTGTTGGAGCCCTTGCTGAGGAAGGTGTCGTAAGGCCCGGGGAAGACGCGGGCGGGGCCCTGCTTGATCTGGCGCTTTCCGTCGGCGTCGAGGATGACGCAGAACTCTTTTTCACCGAGGACCACCGCCTCGCGGACGAGGCGTCGCTTGCGGACCTCGCGCTCGAGGGCCTGGCGGTGCAGGTCGCTGGTGAGGAGCATCTGCACGTCGTCCTCGGACAGCTCGGAGGAGGGCTCGCGGGGGGCAAGCTCAGCGCTGAAATTGCGCTGGACGACCTGGCGATTGCGGGCGCTCTGGTCGACCTTGGGGGCGGCGGGGAGGGGGGCCGGCATCACGTTGGGGACGGGGGCCTTGCGCTTCTCCTGGCGGTAGGTCTGCTGCTCCTCGAACTCGGCGGCCTGGGGCGGCGGAGGGGCCGGCGGCTCGGGGGCGACGGCGGGGAGCGAGCCGAGGATCTGGCGGGCCGCGGCGGCGGTGATCTGCCGGTCATCGAAGGAGAGGTCGGGCACCACGTCGACGCCCGTGGGGGGGATGTAGAACTGGGTGTCGAGGCCCCGGATCACGATGAGCTGCCCCCGGGACAGCTCGACCGGCTCGGCGGCGGTGAGGTTCTTGGTGGTGGGCGCGGTGATGTCCTCGGCGGTCGCGGTGGTGATGGCGGCGCTCTTGGCCGTGATCTCGTAGTACGGCGCGTTCCGGTCGGCCTCGCCGTAGACCTTGACCACCAGGTACTGGTTGGAGGCCAGCTCGTGGGCGTCCCGCACCTCGACCCGCTGCCCCGGGCGCAGGTAGAAGCTGCAGGGCCCCGGGATCATGGCCCGGGTGCCGTTGCGCTGGGCCTTCGACTCGTTGCGTCCGGGGCGGAAGCGGCCGTTGGGCCCCTCTTCCCGCTCCAGGAGCGGGTTGTGGAGCACCGCGTACTGGGAATCGCTCAGCTCGATCATCCGCTGGGGCTGGCCCGAGGTGTCCTCGCGGAAGCCCCCCTGCCCATCGTCAACCACCACCCGGTCGGCCGCGGTGGGCGAGACCATCGTCGGCCCGACGTGGAGGATCACCTCGCCCTTGTCGTCGTCCTGGACCCAGAGAAACTGCCGCTCAGTGACCGGAATCTTCCGGCTCCCACGCTCTCCCATCACGGAACTCCCTCCGAAGGTTGGATGCACAGCGGCCCCCACCGGGGCAAGCCGCGGGGAGGAGTGTTGCAGACCCGCCCCCCGCTGCCCAGCCCCCTGCCCGACCGGCGCCCCGGCCCCCGGGCGCGGCCCGCTCAGGCCCCCGCGGGGGCGTCGAGGAGCGGAGGCAAGGCGCGGAGCAGGTGATCGCGCAGCAAGGCCACGCGACGAGGGAGGTGCTTGGCGGAGGGGTAGACCAGGAAGATGCCCCCGGGCAGGCGCAGCTCGTAGCCCGGCAGCACGCGGCGCAGCGCGCCCTCGCGTAGCCCCGGCAGCAGCAGGGAGCGGGGGGCCATGGCCACGCCGGCGCCGGCCAGCAGCAGGGCCCGGACAAAGGAGAACTCGTCGGCGCTGACGCGGCAGTCGAGGTCGACGGATTCAAGGCCGCCAGGGCCCTGGAGGGACCAGGTGGCGCGGCCCCGGGGCGCGCGGAACCCGATGCAGTCGTGGCGCGCCAGATCGGCCAGGGAAGCCGGCTCCCCGCGCCGCTCCAGGTAGGCGGTGGAGGCCGCCAGGATCAGCTCGCTGAAGCCCAGCTTGCGGGCGATCAGCGATCCGTCGCGGAGCTCGCCCGCGCGCATCGCCAGGTCGACGCCCTCGGCCACCAGATCGACGGTGCGCCCCGTGAGCAACAGCTCGACCTGGATGCGGGGGTAGAGCCTGGAAAACTCGGCGATGGGCTCCGCCAGGTAGTCGGTGCTCAGGTCGGCCGGGGCGGTGAGCCGCACCAGGCCCGAGGGGGTCTCCTGGAGGTCGCGGATCTCGATGGAAGCCTCGTCGAGCGAGGAGAGGGCCGGCGCCACCCGCTCGTGGTACGCGACCCCGGCGTCGGTGAGCTGCACGTGGCGCGAGGTCCGCTGCAGCAGGCGAACGCCCAGATCTTCCTCGAGCTGGGCGATCTGGCGGCTCACCGTCGACGTGGGGACCCCGAGGGCCCGGGCGGCCCGGGTGAAGCTCCCTGACTCGACGACCCGGAGGAACGAGACGATGTGATTCAGATCCATGCCGCCGCCCCGGGTCTTGCCCCGGCGGACCGCTGCCCGCAAGCCGCAGCGCTATGCTCGCTTCCATGTGCTGCTTCTGTCGCCCCGTGAAGGTCGTCTCCTCCACCGCCATCTTCGCCTGCAGAGCCTCCCCGGGGGGCCAGATCCTCGCCTACAAGATGGACCTGGAGGCCTCGGAGGATCTTGCCATGATCTTGCCCCTCCCGGTGCCCCGGGTACCCCCGAGGACGCCGTGCTAGAAGCGCCGATGAACACGCGACTTCCCTGGATCTCAGCGGTCTTTGCCCTGCTGGTGGGCGCGAGCACGTAGGGGCAGACAGCGGCGCCTTCGGCGCGGGCGCCGCGCCCCGCCCCGCAACCTCGGTGTTCTGGGTAGGACCGCCGCCACAGGAGCCGACTAGGTGGGTCAAGGCGCTGGTGCCGGATCAGGCCTAGGGCACCGAGGGACGCGTGTTGCAGGACCTTGTTCGGTCACGCTCTCAGGGGCAAGACCAACCAGAGCGGTCCTTGAGCCTCCCTTGCTTGCCGGTCGGTACGTGATGGAGATCTCCCGGCTCTCCCTGCCCCGGAGGAGCGCCATGTTGCGTCACATTGATGGGGTTGAGGCCGATCCTTTCGTGCAACGTGGGGGCCTTCAAGTACACATCCCAGTGGTAGCCCCCTCCGGTGGCTGGCCGGGCCCACGCGTTCCCCTGAGCGTCCAGCCAGCAAGGCCGCCCAGAGTGCACCCCGCACACCCTGGTGGAGCGCCTCTCCCAGTATGGCGAAAGGCAGAAGGGGTGAGCACCAGGGCAGGGGGCGACGGGGAGACGACCGTCCATCCGAATCGAAAACGGAGCCTCGACATGGCGAG
This sequence comes from Polyangiaceae bacterium, assembly GCA_025453595.1. Lineage (GTDB taxonomy): Bacteria > Myxococcota_A > Polyangia > Polyangiales > Polyangiaceae > JANWXX01. Next base: position 9,231 of record JALOQB010000032.1, read on the forward strand.
GCCTTGCGATCCACCGGACTGCCCTCGGGGATCGCCCCTGCAAGGCCGCGTAAAGCCTCCACCGGGTCACCTCGAGCAGTTCCACACCACCAGAAGAACGATCGCAAGAATTACGCCCTTCTATGTGGTTGCACAGAACAGCGACGTCCTCCTGATGTGCCTGCAGCAAGGCAGCGCCGAGGACCTCGGTGACGATGTTTGTCCAGTCTTTGCCAAGCCCGCTCCATGCCGCAAGCTCACGCACCCCCCAGACTCTCCCCGCCACAGAAACCTTGGAGAGCACACGCCCGCGCCTTGCAAACTCACGGAGCCTGTCGACAGCTTGCTTGAGGTTGCGGTCAGCGCCGTTGAGGTCAGGTCCCTCGGTCCGGTACACCTCGTCGAAGTAAGCAAAATCTCCCACCTTCGAGAGCAAGACAAAGCCAGGCAACCGAAGGAGCAAGTTGGCATCCTCGACCCGCTGGAGGAGGCATTTTTTTGCCATGTCACCCGAGAGTCCAGGTTGGCGGAAGAACCCAGGGTCAAGGACCAGCAGGGTCACGGCTTCGAGCCCGCGAGACTGGCCGGGTGGGGAGGCTCTCCGTCATCATCGGGCTCCTCACCTTCGTCGTGGATTACTCCCGAAGAATTCCCGGGACTTCCCACATTTTTACGCTTATCCAGCCCGGCATCGTAGATGTCACGCTCTTCGTCCGTAGCGACATCCATGAAGTCGCTCGGCCACCGCTCGACATCGCCGCTGGAAGTCAGGCTAGAGATATCGATGCGAGATCGTCCCTTGGCGTCCTGAGACACCTCGACGATGCGGACGTTCTCGCGGAGCCATGTCTCCATCTCGCTCCCCTCGGGAACGCGAGCGATCAAGCCACGTAGCCTGCGGACCAGGTGATCGCTGTGGGTCTCGACGATGAGGTTTCGCCCGCTCCGAGCCAGCGCGACAAACCAGTGGGCCAGCGAGGACTGGAGCTTAGGATGGACGTGAGCCTCGGGCTCCTCGATGGCGCCATGAGAGAATTTCTGGAGCTGGGCAAGGAACGCGACACGTTCAAGGTTGACCTTAGAGCTGTCAAAACGCCTGGGGTCGAGCAAGAGCCCGTACTCGATCACCGGGAGCAGGTAGGTCAATCCGCGGCCGACATGCTGAAAATTGGACTTACCAAAGAGGAGTTGAAAACCGAGATCCCTCTCGGCGATGGAGACCTTACCATGCACCCCCATCGACGCTAGCACGTCGTTGACGGCCCCCTCGAGCGGCTGGGCACGGAGCGAAGGAAGCTCTGTGATCTTGCCGCCTTCGACCTGGAGAGGGGGTAGGTAGTGAACCCTGTCGTTACGGCGAGCATGCAGGAGTTGCGCAGCATACTGGCCTGAGACCCCGAGGGTCTCGGGCGGGGTAGTCGCGGCACGATAGAGGAGCGGCGGCGGCTCGCGAAGAGAGCTGAGGTAGCCAAAGTCTCGAAGCACAGCGCGGAGATCTTCCAGAGGCTGGACAAAGAGGAAAGTCCATAGATGAAGCTGGAGCCTTACCCCTGCGCGAGGGCCGATCTTCATCGAACGCTTGAGCGAGAGGACAGGGAGAAAGTGATCCCATTCGATATCCACCTCGCTAAAGTAGTTTCCGTTCAAGAGAGCATGATCTCGAGGATTCTCCTTGGAAATTTTCGCCTTGTAGCCCCGGGAACAAAGTTCAGAGCTGAGCGATCTGAGAGCAACAGAGGCGAGGAAAGCTCGCTTCTTTTCTTGCCTGAATTGGAGGCGAATTTCGGTCTGCACCTTGGCTTTGGGAAGGTCGGATGAAAAGCCATCTAGCCCCCCTTCTTTTAGTTGAATTTTCGATGTTTTTCCGATCGCCTCGCGGGCCTTTGCGAGATCGATTTCTGATTCAAATGTCAAGCAGATGGCAGGTCCCTCGATGGTCTCGCTATCTTCGTCCCCACCAGGCCACCCGGAGGTGAGTTCCTGCAAACTGATGGCCTCGACGGCGCCCTCAAGGTGGAGAGAAACTTCGGTGCGTGGGTAGTCGAGGGTTTGTTTGAGGAGCAAGAGAGCCTGGACCAGGGAACTCTTGCCGCTATTATTGCGGCCCACCAGCACGGTGAGAGGAGCCAGGTTGAGGTGTGTGCGAGCTTCATAGCTTTTGAAACGTTCGACCTCGATTGAAAGGAGTCGGGCGCGCGCCATAGTTTCATCGGTAGTCTACCTTTGTCGCTTGGTTGTCAATGCTCTTTTGATCGAGCCACAGCCGGCATAGTCATTTGATCGAAAGCGCCGGAGCACGATGACAGCGCCCGCAATGAGGACAGGCAGACACGCTCGCGGCCGAGGCCGCCCTGGAGGGCGAGCAGCTATCCAGGCGGAGGCCTACCCGTTCGCGGGGTCCGAAGCCCGGAACGCAGAGTTCGAGACCCGGAAGCTGGGGGCCGGCGCGTGAGCAGGATTGCCGGCAGACCTTCCAGGGCTCGATGCGCAACGCGGACCGGTGGGTGAAGCTGCCGGCGTGACGAGGTATAGAGGCGCCGATGCACACGCGACTTCCACGGGTCTCTGCAGCCTTCGCCTTGCTGATAAGCGCGAACGCAGGCGCGCAGCCGGCGGGGTCCGCGGCGGCCCGGGCTCCGCGGCCAGCCGTCTCCGCGGAGGCCCTCGGCAAGGGGGCCGAGACCTGGGTGGTGGAGCTGGTTCCCGACCGGTTTCTGGGCGTCTCGCTCTGGGGCCTCGCCCTGTGGCAGTGGCTGGGCATCGTGATCGGCCTGGTGCTGGGCTGGATCGTGGCGACGCTGGTGGCGTCCGGGGTCGTCGCCGCCCTCAACGGCCTCGTGAAGCGCACCGCCGCCACCTGGGACGACCTGCTGCTCCAGTCGTCGCGGCGCCCCGTCCGGCTGCTGCTGTGGGTCCTGCTCTTCCAGCTCGCCTGCTCCCAGCTCGCCCTGCCCGGCAGCGCCGACCGCAACGTGGGCCACCTCGCTTACACCGGCTACGTCATCGGCGGCGCCTGGTTCCTCCTCACCCTGCTCAACACCGGCACCTCGCTCTACGAGGGCGCCCTCGCCGACGACACCGCCGGCGAGCTCCGCAGCCGCTCGCTCCGCACACGGCTGACCGTCGCCCGGAGCATCACCTCCGTGCTGCTGCTGCTCGCCGCCGGCGCCATCCTGCTGATGCAGTTCGAGGTGGTGCGCAACATCGGCCTCTCCCTCCTCGCCTCCGCCGGCGTCGGCGTCGCGGTCATCGGCTTCGCGGCGCAGAAATCCCTGGCGGGCGTGGTGGCCGGGATCCAGCTCTCGATCTCCCAGCCCGTCCGCATCGGCGACCTGATCCAGTTCGAGAACGAGCTGGGCAACATCGAGGAGATCAACCTCACCTACGTCGTCATCAAGCTCTGGGACGAGCGCCGCCTGGTGGTGCCCATCTCCAAGTTCGTCGAGGCCAACGTCCAGAACTGGAGCCGCGGCCACCTCCAGCTCCTCGGTACCGTGTTCATCCACGCGGACCCCACGGTCCCCGTCCCCCTGGTCCGCGCCGAGCTCGAGCGCCTCTGCGCCGCCCACAAGCTCTGGGACCAGCGCAAGGCCCTCCTCGCCGTCACCGACATGAGCCCCGACTCCATCACCCTGCGCGCCCTCGTCTCCGTCAGCCACCCGGACCACTTCTTCGACCTGCGCAACGACGTCCGCGAGGGCCTCATCGCCTTCCTCCAGCGCCTCGACGGCGGCGCCTACCTGCCCCGCCGCCGCTGGGTCATGACCCCTTCCTTCCCTTCCCCCGAGGCCCCCAGGGAGACCCCCTCCGGGGAGTGATCGCTTGCACCCTTCTCCTCGCCCCGCTCCCCTCCTCCTGGGCTCCTGGCTCCTGGCCCTGACCCTCTTCGCCCCCACCCTCTCCCGGGCCCAGCAGCCCTCCCCCGGCCCCTCCAGCAGCGCCCCCGCCACCTCCGCCTCCAGCAACCCCGCCCCTTCCCCGGAGCGCCAGACCCTGCTGCGAATCCTGGAGCTGTTCGAGGGCTCCCTTGATGTCAAAATAGACCCGCAAACGCTCTTCGAGCCACCGCTGGAGGACGAGGGGGCGCTGCGGCTGGCGGCGGCGCGGAGCCGGGCGCTCCTGCGGGAGGTGACCGAGCCCCCGGGGAAGAAACAAGGTCCTCCACCGGCGCTGTCGGCGGGGGCCCTGTCGCCGGCGGTGGAGGCGGCGGCGCAGCGGATGAAGCTGGAGCCGTCGAGGCTGGCGGAGGCGCTGGAGCTGGAGCAGGAGCGGCTGAAGTTTTACGAGCTGGAGGCGGAGCAGCGGGGGAAGCTGCTGGCCGCCCACCGGGAGCGGCAAGAGACGGCGAGGGCCGCGGAGGCGGCGAAGGCGAGCGAGGAGTCCGAGGAAGAGCGGCGGGCCAAGGAGGCAGAAGAGGAGCGGCAGCGGGCGCTGAAGGCGGCGCAGCAGGCCAGGAGCGAGGCGGATCGCCTGGTGTCGGAGGAGCTGGCGCGGCTGCTGGGGCTCGAGAAGACGCTGGTGGCGCGGTCGGCGGAGCTGGATGACGAGCGCAAGCGGTTGCTCCAGCGGAGGGACGAGCTGCTGGGGCTGAGGCAGCGGGCGAGGGCCTCGCTGGAGCAGGGGGAGGCGGAGCGCGACGCGAGCTACCGCGAGCTGCAGCAGCGGCACCGGAAGGCCCGGGAAGAGATGAGCGGGGTGATGGAGGAGCTGAGGTCATCCAAGACCCGCATCCCGGCGCTGGGGGACGATCCGTTGAGGGATTTCCGCGGGAGCGTCTCGACGGAGAAGGTGAAGGCGCAGCGGCAGCGGCTGGAGGCGCTGCGGGGCGGGCTGCTGGGGAAGGAGCGGAGGCTGCTGGGAGAGCGAGCGGAGGGGCTGCTGGACGAGCTGGACGGGATCAACCAGGAGCGGCTGGGGCTGCTGCCGCGCCTGTCCACGGGGCTGCGGGCCTCGGAGCTCAGCTTCTCGGAGCGGGGGCTGGAGCAGGCGCGGGCGGAGGTGGCGCACCTGAAGTTGATCTTGCAGGCGCACGGTCATACGGCGCAGGAGTGGCTGCGTGGGTGGAGGGACCAGCAAGGGTCCGCGGGGGAGGTGGCGCTGCGGCTGGCGACGGCGGTGCCGTGGCTGCTGCTGCTGGTGATTTTTGCCTGGTGGAGGCGCGGCAGCCGCAAGCTCTTCGAGGAGCTGGAGGAGCGGCTGGAGCGGGAGGAGCGGCGCCACCCGTTCCTGGCGCGGCGAGGGCCGGTGCGGCTGTACCGATTCTTGCTGTCGATACGGCGGACCGTGGAGCTGATGCTGCTGGTCTCCGCGATGCACTGGCTGCTGCCCGAGGAGACGCGGGCGCTGCTGGAGGTGCAGCTGCTGACGCTGGGGGTTTCCTGGTCCCTCGCGGGGAGCCTCGTGGTCACCGCGATCAACACGCTGGCCTCCGGGGGGCGCCAGCGCTCGGGGGAGGCAGCCCGACGCGACCGGCTGCGCCTGCGATCCCTGCGGCTGGTGGGGCGCACGGTGGTGCTGGTGGCGCTGCTGCTGGTCGCGAGCACCCGGCTGGTGGGCGAGGGGACGATCCACCACTGGATCCTGTCGCTGAGCTGGCTCACGCTCCTGCCGCTCTTCCTGCTGCTCGTGCACTGGTGGCGGGGCGAGCTGCTGGCGCGCCTGCGCAAGGAGGGGAGCCAGGGGCCGCTGCACCGCTGGGTACCGGAGCGCCCGGGCGCCTCGTTCGGCCTGGCCGCGGCCTCGCTGGCGGCGCTGTACCTGGGCGCGAGCGCCGCGGCGCGCCTGGCCCGGGGCTGGGTCAACGGGTTCAACCTGGCCCGCAAGGCCCACGCGTACCTCTTCCAGCGCGAGCTGGACAAGCTCAACCGGGAGCACCTCACCGCCCGGTACAGCCCCCTGTCCGAGGGAGAGCTGGAGCGGCTCGGGCCAGGGTCGCCTTCCGTCTCCTGGATCGCGGGGCCCGAGGACGACGCCATCGGGCTCATCAAGGAGCGCGTCGAGGCGCGGCAGGGCAACGTGATCGCCCTGGTCGGGGCCCGGGGCATGGGCAAGAGCACCATGCTGCGCCAGCTGCGCCAGGGCGAGGATGCGCTCTGGGTCGACGGCGAGGGCGAGGACCTGGAGTTCATCCGCCGATCCCTCGCGGATCAGCTCGACCTCGACAGCATGGCCTCCCTGTCCGCCATCGGCGCCGCCCTCGACCAGGAGAGCCGCCCCCGCCTGCTGCTCCTCGACGGGGCTCGCGCCCTGATCCGTCCGGTCATGGGCGGCCTCGCCGGCTTTGATCAGCTCGTCAACGTCGCCCGCTCCTGCAGCCAGCGCGCCGTGTGGGTCATCGCCATCGACGCGGTTGTATGGAAGTTCCTGTCATGCGCCCGGGGCGTGTACCCGCTCTTTGACGAGGTGATCTTCCTGAAGCCCTGGGGCGAGGACCGGATCGCCGAGCTGCTCCAGCAGCGGACCGGGGAGGTCGAGCTGGCGCCGAGCTTCGAGCGGCTGCTGGAGGAGCCGGTGGTGGACGAGCTGGAGCTGGCGGAGGCGCTGCAGGAGCGCAAGGCGTCGTATTTCCGGCTGCTGTGGGATCAGGCGGGGGGCAACCCGGGGGTGGCGCTGGAGCTCTGGCGCCATGCCCTGGCGCGGGACGAGGGGGGCAAGGTCCAGGTGAAGCCCCTGCGGACGCCGGACGCGGAGGATCTGGAGCAGCTGCCGGACGAGGCGCTCTTCGTGCTCCGGGCGATCCTGCAGCTCAGCCCCGCGACGCCGGAGCAGGTCGAGGCGGCGACGGGGCTCGACGGCAAGACGATCCAGGACGCGCTGCGCTACGGCCTGGCCCACGACTACCTGCAGCAGCGGGACCGGAGGTACCTGGTAAGCTGGTCCTGGTACCCCTTGCTCGAGCAGCTCTTGCAGCGCCGTCAGCTCCTGGTGAAGCCATGAACCCTCGCTCTGGTCCCCCCGGGGTTGCCCTCCGCCTCGCCTGCGCCCTGGCCCTGTGGTCCGGCCTGGCGGCGGCCCAGGATATGCCGGACGTCAGCAAGATCGCGGGCTTCGTCCGGTGGGGTGGGGTGCTGCTCTCGGCCCCGCTGGTGCTGGGCTCGCTGGTGGTGCTCCGGCTCATCGAGGACGGCGCCAGGAAGCTCGGGGAGCGCTTCCCCAACCGGCGCCCGACGCTGCAGAAGCTCGAGTCGGTGCTGCGCTTCGTCGTGTACATCGCGACGGTATCGCTGTGCATCTGGCTCAGCGTCCGCCTCGATCCGGCGGCGCTGGCGGTGATCGGCGGCGCCCTCGCCTTCGCGGTGGGCTTCGCCACGAGGGACCTGGTGGCCGCCTTCGTCGCCGGCCTCACCATCATCTTCGACCGACCGTTCCAGGTGGGCGACCGGGTGAACTACGGGGGGCAGTACGGCGATATCACCAAGATCGGGCTGCGCAGCGTCCAGATGAACACGCTCGATCACAACGTGATCACCATCCCCAACAACAAGGTGCTCACCGACGTCACCTCCAGCGGCAACTACGGCGCCCTCGAGATGCAGGTCGCCATGGATTTCTACATCGGCATCGACCAGAACGCCCGGCTCGCGGCCCAGCTCGTCGAGGAGGCCTGCCTGGTGAGCCCCTACGTGTTCCTTGGCCACCAGGTCCCCGTCGAGATCCGCCAGGAGCTCCTCCACGACCTCGTCGTCCTCCGCCTCAAGGCGCGCCCTTACGTCTTCGACTGCAAGTACGAAAAACGCTTCGAGACCGACGTCCACCTGCGGGTCCTGGAGGCCTTCCGGCGCCACAGCATCGCCCCCCCGGCGATCCTCCACCGCGACGCCCGCGGCGCCCCTCAGAAGCCGTAGCGCAGCTTGTACGGGATGCAGGCGTTGCTATCCACCACGTCCACCAGCACCCGCACGTCCGCCGACTCCTCATCGCCCTGGCAATTGAGGTTGGGCGTCAGGTTCCCGTCCGTCGAGCAGCAGCCGGGGCCGAAGGGCGTGGTCGAGGCCGAGTCGCCCCCGTTGCACGAGACCTGCTGACCCGCCACCGTCGGCCCGTTCTTGCACTTGAAATACGCGCACACGCGCACCCCGTTCCCCTGGGTAAACTGGAAGGTCGGGTTCAGCTCGCACTGGATCGTGTCCTCGAAGTCCAGGCGGTACCAGTCCCGATCCGACGCCTCGCTCAGCGCCCCCTCCGCCACCAGCACCGAGTTGAACGAGCAGTCGTCGACCTGCCCCAGATCCGCCGCCGTGTCCGCCGTGTTGTTCGGCTCGTGAATGTCCTCCTCGCACGGGTCTGTCCCCGCAAAGACCTTCGTCTTGCAGATCCCCACGACCCCCTTGCCGCCCGCGAAGGTCTGCTTGTTGCACACCCCCCCGTTGCAGTCGCTGTCATCGCAGCAATACGCCTGGCACACCCCGTTGGAGCAGATGTTCCCGGCCTCGCACGGGTTCGCCTGGTTGCACCCCTCGCAGGTCGCCTGCGCGTTGCCCAGGGACGAACAGAAGAACGTTCCCCCATTCTGGTTGCTGAAGCGGCACGCCTGGCTGTCGCTGCACCCCTGGTTGGTGATCGGGTTGCAGTTGAAGCCATTGCTTCCCAGGGTAACGCAAGACCCCCCCGATGCGATCGGATCAGGCAGGTCACAGACCGGGTTGGTCGTCCCTTGCTGGCAAGCATCGCAGCTCGCCTCCGAGCAGCTTCGCAAGGCCAGAAACTCCGGGTCGTTCTGGCAATCCTTCCCCGCGTTGACGCTCACCAGGCACGCCTTGCAGTTGTCCCCGCAGGCCGCCGCCTCCGCGCAGCAGTTCTGCGTCAGGCACTCGCCGCAGGCCCCGGAGAAGCCCGTGCCGCAGCTGGGCGCACCGCCAGCCCCCGCCCCCGCCTGTCCGGAACCTCCGGCTCCCGCCGATCCGCCCGCCCCCGCTGGATCGGAGCCTCCCGCCCCCGCTGGATCGGAGCCGCCAGCCCCCGCAGGATCGCTCCCACCCGCCCCCGCCGGATCGCTCCCACCCGCCCCCGCAGGATCGCTCCCACCCGCACCCGCAGGATCAGAACCGCCCGCCCCCGCAGGATCAGAACCGCCCGCCCCCGCCGGATCGGAGCCGCCCGCGCCCGCAGGATCGCTCCCACCTGCCCCCGCAGGATCGGAGCCGCCCGCGCCGGCCGGATCGCTGCCACCCGCACCCGCCGGGTCGCTCCCACCCGCACCCGCCGGATCGCTCCCGCCTGCACCTGCTGGCTCGGAGCCACCGGCGCCGGCGGTACCACCCACCCCCGCGGTGCCCCCTGCGGAGCTACCGGCAGAGCCGCCCTGCGCGCCAGCGCCGGCGGTGCCAGCGCCGCCCGCGGTGCTCCCGGCAGAGCCACCTGCAGCGACGTTTCCAAGGCCGGTCTCGTCGGTGCCGCAGGCGAGGAGGAAGAGACCGGAGAGCAAGAAGGGGAGCAAGGATGTACGCATGGGGGACCTCGGGTTGAGAGGTGGATTGTACCGCGTCGAGAGGCCAGGCGAGGGAAGAAGAAGCCCCCTTCCCGCAGAGGTCGCGGGGCGCTAGTCGAAGGCGATGCACCCGTTGACGGAGAAGATTCTGGCGCAAGATCCCCGAGCCACCGCGAGGGCCTGCCGGCTGTGCGACGACCGGGTACCCGGTTACCTGGATCTGCTGCGTGGGCTCTTTCCCCACACCGGGCGAGCCTTTCTGGTCGGCGTGACGGGGAACCCGGGGGCCGGCAAGAGCACGGTGGTGGACCGGCTGGTGGAGCAGTACCGCAAGGCAGGGAAGCGGGTGGCGGTGGTGGCGGTGGACCCGACGAGCCCGTACTCCGGCGGGGCGATCCTGGGGGACAGGATCCGGATGCAGCGCCACTTCGAGGACCCTGGCGTGTTCATCCGGAGCGTGGCGACGCGGGGCGCGCTGGGAGGGCTGTCGCGCTCGGCCTGGGACATCGTGAACGTGCTGGACGCGTGGGGCGCCGACGTGGTGATCGTCGAGACCGTGGGGGTCGGCCAGGACGAGCTGGAGATCACGCGGACCGCGCACAGCACGGTGGTGGTGATGGCGCCGGGGCTGGGCGACGACGTGCAGGCGAACAAGGCCGGGCTGATGGAGTGCGCGGACGTGTTCGCCGTGAACAAGGCGGACCGGGAGGGGGCCGACGCGACGGTGCGGGATCTCGAGCTGATGATCGCGCTGGGGGGCGAGGTGCTGTCCGCGGGGGCCCACAGCCGGGGGCACGGGGCCGGTCACCTGGACCTGGCGCAGGCCAAGGTGAAGCACGGCGAGGGCGTGTGGGTGCCCCCCATCGTGCGCTGCGTGGCGACCAGGAACCAGGGGGTCGACGCCCTCGTGGCGAAGCTGGAGGAGCACCGGCAGTGGCTGGCGAGCGAGCACGGGCAGCGGCGGGCCGAGCAGCGCCAGCGGGAGCAGCTCCGGGGGTTCCTGCGGGAGGCGCTGGTGGAGGAGGCCGCCGCGGCGCTGGGGGCCCGCATCGACGAGGCCGCGGCGCGGGTGCAGCGGCGCGAGGTGGATCCGTACACGGCGAGCGAGGCGCTGGTGGCGGCCTTTCGCCGGGGGTCGTTACTTCTTGCGGCCCACGTGCTCGGCCTTCCCGGCGCTGGGGCAGAGGTCAGCGGCCCCGCAGCGATCGCAGGCGGGGCGCTGGGCCGAGCAGACGCGGCGCCCATGGAAGATCAGCACGTGAGAGACCAGGTCCCGGTCCTCGGCGGGGAAGATCGCGGTCAGCTCGGCCTCGATCTTCTCTGGCGTGGTCTCGCGAGCCCAGCCGAGGCGCTGGCTCAGCCGCTGCACGTGGGTGTCGACCACGACGCCCTCGGGCATGCCAAAGCAGACCCCCAGCACCACGTTGGCGGTCTTTCGCCCCACCCCCGGCAGCGCCGTGAGGGCCTCGAAATCGTTGGGCACTTCCCCCCGGTGACGCTCGACGAGCTGGCGCGCCAGGGCCACGATGTTCCGTGATTTGGTGCGGAAGAAGCCGATGCGCTGGATCAGCGGCTCGACCTCCTCCGGCGTCGCCCGGGCCAGGGCCTCGGCGGTGCCAAAACGACCGAAGAGGGCGGGGGTCACCTGGTTGACCATCCGGTCCGTGGTCTGCGCCGACAGCACGGTGGCCACCAGGAGCTGGAAAGGCCCCTGATGCACCAGCTCGCAGTGAGCATCCGGGTGAAGCCCGCGGAGCCTGGCAAAAGCGGCCCTGGCTCGCGCACGTCGCTGGGGAGAAATTCGCACGGCGGGGCGAAGAACTAGCACGGACCAGGGCGATCGAATAAACCCGACCTGCGGGCGTCCAACGTCCATCTATTTCACCCAGGTCACCCCTGGCCTCACCTGTTCGAAGGAGTGCTTGCGATGCAGAACGTGATCCGAAAGCTCAGCCTGGCCACCTTGCTGGTCATCCCCCTCGTCACCGGCGCCGGCTGCGAGGCCGCCGACAAGCTCAAGGAGGCCCAGGGTGACCTGTGCTGCACCGACTTCAAGGTGGGCGCTGACCTGAGCAACATTGACTGGGGTATCGAGGGCGAAGGCAAGGCCGAGTTCTCGGCGTTCATGCAGGCCTCCGCCGACTTCGCGGCGTCCGCCAGCGGCCTGGTGCTCGAGCTCGGCACCCTCTGCCAGGCCGTCGCCGTCGACATGGGCGCGGACGAGAACGAGGTGAAGGAGACCGACCCGGGCAACCGCGCCGCCGCCTGGTGCAACATCGTCGTCACCAGGATCAAGGCCGCCGGCTCCATCTCCATCGAGGCCCAGCCCCCGGTCTGCTCCATCAGCGCCAGCGCCCAGGCCAACTGCGAGGCCAGCTGCTCCGGCAAGGCCGAGTGTCAGCTCCAGCCCGGCGAGCTGCCCCAGTGCGAGGGCGGCGAGGCCTCCTTCTCTTGCGAGGGCAAGTGCCAGGGCTCCTGCTCCGGCTCCGCTGACCTCGCCGTCACCTGCGAGGGCTCCTGCTCCGGTACCTGCGAGGGGTCCTGCGAGGGTACCTGCGAGGGCAAGTGCAACGGTACCGAGAGCAACGGCCAGTGCCAGGGCACCTGCGAGGGCACCTGCTCCGGCTCCTGCGCCGGCAAGTGCCGCGGCTCCTGCAAGGCCGAGGCGAACGCCAACCTCGAGTGCGAGGGCGAGTGCACCGGCTCCTGCGAGGGGACCATCAAGGCCCCGCGCTGCTCCGGCGGCTCCCTGCCCAAGGCCAAGTGCGAAGTCTCGGCCGACTGCTCCGGCTCCTGCAGCGCCAGCGCCCAGGCCAAGGCCGAGTGCAAGCCCGGCAGCCTCCGCATCAAGGCCGCCGGCGAGCTCAACGCCCGCGCCGTCGCCTCCCTCGAGGCGAACCTCCCCAAGATCCGCGTCCTCCTCGAGGCCAAGGCCAAGCTCCTCGCGGCCAACGCCCAGGCGGTGGTCCAGGTCGGCGGTCGCTTCACCGCCAAGGGCAACCTCAGCGTCAAGGCCACGGCCTGCCTGATCCCCGCCGTCGCGGCCCTCAGCGAGGCCGCTGGCAACGTCCAGGCGACCGGCACCGTCAGCGCCGAGTTCTCCGGCGCCATCAAGTTATCCAGCTTGCAGCGCCCCCGCAGGGGAGCGACCATCGACCGATGCGTCTCGCGGGCCCGTCCCCCCTGCCCCGCTGGCTCCTGGCCACCACCCTCCTCTCCGCGGCCCTCGCGGCCTGCGGCGAGGGGCTGGGCGCAGCTCCAGGCTCCGAGGGCGCCGGGGCCTCCAGCGGAAACGGCGGCGGTGGCGCTCCGGCCAGCGTGCTCTCCGGCGAGGCCCTCTACAAGCAGCACTGCGCCTCCTGCCACGGCCCCACCGGCGAGGGCGCCACCGGCCCCTCGCTCAGGGGCTGGTCCCGGGGCGAAGCGGTGCTCCGCGAGGCCATCGAGACCCGCATGCCACCGCAGAACCCCGCCGCCTGCCAGGGGGCCTGCGCGCGGGACGTGACCGCCTACATCCTGGCCCAGTTCGGCGCCCCCCCCCTGGTCTGCAAGGGCGATGAGCTCCCGCCACGGCGGCTCCGGCTGCTGAACCGGCGCGAGTACAACGCCACCATCCGGGACCTGCTGCGGCTCGGCGAGGACGCGAGCACCGGGGCCTCCTGCTCCACCGACGCGGACTGCAACATCTCCGAAGAATCCTGCGTCGCTGGCGCCTGCCAGCAGGACCCTTGCGGCCTCCACACCTTCGTGCTTCCGGCGCCCAGCCCCCTCCCCACGACCGTGCATGTCGCGGGCAGCTTCAACGGGTGGCCCGGCACCGTCGCCGCAGGAGGGTGGAAGATGACCCATGTGCCCAGCAAGGGCCTCTACGTCGCCAAGAAGGCGCTGCAAAACGGCGATTATTCGTACAAATTTGTCATCAACGAGGCCACCTGGATCAGCGACCCGGGGAACCCGAAGGGCGAGCCTGACGGGTTCGGCGGCCAGAACTCGTTGCTCAGCGTGGCCTGCTCGGCGCCGGGGGGCACCGGGGGGGCACCGCCGGAGCTGGATCTTGCCAAGAGCTTCCCGGTCGAGAGCCGCCCCAAGGGGTTCAGCTACGACAACAGCGCGACCGCGGGCCTGGTCACCTCGATCCACGTGGAGCAGTACCTCAAGGCCTCGGCCCAGGTGGCCAAGCTGGCCCTCGGCAACGCCGCCAAGCTGCTGCCCTGCAGCCCGGCGACGGAGAGCGCCTGCCGGACGACCCTCGTGCAGCAGCTCGGGCGCCGCGCCTTCCGCAGGCCCCTCACCGCCGCCGAGAGCGCGCGCTACGAGAAGCTGGCCTCCCTGCAAGATGGGCACGAGACCGCCGTCGAGGCGGTGGTGCGCGCCCTGGTGCTCTCCCCTCACTTTCTCTACCGCTCCGAGGTCGGCGTGCCCCAGCCCGACGGCACCTTCCGCCTCTCCCCCCACGAGATCGCCACCGCCCTCTCCTACGCCTTCTGGGGCACCATGCCCGACGACGAGCTGGCCGCCGCCGCCGACAGCGGGGCCCTCGCCTCCCCCGACGCCATCGAGGCCCAGGCCCGCCGCCTCCTCGCCAGCCCCCGCGCCCGCCCCGCCCTCGCCGCCTTCAGCGCCCAGTGGCTCGGCATCGAGGGGGTCCCCTCCCTCGCCCGCAGCTCCGTGCTCTACCCGGGCTGGTCCGCCGCCCTCGGCGAGGCCATGCTCGACGAGTCCCGACGCCTCGTCGAGCACGTCGTCTTCGACGGCACCGGCAAGCTCGAGGAGCTCCTCACCGCCGACTACTCCTTCCTCGACCCCCAGCTCGCGTCGGTCTATGGAGCCTCTCTACCCTCGGGGGCCGGCAAGGCGCAGCTCCCGCCGGAGCGCAGGGCGGGGCTGCTGACCCACGGGAGCGTGCTGGCGAGCACGTCCCACTCGGACCAGTCGTCGCCGATCCGGCGAGGGCTTTTCGTGCGAGAGCGGCTGCTCTGCCAGGACCTGGGGCAACCGCCGGCGAACGCGGGGGGCGTGCCGGAGGTCGACCCGAAGGCGACCACGCGGGAGCGGTTCCGGCAGCACTCGAGCGACCCGACCTGCCGCAGCTGTCACCAGTACATCGACGAGGTGGGGTTCGGGATGGAGCGCTTCGACGCGATCGGCCGCTACCGGACGGAAGAGAACGGCCAGCCGATCCCGCCGGACGGGGACATGAACGACGTCGAGGGGCTGGGGACAGGGACGAAGGGGGCCTACACCAGCCTGCCGGAGCTGGCCTCCATCGTGGCCCGGAGCGAGGCGTTCCACGGTTGCTTTGCGCGGCAGGCGTACCGGTTTGCCCACGGGGCGATGGAGGGGGACGCGGACCGCTGCGCGCTGCAGGCGCTGGAGGGCCGCTTCGAGGCGTCCGGGTACGACGTGCGCGAGCTGTGGGTGGCGATCACGCGGCTCCCCGGCTTCGCCGCGCGGCGGTGAGCCACGGAGCGCCCTGGCGCGGGTTCAGGTACAGTCGGGCGATGCAGCTACGGGACAGGGTGACGATCGTGACCGGGGCCTCGTCGGGCATCGGGCTGGCGGTGGCGCGGGCGCTGGTGCGGGAGGGCGGGAAGGTGGCGCTGGTGGCGCGGACCGCGGCGAAGCTCGAGCAGGCCGCCGCCGAGCTGGGGCCCGCCGCGGCGGCGTTCCCGCTGGACGTGGGGGACCTGACGGCGCTGGCCGCGCTGCCGGCGGAGGTCCGGCGGCGCTTCGGTGCGCTGGACGCGGTGGTCAACAACGCCGGGGTCCACCACCGGGGCGACATGCTGCGGCACCCGCCGGAGAAGCTGGCGCAGATGTGCACGGTGAACCTCGCGGCGCCGATGGTGCTGACGCGGGCCGCCGCGGAGGAGATGCGGGTCGGCGGGTGCATCGTCAACGTGGCGAGCCTGGCGGGGAAGCTCGCGGTGCCGGGCTCCGCGGTGTACTCCGGGACCAAGGCGGGGCTGCGCTTCTGGTCCCTGGCCGCGGCGGAGGACCTGGGGCGCCGGGGCCTGCGCATCGCCAGCGTGAACCCGGGCCCCGTCGATACCGCCTTCTTTGACGAGGACATCGAGCACGTCAGCGCCCTGACCTTCTCCCAACCGATGAGCACCGCGGAGCAGGTGACCGACGCGGTGCTGGCCTGCCTGCGCAGCGAGGAGACCGGCATCGAGATCGACGTCCCTGGCCCCTCCGGCAAGCTGGCGACGCTGGGCTACCTGGTGCCCCAGGTCAGCCGCCTGCTCCGGCCCCTGCTGGAACTGCGGGGCGCCCGCGCCAAGGCCGCCTACCGGGCCCGACGAGGCCTCTGAAGCGCCTCCGGTTCGCTACCGGCGCCGCCTGTCTTGCGGTACCCTGCGTCCACCCATGTTCCCGACCCACCTCCTGGGTGCGCTCGCGCAGATCGCGGCGCTTCCCCCTGGTTCCGAGCAAGAGCGGGCGGTGCTGGCCCGCTGGAAGGGGAGACAGGGGGGGGAGGCGCTGCCCAAGCACCTCGCCGAGGCGGCCGATGGCCTGGCTGCCGCGCTGCTCTCCCTCGCTCGCTCCGAGGAAGGCCTCGGCGAGCTGTGCCAGCTGGTCCGCGAGCCCGGAGGCGAGGCGGTGCTGGCCTGGTGCGGCGCCAGCGCCCGCCGCCGCGACGTCGCCTTCGCCCGCATCTTCGAGGCCCTCGCCCGCGAACGTGGGCGCGCCCCGGTCGAGGAGGCCGCCCGCGCACGGGTCCTCGAAGGGCCCCTCCTCGACGCCCTCGCCTGCGTCCCCCTGCTGGGCGACGGCCTCCAGCTCCGCGAGCCCCTCAACGCCCAGGCCCGCGCTCGCATCGAGATCCTCCTCTGGGAGGCCGGCGCCTGCGCCATGGAAATCCCCGCCCTCGGCCGCTGGGTCTTCGCCTCCAGCCAGACCTTCGACGAGATGATCTGGCACCCGGCCCACGGCGATCTCCGCGGGCGCGTCCTCGGCGCGCGTTGCCTCGAGATCTGCGCCTGCGCCATGCCCGATGACCCCGAGCTCCTGGGCCGCACCCTCCAGCTCCTCCAGCCCCTCCTGCTCCACCCCGAGCCCCTCGTCTGGATCCACGCCGCCCGCGCCCTCGGCCGCCTCACCGGCGAGGTCCCCCAGCTCGAAGGCACCCTCCTCGACTGGGTCCTCAGCGAGACCCAGATCCTGCGCCAGCGCGCCCTCACCGCCTTCGCCTCCCTCCCCGCCAAGCGCCTCAAATACCTCGGCTCCCAGCTCGTCCCCATCCTCGCCTCCCGCGACGAGGATCCCTGGGTCCTCGCCGCCATCGCCGCCGCCTCCCCCTACCTCTTCTTCGAGCGCCGCGACCTCTGGGAAAAACTCGCACGCCGCATCCTCGCCGGCGACGGCGGCGCCGTCACCGCCCGCGCCCTCGCCCGCGGCCTCGCCGTCCTCTGGCGCCGCGGCGAACGCGCCCCGGAGGTCGAGGCCACCCTCCGCGAACTCCGCGAGATCGCCCGCTTCGCTCGCACCGACAACCTCGAAGAAGCACGCCGCTGGAACGAGGTCAGGGTCGCAACCGACCCCATCGAGCAGGCCGAGCGAGACCCGCTCGATCTGGAGGTCGGGCTCGACAACCTGGTGCGGCAGGCGGCCCAGTACGACGACGACGAGGCGGACGGGCGCGCGGCGCGGCTGGCCGCGTCCTTCGTGTCGACCTTCCAGGAGGCGCGCAAGGCGGCGCTGGCGGCGGCCTCGACCCGGCAGCGAGCGGCGGCGATGAACGCGATGGAGTCCTGCGCCCGGAGCTTCGCGCTGCGGCTGTGGGCGCCGCTGCTGGCCACCCACCCGCACGGGGATCCGGTGCCCGAGCCAGACCTGGGGCAGGCCTGGAAGCTGATGTCGACGACGCCCGCCGAGATCCTCGACGAGGTGAAAGAGCGGCGGCAAGGCGGGGCCTTCAACGCCGAGGTCGACCCGACGCTGGAGATCCTGGCGCTGCGGCTGGGGGGCTACGCGCTCGACGCCTGCGGCGAGGACACGCGGCTCGGCCCGGGGCGCGGCCCCACGGCCCACGACACCTGCCTGTGGCTCCGCAAGCTCGAGGCCCTCTCGGACGAGAACCACGAGCCCACCCCGGCGCTCCGGGGCGCCCTCAGCTCGCTCTTCTGGCGCCTGGTCGACTCCACCCGCGGGACCGCCCTCGGCGAGGTCGACGACGTCGCCTGGCTGGGCCCCTTCGCCGGCTGGTGGGGCCTGGTCATCGAGCGACCTGCCATGCTCCAGCAGCTCGGCACCGCGCTGCCGATGATGAACCGCGGCGCCCTCCAGGAGTGCTGCGACCACGCCGAGGCGCTGCGCCGGGCCATCGGCTCCGGGGCCCCGAACGGCAACTGGGGGGCGGACGCGGGCGAGGCCCTCGTCCTGCTGAACGCCGAGGAGAGCGAGCTCTTTTACGCCCTCGCGGGCCTCGCCGAGGCGCTGGGCCACTTCGCCTCCGCCGCGGGCCACCGCCCGGACCTGGAGGCCCTCTGCACCGACCTGGTGCTCGCCAGCCACAAGCTCCACGCGGCCCTCGCCGACCCGGTGAAGGCCCTGCGCAACGTCGAGGGTCAACAGGAGATCTCCCTCGCCCCCCAGGCCACCGAGAACATCCCCCGGGTGACCGCCCTGATGGCCCGCGCCATCCGCGCCCGGCAACCCACGCTCCTCGACGTCTGGCTCGCCTCCCTCGACCCGGTCACCTCTTCCCTTGTCGAGGGCGCCCTCCAGGGCGCCATCGCCCGCACACCCCCTCCTCCTCCTGCACCGAAGAAGAGCGAGCCCCGCGTCATCCAGGGCTACGAGCTGGTCAAGCCCCTCGGCCAGGGCGGCATCGGCTTCGTGTGGCTGGTCCGCAAGCCCGGCGCCGACCGCCTCTTCGTCCTCAAGATCCCCAAGGCCGACGCCCTCGCCGCCGCCACCGAGAGCGAGCGCGAGGGCATCCTCGCCTCCTTCATCGAGGAGGCCAAGGCCCTCGCCGGCCTCTATCACCCCAACGTCGCCAACATCATCGATCGCGGCGTCGCCGACGGCGCTCCTTTCCTCGTCCTCGAGTACCTCATCGGCGCCGACCTCAAGGCCTACGCCACCGCCAGGCTGATGACCCTCCCGGAGCTGCGCCAGATCGTCCTCGAGACCTGCGCTGGCCTCTCCGCGCTCCACGGAGCGGGCCTCGTCCACCGCGACATCAAGCCCGCCAACCTCTGGCTCCGGCTCCCCCTCGCCCAGGGCGAAATCTTTGACCCCACCAGGCACCGCGACCCTCTCCTCACCCCTCCCCTCTCCTCCGTCGTCATCGACTTCGGCATGGTCCGCTCCATCCGCGTCCCCCAGGCCTCCGCAGGCCGCTTCATCGCCGGAACCCCCGGCTACATCGCACCGGAACAGGTCCTGGACCCGGTCGAACTTGACCCACGCGCGGACCTCTACTCGCTGGCCGGGTGCATCTACAACCTGACCACGGGCCGGGCGTTTTTTGACGACATCCAGAGCGAGCGAGACCGGATCATCGCGCACCTGCGCCGCGATCCATTCGAGGATGCGACGCGGCTGCGGCCCTTCCCGGCGTCGGTGGCGAAGCTGCTGCGGGCGGCCACGGCCCGGGCCCCGGGGGATCGCCCGACGCCGATGCAGTTTGGCCGCGAGTTCATCGCCGCGGTGGGCTGAGGGGCGCGAGGCGGGGCGCCGCCGGGCAACCCCGGCGGATCAGAACGGGGCGGCGGCGGCGGCGGGAGGGACGCGGGGGAGGCGCAGGCGGAAGAGCGCCCCCCGGGGCGAGGCGTCGTGCACCGAGAGCAGGCCCCCGAGGCGGTCGACCGCCAGCTTGCAGAAGGTGAGGCCGAGGCCCTGGTTGTAGCCCCGGAGGTCGGCGGAGAGGCTGGCGAACTTGTCGAAGATCAACCCCTTGGCGTCCTCGGGGACACCCTGGCCATCGTCGATCACCTCGACCTCGACCGCCTCGTCCGAGTCGCGGAGCACGAGGCGGATCACGTTGCGCGCGTGGCGCATGGCGTTGTCGAGCAGGTTCTCGACGATTCGCATCAGCAGCGAGGCATCGGAAGAGATGGGGGCCGCGGCGCCCTCGCAGGTGAGCTGGAGCCCGTAGATCTCGGCCAGCGGGGTCTGGTTACGGAGCAGCTCGTGGGCCAGCGAGAGCGGATCGACCGGCGCGAAGGCGACCGGGAGCTCGGCGTTCTCGAGGCGGTAGACGTCGAGGAAGAGGCGGATCATGCGATCGAGGCGCTCCGCGGCGATCCGCGCGTCGCCCAGGCGCTCGCTCACCGCCGAGCCCGCCTGCCCCTGGCGCAGCTCGCGCATCACCATGTCGACGTTGAGGCGGATCGCCGTCAACGGGTTCTTCATGTCGTGGGCCACCAGCATGGCCAGCAGCTCCCGGAGCCGACGGGCCTGCATCTCCTCGGTGATATCCTCGACCAGCAAGAAGGCGAAGCGCCGGTCGCCCGAGTCAAACCCACGAAGCCGCAGCCGCACATCCCGGGGGACTTTCAGGTGCGCAAACGGGAACTGAAAGTGCAGATCGACCTGCAGCTCGCCGCCCCGGTGGGCGTAGCGCTCGAAGGCCGGCAGCAACCCGGAGGCCGCCGTGCACGGCGCAACCTCCCGGAAGAAGTGGCGCCCCATCACCGACTCGGCGGTCCGCTGCGCCAGCCGCTGCTCGTGCAGGTTGTAGCGCACCACCCGCCCCGCGGTGTCCAGCACCACGACGCCGATGGGCAACGCATCCAGCAGATCCGCCAGGAAGCGGTCCTCCTGCGAGGAGGTCAGGATCTGCTCGATCACCTGGGGCAGCAGGTTGGTGGTGTGATCCGAGTCGAGTCGATCGGTCATCTGCGTCTCCCGAAAAGATCCTCCAGCGCCCCCGCGAGCGCCGGATACTGGAAGCGATAGCCGAGTCGCAGCGCGGCTCGAGGGAGGGCCTTCTGCCCCGTGAGCACCGGCTGGGAGGCCTCGCCCAGGGCCAGCTTGACCAGCGGAGAAGGCACCCGGAACAGCGAGGGACGCCCCAGCGCCTTCCCCAGTTGACGGGAGAATTCATCCATCGTCGCGGGCTCGGGTGCGGTCAGGTTGAGGGGCCCGCTCACCTCCGGGTGCTCGAGCGCAAACAGGATCAGACCGACCGTATCGTCGATGTGAACCCAGGACATGCACTGCCCCCCTTGCCCCACCGGGCCCCCCACGAACATCCGGAACGCCGGCACCATCTTGCCCAGCATCCCCCCCTGATCGCCCAGCACCAGGCCGATCCGCAGCCGCACCACCCTCGCCCCGAGCTCCGTCGCCCGCTCCGCCTCGGCCTCCCACTGGCGCACCACCTCTGCCAGAAAATCCGACCCTGCCTCGCTCTCCTCGTCGAATTCCCGGTCGTCCAGGTGGCCACCGTAATACCCCACCGCCGAGGCACACAGGAACACCGACGGGCGCTTCTTTGC
>JALOQB010000286.1 GCA_025453595.1 Polyangiaceae bacterium
GAGCCACCTTCGCGTTGCTCCGCGGCGACCTCGCCGGGATGCTCCGCTTTCACCCGCTCGCCCCGCTGATCCTGCTGTTCTTGGGCGGATACCTTGGCGGTAACACCCTCGGGTACCTGACCACGGGCCGCTGGGGCTGGCTCGACGCCCGCATCGGCCCCCGGGGGAACCTGGCGCTCTGGGCCCTGGTGGTGCTGGTGTTCGGGGTCTGGGTGGCCCGCTTCGCTGGCCTGCTGGGCGGCCCCGTGCCGGTCTGATCGTGGGGGACGAGCTGCTCGCGACCCTGCTCTCCTGGCTCGTCGGATCGAGCCTCACGGGGCTCCTGCTGCGCCTGGATCGCCGCCGGTTGCCGCCGGAGGGGCGCGCCCGCATGTGGAACGACGCGACGCTTTACCTGGCGGTCTCCGGGCTGTTCCTGCCCGCGCCCCTGACCTTCGGAGCGCACCTCTGGGTCACGCGCCCGGGGCCCCTCTGGAAGCGCCTCCCGCTGGCCCTCGCCGGCGCGGTCGGGGCCCTGTTCCTGGCGGTGGGGGTGACCTCCTTGCTGCTGAGCCTCCTCGGGTTCGACTGAACCGCCGCCGAGTGGCCTCGCCGGGAGCACCCGTGCTAGAGCGGAACGATCCCCGTGAGCAGCCGCGAATTGCCTCGAGTCCAGCTTCCTCCCCCCGACGAGGATCGCCCTGCCTGGGGGCGCGTCGGGATCATCGCGATCCTGGGCTTTGTGGTCGGGGTCGCCTGGCCACGCCTCGCCGGGGTGTCGCTCGGCCCCAACCCTCCCGCCGACGCACCGCGCGCCGCCTCCAGCGCGGTCGCCGCGGCCGCCAAGACCTCCCTCGCGGGGGTGACCGCCCAGGCCCCCATCCCCGGGGCCAGCGCCCTGCTCCCGCCGGAAGCTCCGGCCCACCACGAGCTCGCCCTCTCCCTCAAGGCCCTCGACGGGACCAAGTGCCGCGACGCCAAGAACAAGGCCGTCGACTCCTGCGACAAGCTCGCCATCGAGGGCACCTTCGAGCCTCGCCTCAAGGAACTCGCCAAATGCCCTTCAGCCCTCGGGCTCCAGGGCCAGGTGGTCTTCGGCTTCGACCTCGACTTCAAGAACAAGACCCTCAAGGTCCAGCGCGCCAAGGCCAAGCTCCCCAAGACCACCCTCGACGGCCTCACCCGCTGCGTCGAGAAATCCTTCAACGGCGTCTCCCTCGACGAGATCGAGCACCAGCAGAATCGCTACAGCCTCGCCTACGAGGTCAGCTTCCAGCCCCCGGGCTCCGCCGCCGCCCCCGAGCCCGCCGAGGCCCCCAAGGGCAAGCCCCTCGACGGCAAGACCGGCACGATCTCCTGGGGGTCTTGCCAGGTGCGCGAGGCGCCCAGCAAGAGCGCCGCCGCCATCGGCAAGCTCAAGCACAAGGCCGAGGTCAAGCTGCTCGAAGAAAAAGACGGCTGGTATCGCATCGACTTCAACAGCAAACCCCAGGCCTGGATCTCCAGCGGCGCCGTCACCCTCAACTGACCCCGCCCTCCCGCCAGTACCACGGCAGGTACGCGCGCTCCCGGCCCAGCCCCCCGCCCCGCAGCGCCCTCGCCGCCAGCGCCGCCGCCTCCGCCGCCGGGACGTAGAGATCTTCCATAGACTCGACCACCTCCAGGAACGAGGCCCCCTCATGCACGAGGCGCGCAGCCACATGCCGTAGCCCCAGCTCCCGGCGCCGCCCCTCGTCCAGCAGCCCTGCCGCCTCCTCCACCCGCAGGGCCAGCCCTTCCTCCCGGTCCTGCTCCTCCCCGCAGAGCCAGCCTCCGACCTTCTGGCGCTCCCACCACGGGGCCGCGTGGCCGACCACCTCGTGCAGCGCCGTCCGGCGGGCGGTCCCGGGGTCACACCGGCGCTCCGCGGCCACCAGCACCACGCCCTGGCCAAAGGCCGCCAGCGAGGGCAAGCCGGCCCGCAGCGCCACCCGCACCGGCAGCCGCCGCGCGGCGATCTCGGCCTCCGCTTGCCGCCACACGGACCGCGGATCCTGCCGATCCTCCGCGAGCACCTCGCCCCGGCGCTCTCCGGGGGCCTGGCAGGCCCACCGGGCAGCGCGCCCGTCATCCTCATCGGAGCAGCCAAAACGAAGGCGCGCCAGCGGAAGCAGACCCGGGGAACCGATCGCACCGACAAGGCGCAGGTCGAGCAGCACCGCCCGGACCCGACCCGCCAGCTCCCCTTCGCCCCCCTCCGCGAGGCGCTCCGCTAGGGCCCCCAGCCCATCGATCAGCGAGGGCTCCGGGCGCCGCTGCGGATAGACGAACTGCGGTTCTGTAGATATTTTCCGGACAGCGGCGTCGGTGAGGCGAGCGAGCTCCGGGCGCCAGTTGAGGGGGGAGGCGGCGTGGACCAGCGGGAAGGAGCGGGCCACCTCGCCCAGCCGGCGGGCCAGCGCGGAGCGATCGATCACAGCAGGTTGGCGGCGATCTCGGCGAGCTCGCTGCGTTCACCCTTGGTCATGACGAGGTGCGCGGCGAGGGGCTGGCCCTTGAAGCGGTGGGCGGCGACGGAGAGGCCGTTGGTGGTGCTGTCGACGTAGGGGTTGTCGATCTGGAAGGGGTCGCCGGTGAGGACGACCTTGGTGCCCTCGCCGCAGCGGGTGACGATGGTCTTGACCTCGTGGGGGGTGAGGTTCTGCGCCTCGTCGACGATGAGGTACTGGTAAGGCAGGCTGCGCCCCCGGATGTAGGTCAGCGGCTCGACATGGAGCTGCCCCCGCTCCTGGAGTTCCTGGAACGTGCGGATCCCGTCCTTCTTGTTCTTCTGATCCCGCCCGGCCAGCAGCTGCTCCAGGTTATCGAAGATCGGCTGCATCCAGGGGTTGAGCTTCTCGTCGATGTCACCGGGTAGAAAGCCCACGTCCCGGCCCATGGGGATCACGGGCCTGCTGACGAGCATGCGAGCGTAGGTCTCGTCCTCGATGGTGCGCTTGAGGCCCGCGGCGAGGGCCAGCAAGGTGTTGTGGGTCACCACGAAATCATCGGTGATGTAGAGGTGCTCCGGGTGATCGATGAGGATGCACTGGGCCTCCTTGCGCCCCACCAGCTCGACGCAGTCGATGAAGCGCCGCGGGGCCGGCGTCGCGGCGAAGCTCACCGGGAGCGCCCGCTGCGGCGCGCGGAACGGCGCGATGCCCGCCGGGACCGAGACCAGAAGATCCGTCGTAGCCCCCGGGCTCATCGTCACCGTGCCCCCCAGGGATTGGACCAGGCTCGTGAAACCCTCCCGCAGCGCGGTGGGGGGGGCCACGAGGGCACAACCGCGTTCGTCGACGACGCCGACGGTATCCATCACCCCCTGGAGCACCGCGACGCGCTGCTCGATGGAGCCGAGCAAGACCAGCTCGGGCAGGCCCCCCCCCTGCGCCGCGAGCTGGCAGCCGAGGGCGTAAGGGTCGCCCGGCAGATTTTTCTCGGGGAAAGGCAGCGGCGCCACCAGCGGGATGGCATGGTTGGGCGCCCCGGTCTTCGGGGCCCGCAGGCACCCCAGGATCGCCTCCAGGCTCTTCACCGAGCCGGCCTCGCCGCGGGCCTGCTCATCCGCCGTCTGGGTGAACCAGAGGTGCTCCCGGCAGCACTCGGTAGAAGAGCCATCGGTGAACCGGACCCGGTACACTTCTTTGACCCCCTGGGGGAAGACCGCGACCACCGTCGAGGCCTCGCCGCCCGGCGTCAGCACCCGGTGTCCTGGCTCGATCTGCCCCATCCGCCGCCAGCCATCGGGGGTCAGCACCCGCGCGTCCAGCGGCTGCGCCTTGCCAGTCCCGGCCTTGCCCAGCACCGTCACCAGCCGGATGCTGTTGTCCAGCAGCAGCTCGAGCGCGAACGTCTGCTCCTTGTTCCGCGGACGCAGCCCCATGATCCCCGAGGAAGGCACCCGCAACGGCAGGATCTGCCCCCGATCGTGGTGGTACCGCCCCAGCGCCGTGTGCGAGGGCGCCCGCGCATCCCGCAGCAGCACGCACAGGTTCGCATGCATCTTCGCGTCCGCCGGCGGCTCGATCGCCCCCTCATGGAAGAAGCGATCCAGCTCCTGGGGGTCCAGTTCCAGCTCCAGGAGCCCCCGGTCGATCCGGTCAAGGTCGACCCGCTGGTTCTCGTAATTCTCCGTCGAGACCCCCACCGCGTCGGCCCGGATACGCAGGTTTGTATCCATGGTGACGAAGATCGTCGGGTTCGGGGAGTGATCCCGCACGTCGATGGCGGTCTGCAGGATGGCCTGATCCTGCGCGGTCTTGTCCAGGGCGCTCGCCAGCTCCGGGCGCACCGTCGGCACCGCCACCCGCAGGCTCCCTCCTCCCTCCATCGGGACCCCGGAGGACAGCGACCCTCGCTCCCGGAGTTCATCCAGGTGCCGGCAGATCGAGCGCGCGTTGCGCCCTCGCTCCGACCCCTCCCGCTTGAACTGATCGACCTCCTCGATCACGTAGATCGGGATCACCAGGTCGTTGTCTTCGAACTTGAAGATCGCGTTGGGGTCGTACAGCAGGACGTTGGTGTCGAGGACGTAATTTTTCTTCATGAACGCTCGTGGGCCGCTGCCTCAGCAAGAAGGTGGGCCGGTCGGAGACCCCCGGGCTTGAACCCCCAGACGGGGGGCCTGGCCCAGGGATCTGGCTCGCGAGCCCCATGGACGTGCAGATTGCCAAAACCTGCCACCACGTCCAGCGCCCCGGCATCCCAGGACACTCATCCTCGAAAGTAACAAGATCGAAGGGCTGGTAAAAAATCATTACAAATGGGTCACACAAGACACCTCCCGTAGCTGCAGGTTTACCGCGATCTGCGCCAATAAAAGCGTGGCCCGCTTGTTGCTCTAAGAAGGAGCATGACCTCCAACGATCTTGCTTCGTGCATCGCCCTCTCTCAAGAAGGGGACCGTCACGCGCTGGGCAGGTTGGCCTCCTTTGCGCGCCCGCTGATCGAGCGCCAGCTGCAGCGCTACCCTCTGCCTGATGAAGATCGCCGTGACGTTGCCCAGAGCGCCATGATGCAGGTGGTCCGGCGCATCAGCTCCTTCCGGGGCCACGCCAGCTTCACCACCTGGCTCTTCCGCGTCACCGCCAACGAGGCCCTGATGCTGATGCGCTCCCAGCGCCGGCTCCGGGCCCACCTGGCGACGGACGTGGAGGTGGATGACTTCGAGGGGCTCTCCGAGCAGACCGGGGCCCAGCCAGAAGACCCTGCGGTGGAGCAGGAGCGTGAAGAGGTGGTGCGGGCGGCCCTGGAGCAGCTCCCCGATCATTACCGGGATGTGGTCCTCGCCCACTACCACCAGGATCTCGGCCTCCAGGAGATCGCCGAAAAGCTCCAGGTCACCGAGAGTGCAGTGCGTTCTCGCCTCCACCGGGCTCGCACCCGGCTCCGTGGCTTGCTGTCGGATACCCCCCAGCTTGGCGCCGAGCTGGCCGCCGCCTGAACCTGGCCGCGACCTTCTCCCCCCGGCCGGAGCGCTCTTGCCTCCGGCCTTTGTTGTTTTTGTGGCGCTGCGGCCCAGCAGCGCTGCCGAGAGCAGGGCTCAGCAGGCTGCCGAGAGCAGGAGCATGAACAGGGCGAAGACCGCGAAGGCGCCGACAACAACCAGGACGCCGAGCTTGGCGAAGCGACCGATGAAGTCGCGGACCCAGCGCAGCGCGTAGGTACGGATCAGCTTCCAGAGGAGCGCCAGCATGTCGCGGATGATCTTCTTCACCCGACAACACTAGCGCAGCCCCGCCGCGCTGCCAGGGGTCAGGCCTCGGGCGTCGCCTCGGGCGGGCCCGCCTCGGGAGCCGCCTCGGCCTGGGGGGCCTCGCCCTCTTCGGAGGCCCTGGCGCCAGCTTCCGCGTGACGGCGGACCACCCGGGGGCCATCGGTGGTGGCCTTGGGGGACCCGGAGGCCAGCTGGTAACGCGGATTGGGGCCACGGCCGACCCGCTCGACCAGGCCATCCGCGCGCATCTGCTCGAGGATCGCCTTGAGCTGCTGGCGGGTGTAGCTCACCTTCTGGAGAAGCTCGGGGATCGAGGCCGGGCCGCTGGAGTCAAGGAGCAGCAAGCGCACCTCGTTGACGATGGCCTCGGTGATCTCGATGAGGGGGGTCGGCTCCGGGACGTTGGTATCGGGGAACTCGGTCAGCTCTCCGCGGAAGGACTCGGGGTTCTCCTGATCGCCCCCGGGAAGGCTGTAGCGGGTGCCGCGGGCCTGGCCGTTGCGGACAATCCGCTCCTGGGAGAGCAGGGTCGCCAGTGTATCCCGCAGCTCGCCTGGATCCGCCTTGAAGCGGCGCTGAATCTCCTCGAAACGGAAGCCTTCCCGGCGCACTTCCAGCAGCTTCATGATCTGTCGGGTGAGGGAGCCGGCGCCGCGCTTCCGCGGGGCGCTGGGCGCAGCGGCCTTCTTCTTGGGCTTCGCCTTGGGGCCGGGCTTCGCCTTGCCACGAGGGAGCTGGGCGGCGAGCTGCCGGGCGAGCCCGGGAAGCAGCGCCGTCAGCTCTTTTTGGCTGGCATCTCGCAGGGCACGGATCAGTTCCCTGGAAAGTTTGGAAACAATGCGGTCAAGGTTATCCGCGAGCATCTGGCTCCTCGGGAGGAGGGAGTCGGAGTGGGGGGGACGCTGGTAAGGTGTGCAGCGGATGCGACAAATCGCGCCACCTGCAGCGTGAATATGCGAATAGCGCAGCGGTCCCCCCCTGTCGAGACGATTTCTATCGATTGACCATTCTCCCCGGAGCCCCCAGCGTACGGCCCCGTGAAATCCGGGCGAACCCCCCCCGCCCCGCTCCCCCCCTGGGCGGAGGGGCTCCTCTGCATGACCCTCGCGGCCATCGGATTTGCGGTCATGAACGCCTGCGCCAAGGAGGTTTCGCGGCGCATTCCCTTCCTGGAAGTGGCGGCGACCCGCTCCTTTGCGGGCCTCCCCCTGGTGCTCGTCTACGCGAGATTGCGCCGCACTTCCCTGCGCATTCACAACCGCCGCGTGGCCCTTCTCCGGGTCGTGGCGGGCACCGCGGCCATGGGGCAAACCTTCTATGCGCTGGCCACCATCCCCCTCGCCGAGGCCTCCGCGCTGCTCAATTTGACCCCCCTCTTTGTCGCGCTGATCGGCCTGCTCTGGCTCAAGGAGCGGGTGCGCCCCGCGGTGGCGGCCTGCCTGCTGCTGGGCCTCCTGGGCGCTCTCCTCATCTTTCGCCCCGCCGGCGGCCAGAGCAGCCTGGGCGAGCTGGCCGCGCTCGGGGCCTCCCTGACCTCCGCGGTCGCCATGGTGTCCCTCCGGCGCCTCGGGGCCACCGAGCAGCCCGAGGCCGTCGTCGCCACCTTCCTCGCCGGGAGCACCCTGGCCCTCGGCCTCCTCGCCCTGCCAAACCTCGTGCTCCCCTCCTGGAGCGACGCAGGCCTCCTCCTCCTCACCGGCCTCTCGGCCACCGTCGGTCAGCTCGCCATGACCCGGGCCTATGCGCTCGACGTCGCGGCCAGGGTAGGCGGCATGAACTACCTCAACATCCTCGCCTCCCTCCTCCTCGCCTCCCTCCTCTTGGACAGGGCGCCAGGAGGCCGCCCAGGCTGCTTGCAAAGATCCGTGAACGCACCGCCCATCCCCACAGAGCCCCAGGCGCGGATGTGCTAGAGGGCCGCCATGGCTCGCTTCTGGGTCCCGCTCCTCTCCTTGCCCTTGCTTCTCCTCGCCTGCGGCGACACCGACTCCCCCACCGACCAGGTCGCCCCCGGCGGCTCCGGCTCCGCGGGGGCCTCCGGGTCCGGAACCTCCGGACAGGGCGGCGCCTCCGCAGGCACCGCGGGCTCCGCGGGCAGCGGCGGCGGCTCCTCGGGATCATCCGGAACTTCCGGACAGAGCGGCGCCGCTGGGGAAGGCGGCGGCGGAAGCAGCGGTGCGAGCGGCGGGGAGGCGGGCGCCGCGGGCGAGGCGGGGGCCGGTGGGGCGGGGCAGTCCGGGGCCGGTGGCGACGCGGGCGCGGCTGGCGAGGCGGGCGCTTCGGGCGAGGGGGGAGCGAGCGGCGTGGGCGGTGCCGGTGGGAGCGACCCGGCGGGTGCAGGTGGTTCCGAGCCTGCGGGTGCGGGTGGTTCCGAGCCTGCGGGTGCAGGCGGGAGCGATCCTGCGGGCGCGGGCGGCTCCGATCCGGCGGGTGCTGGAGGGAGCGACCCGGCGGGGGCGGGCGGGTCAAGCGGCGGGGCCGGCGCGGGGATGGGGGGCGGAGGAGCATCCGGAAGTTCCGGACAGAGCGGGGGCGGGGGCATGTCCGGAGGTTCTGGACAAGGCGGGGGTTCGGGGGGTGGGACGTACGCGTGCGGGGACACGAAGTGCAAGCTGAACGCGGAGTACTGCACGATCATCAAGAGCGACCTGCCGGGGTTCCCGGACACGGCGAATTGCGCGCCGATCCCTGCGATCTGCGCCAAGGATCCGGCGCCCAGCTGCGCCTGCCTGAGCAAGACGCCCTGCGGTCAGTTCGAGTGCGATGAGGTGGCGGGCGGAGGCTTTGTGCTGACCTGCCCCGGCGGCTGATCCGAGGAGACCATGCGATACCTGAGAGCGACGATGGCGCTGGTGGCGCCGGTGATGCTGGCGGGAACACGGGCCGAGGCACAGCCCGCGAAGGCGAACGTGCAGCCGCCGGTGCTGCAGCAGTTCGTGGAGGCCGACTACCCCCCGGAGGCGAAGGAGAAGAAGCTGGAGGGGTCGGTGGTGCTGCAGATCGAGGTCGACGTCGAGGGCAAGGTGACCAACGTCACCGTGGTGAACCCGGCGGGGAACGGCTTCGACGAGGCGGCGGTGGCGGCGGCGAAGAAATTCACCTTCCAGCCTGCGCTGCGGGACGGGAAGCCGATCGCGTCCAAGATCCCGTTCAAGTACACCTTCTCGCTGAAGGTCGCGGAGCCGACCGACCCCAAGGGGGCGGATCCGAAGGCCGCGGACGCGCCGAAGCGAGCGATCTTGCGGGGCGCGGTGCAGATCGGCAACTCGAAGGAGCCGCTGCAGGGGGCGAAGGTGAAGGTCACGCCGGCCGGCGGCGGGGCGGCGGCCGAGCTGACGACGGGGGCCGACGGCTCCTGGGAGCTACCGAACCCGGCGCCGGGGAAGTACCAGGTGCAGATCGAAGCCCCCGGGTACCAGCCGCTCGCGGTCGAGGAGGAAGTCGAGGCGGGGCAGGCGACGGAGGTGGTGTACCGGCTCCAGGGGGCGAACCAGGGCTTCGAGGTGCTGATCAAGGGCGAGCGCCCCCCGCGGGAGGTGACCAAGCGCACCATCGAGCAGCGGGAGCTCTCGCGGATCCCGGGGACCAACGGCGACGCGCTGCGGGCGCTCCAGAACCTGCCGGGCGTGGCCAGGCCGCCGGGGCTGGCGGGGCTGCTGATCGTCCGCGGCTCTGCGCCGCAGGACACCCAGGTCTTCGTGGGCGGGACGCTGGTGCCGCTGGTCTACCACTTCGGCGGCCTCAGCAGCGTCATCCCCACCGAGATGATCGAGCGCCTCGATTTTTACCCCGGCAACTTCAGCGCCCAGTACGGCCGCGTCACCGGCGGCATCGTGGACGTGGGCATCCGGAGCCCCAAGAGCGACGGCAAGTACCACGGGCTCGCGCAGGCCGACTTCATCGACGCGCGGGTGATGGCCGAGGGGCCCATCCCGTTCCTCAAGAACTGGACCTTCATCGGCGGCGCCCGCCGGAGCTACGTCGATGTGTGGCTCAAGCCGGTGCTCGAGCAGGCCGGGGCCGGGGTCACCACGGCGCCGGTCTACTACGATTACCAGTTCTTCGCCGAGACCCGGCC
Source organism: Polyangiaceae bacterium (assembly GCA_025453595.1). GTDB lineage: Bacteria > Myxococcota_A > Polyangia > Polyangiales > Polyangiaceae > JANWXX01. Next base: position 9,795 of record JALOQB010000286.1, read on the forward strand.
GACGAGCACCTCCCAGTTCCGGGTGGGCATTTACGGGTCCGATGACCGGCTCGAGATCCTGATCAAGAACCCCTCCTCGCAGGACCCGACGCTGGGCGGAGACCTGGGGCTGCGCACCGGGTTCATGCGGCTACAGGCCGAGTACAAGCACCAGCTCACCGAGCGCCTCAAGGTGAGCACGGTGCTGGCGTACGGCTACAACGTCATCAACTTCAACCTGGGCGCGCTGTACTTCAACCTGAACACCAACCCGCTGACCAACCGTCTCGAGTTCTCGTACAAGGCGGACAAGCGGGTGACGATCCACGCGGGCCAGGACATCATCTACAACCCCTTCGACATCAACCTCCGGGCGCCGCAGCCGCCGCGGCCGGGGGAGCCGGCGTCGGGGCCCTTCACCAGCCGCCCCCCGCAGGCCGTGAGGGAGAGCAACACGCAGTACCTGCCGGCGGCCTTTGTCGAGGCCGAGATCGTGCCGACGGAGGGGGCCCGGCTGGTGCCAGGCGTGCGCCTCGATTACAACAAGGACAACCAGCGCTGGGATTTCAGCCCCCGGTTCAACGGGCGGCACCTGATCCGGCCCCAGTACCCGAAGACCTCCCTCAAGGGCGGCATCGGCGTGTTCCACCAGCCGCCCCAGCCGCAGGAGAACAACGCGGTCTTCGGCACCCCCGGGGTGCGCTCGAACCGCTCGATCCACTACAGCTTCGGCGTGGAGCAGCAGCTCTCGCGGAAGGTCGATTTCTCCGCCGAGGGGTTCTACAAGCAGCTCGACGGCCTGGTCGCGCGGAACCCGAGCGTCAACGGCTCGGGCTTTGACTACAACAACCAGGGCTCGGGCTACGTCATGGGCGGCGAGTTCCTGCTGCGGTACAACCCGGACGCCCGGTTCTTTGGCTGGCTCGCCTACACCCTGTCGCGGTCGACGCGCCGGACTGCGCCGGACCAGCCGCAGACCCTGTTCCAGTTCGACCAGACCCACATCCTCACGGCCCTGGGCAGCTACCGGCTGGGCCGCGGCTGGGAGTTCGGCGCTCGCTTCCGCGTGGTCTCGGGCCCCCTCGACACGCCCTGCCTGGGCGGCATCTACAGCGGCGCCGCGGGCTCCTACGCGTGCATCAGCGGGGCCGCGTTCAGCGAGCGCCTGCCGACCTTCCACCAGCTCGACCTACGGGTCGACAAGCGCTGGGACTTCCAGACCTGGAAGCTGAGCATGTACCTCGACATCCTCAACGTCTACAACCGCGGCAACGTCGAGTCGCTCGACTACAACTACAACTTCACCAAGCGCATCTACCAGACAGGCCTGCCCCTGCTGCCCAGCTTCGGCATCCGAGGAGAAATGTGATGCTGCGTCGCGCCCTCACCCTCGCCCTCTCCCTGGCCGCCCTCTCCTGCGGGAACGCCTTCGAGCCCCAGTCCTCCATCCAGTCCCTGCGGATCCTGGGGGTCCGGAACGAATCTCCTTACACCCCGCCGGGCGAGACCGCCTCGCTCCAGATCCTCTACTACGACGGATCGAAGCGGGCCTTCGACGCCCAGGGCAACCGCAGGCGTACCCCCCAGGTGCTGTGGCTCGGCGGCTGCTTCTCCCCGCCGGGTGACCTCTACTTTGGCTGCTTCCCCATCCTGGCCCAGCTCTTCTCCTCCCTGAGCGCCCCCGGGGCTCCTGGCGCCCCGCCCGCCCCCGGCGCCCCCAACCCCCTCGAATTCATCGGCACCGGCGACACCTTCAAGATGAAGATCCCCGCCGATATCATCTCGCGGCGCCCCCCCGAGGAGATCGCCGCCCTCCAGGCCGAAGGCAACGTCCCCTACGGGCTCTCGTACGTGTTCTACGCGGTCTGCGGCGGCACCATCCAGCCCGTCCCCCAGGACCAGGCCACCAACGGCCTCCCCATCGGCTGCTTTGACCCCGACACCAACGAGCGCCTGGGCGACGATGACTTCGTCATCGGCTACTCACCCATCTATTCCTACGACACCATCCGCAACAAGAACCCCGTCGTCACCGGCCTCGAGTTCGAGGGCGCCCCCAGCATGAACCAGCCCTGCGCCGCCGGCTGCGGCGACAAGACCCGGTGCGGCTCCCAGGGCTTCTGCATCCCCGTCGTGCCCCACTGCACCGAGCGCAAGGCCGCCGACTGCCCCACCTTCCGCATCAAGCCCACCCTCCGCCGCGAGGACAACATCGAGAAGGACGAGGCCTCCCCCCCCATCGATGGCCGCACCCCCGACGAGGTCATCTGGGCCTCGTTCTATGCCTCCGACGGAACATTGATCAATGATACTGTGTTGATCAATGATGCAAACAAGGGCTGGGTCTTCGACGATTCGAAGGGCACCGAGTGGAGCGCGCCCAACGCGCCCGCCGGGGAATCTCGGGTCTGGGTCGTGGTCCGGGACAACCGCGGCGGCACCGCCTGGACCTGGCAGGATCTCTTCGTCGACTTAGCCCTGACCCAGCAGCGCCTCGATGGAGGGCGGGGCCGGGTCGAGGCAGCGAGAGGCGAGGGCGCGCAGCTGCGGAGGGGCCCCGGCGCCGAGCGCCTCGGAGATGTCCTCCAGCACGCGGCCCACGGCGTACACGTCGTCCGAGAGAGCCGCCGGCGCCCCCGCCAGCCGCTGCGGTGACAGGTAGCCCAGGGTGCCCCCTTGCCAGGCCTCGCCGGGCCGGCGCGCGATGCCAAAGTCAGAGAGCAGCGCGGCGCCAGAGGAGGACAGCAGCACGTTGCCCGGCTTGATGTCGCCATGGACCCACCCGAGGCGATGGAGGCGCGCCACCGCCCGGAGCAGGGGGCCCAGCCAGGGCTCGACGGGCAGCAGCGAGGCGGGGCTGGAGCGGAGCCGCTCTCGTAGAGAGCTTCCGGATACCCATTCCATGGCGAGCCAGCCCTGGTCCAGGTCGACATCGAGGATGCGCACGACGCCGATGCCGGCGGCCTCGACGGCGACGGCGGCCTCGCGGGCGATCTGCTCGCGGTGCTCGCGGGGGCGGTGGTAGACCTTGAGGGCGAGGGTGCGGAGGAGCAGGGTATCCTCGGCGCGGTAGACGACGGAGGCGCCGCCGCGGCCTGCCTCGGCGACGATGCGGAAGGGGGAGGAGGGGGCGGCGGAGGTGAAGAGGGTGGCGTCCTGGAGGAGGACCTCGCCGGAGAGCGAGGGGAGGCCCAGGAGGCCGCGCCAGCGCTCGAGGCGCTCGCGGGCGCCGGGGGTGGCGATGTCGCGGGCGAGGACCCGCTCGAGGGCGCTGCAGGCGGCCGGGAGGTCGCCGGTGGCGGCGCGCAGATCGGCGAGGAGCAGGAGGCCCCCGGTGGAGGCGGGGGAGCCGAGGAGGGCGAGGGCCTCGGCGGGGTCGCCGCGCTGCTGGAACAGCTCGGCGACGGCGACCCGGAGGGGCTCGTCGAGGGGGGCCAGGCGGGAGGCCTTGCGGAGGGCGTCGAGGGCCTCGCGCTCCTGGATGGTGCCGGCCATGGAGCGCAGGGCAACCACGGCCTCGTCGGCGGGGAGCGGTTCGCCGCGGGCCATGCCGCGGAGCTTGCGGAGGGCCGCGACCTCGCTGGTGGCGGGCAGGGGGGCAGGGAGCGGGCGCGGGGGGGGCCCGGGGGCGGGCGGGGCCGGCGAGGAGAGGCCCAGGATGCGGCGCCACCAGCTCACGGGAGCACCCGCAGCACCGGGGAGCCGCCGCGCTCCCGGTGGAGCACGTCGCCGAAGCAGAGGTCGAGGCCATCCCCCGCGGCCAGGGCGCCGTTGAGCAGCGGAGAAGGGGCCCCGGGGAGCACCCGCAGGCGCACCGATTCGCCCCCCGGCCCCAGCTCGATGCGCCAGGGTTCGAGGTCGACCCCCTCGGCGAAAGGGAGCCAGTGGACGGCGCCCGCGAGGGCCAGGCGGAGCCCTCCGTCGCGCCAGGGTTCGAGCTCGCAGGCGACCTCGTTGCCGAGGCGGAGAGAGAGCGGCGAGAGGATCGCGAGGGGGGCGGCGAGGCGCGCGCCGGCGAGGGTGGTGCCGTTGCGTGTCCCCAGGTCCTCCGCGGTGGGGACGCCCTGGCGAGCGTGGAGCAGCAGGTGCTGGCGGCTGAGGACCGGCGAGGCCAGCTCGATGGAGGCGCCGGAGCGCCCGATGGTCACCTCGCGGAGCAGCACGTAGCGGGCCGGGGTGCCGAGGTGCTCCAGGTGAAGCAGCGGCGGCCGCAGCAGGCGCTCCTGGAGGGAACGGAGGGCGGTGCGGGCCTCCTCGTCGGCGGGGTTCAGGTCGACAAAGGTGCGAGCGCGCCGGAGGGCTTCGACGCGCTGGCCGCCGGCGTCGAGGGCGGCGAGGTCGGCGAAGAACTCGGTGCGGAGGCGGCCGCTGCGGGTCCGGGCGTTCTCGGCGGCCAGGAGCAGCTCGAGGTCCTCGATCTTGCCGGCGGCGGTGAGGAGGCGCACCTGGCTGTTGCGGTCGCCGGCGAGCCCGTAGGCCTCGGCGGCGGCCTCGTGATCCTGGAGCTCCTCGAGCTCGCGGGCCAGCGAGGAGAGCTCCCAGACGGAGGCGGCGGCGGCGTGGGCGGGGCGCAGCACGTCGAGACGCGCGCGAGCGTAGCGGACCCGGAGCTCGACCGGGGGCTCGCCCAGCTGAGCAGCGAGGCGCAGGACCCGGGCGAGGGTGCGGACGCGGCCCGCCGGGTCCGGATCCGCGTCGGCGAGCGTGGACAGGAGGCGCAACGACTCTTCCGGCTGGCCCTCCCGCTCGTACTCGGTGGCGGCCCCGGCGAGGTCGCCTCGCTCTTCGAGGGCCAGCGCGCCCTGCGCGACGCGAGGGGGAGACAGGCGGTGCCACAGGCGAGACCAGAGCGACACAGCGATGCAGCCTAGTGCTTACCAGACCGGGCGCCAATGGGGCTCGCGCGGGGCGAGGGCTCTGGGGTAACCTGGCGGGCCGAACCCTCACCCCCCGAGAGAAGAACCTCGATGTCGAATTCCAACCGCCTCGGCGAGCTCCTGGTCCGGGAGAAGCTCATCAGCCTGCAGCAGCTGCGGCAAGCCCAGGACGAGCAGAAGCGCTCCGGAAAGAACCTGGGCTTTGCGCTGGCCAAGCTGGGGTACATCTCGGACGCAGAGATCACCGATTTTCTGGCGAATCAGTACCGGATCCGGGCCGTGAACCTCGACGAGTACGAGGTGGACCGGGAGGTGCTCAAGCTGGTGCCGAAGGAGGTCTGCGAGAAGCACAAGGTGCTGCCGCTGACCCGGGCCAATTCGTCGCTCATCGTGGCGATGGCGGACCCGACGAACCTCCATGCGCTCGACGACATCAAGTTTTTGACGGGTTACAACGTCGACCCTTGCATCGCGTCGGAGAACTCGATCCAGCAGGCGATCGAGCGGTATTACAACGCGGGCCCCTCCTACGAGGAGGTGATGGCGGGCTTCGACGAGCAGGAGATCGATTTCACCCAGGACGAGGAGGAGGTGAACATCAACGACCTGGAGCGTGCCTCCGGGGACGCGCCGGTCGTGAAGCTGGTGAACATGATCCTGCTCAATGCCATCAAGAAGGGGGCGAGCGACATCCACATCGAGCCTTACGAGAAGAAATTCCGGGTCCGCTACCGGATCGACGGCGTGCTCCACGAGGAGATGACGCCGCCGCTCAAGCTGAAGAACGGCATCGCGAGCCGCGTGAAGATCATGAGCCAGCTCGACATCGCCGAGCGCCGCTTGCCCCAGGACGGCCGCATCAAGCTGAAGCTGGGCCAGGGCCGCGAGATGGACTACCGCGTCAGCGTGCTGCCGACGCTGTGGGGCGAGAAGATCGTGCTCCGGCTCCTCGACAAGGGCAACCTGCAGCTCGACATGAGCAAGCTGGGCTTCGACCCGAAGCCCCAGGAAGATTTCACCTGGGCGATCCACCAGCCCTGGGGCATGACGCTGGTGACGGGGCCGACGGGCTCGGGCAAGACGACCACGCTGTACTCGGCGCTCTCGGACCTTAACAGGCCGGAGCACAACATCTCCACCGCGGAGGACCCGGTCGAGTACAACCTGTTCGGCATCAACCAGGTGCAGATGCACGACGACATCGGGCTGAACTTCGCGTCGGCGCTCCGGTCGTTCCTGCGGCAGGACCCGGACATCATCATGGTGGGCGAGATCCGCGACTTCGAGACCGCCGAGATCGCGATCAAGGCGGCCCTCACGGGCCACATGGTGCTCTCCACCCTCCACACCAACGACGCCCCCGCCACGATCAGCCGCCTGCTCAACATGGGCGTCGAGCCCTTCCTCATCACCGCCAGCCTCAACCTGATCCTGGCCCAGCGCCTCGCCCGGAAGATCTGCGTCGACTGCAAGCAGGAGGTGCCCAAGGACGAGAAGGTGCTCCGCGAGCTGGGCCTGACGCCGGATCAGATCGCCCAGTGCAAGCTGATGCGGGGCCGCGGCGTGGGCTGCAAGACCTGCAACGGCTCGGGCTACAAGGGCCGCGTGGCGCTCTACGAGGTGCTCCGGATGAACGACACGCTCCGCGAGATGATCCTCCAGGGCGCCAGCACCGCCGAGCTCAAGATCGCCGCGATCCGCGGCGGCATGAACACCCTGCGCATGGCCGGGAATCTCAAGGTGCTGGCCGGCGTCACCACCCCGGAAGAGGTGATGCGCGTCACCATGGCCGATTGATCAGCAACAGAAGCGAGGACCCATGACGCAAGCGAATGACGGCGGGCTCCAGGTAAACCTGCACCAGCTCCTCAAGGCGATGATCGAGAAGGGGGCGAGCGACATGCACATCACGACCAGCTCGCCGCCGCTGC
>JALOQB010000033.1 GCA_025453595.1 Polyangiaceae bacterium
AGGCAGCAGTACGAGGCAGCGTTGCCTCTGTACCGACGGGTGGGAAGCGTCCTCGGGGAAGCCAACTGCATCCTGAGCCTTAGCGACATAGCGTTTAGCCGTTCGGAGCATGAAGTGGCAAGGCAGCAGTACGAGGCCGCGTTGCTTCTCTTCCGACGGGTGGGAAGCGTCCTCGGGGAAGCCAACTGCATCCTGAGACTCGGCGACATCGCACTTCGCCGTTCGGAGCATGAAGTGGCAAGGCAGCAGTATGAGGCCGCGTTGCCTCTGTACCGACGGGTGGGAGATGTCCTCGGGGAAGCCAACTGCACCAAGAGCCTTGGCGACATCGCGCTTGGCCGTTCGGAGCATGAAGTGGCAAGGCAGCAGTACGAGGCAGCGTTGCCTCTGTACCGACGGGTGGGAGATGTCCTCGGGGAAGCCAACTGCATCAAGAGCCTTGGCGACATCGCGCTTCGCCGTTCGGAGCATGAAGTGGCAAGGCAGCAGTACGAGGCCGCGTTGCCTCTGTACCGACGGGTGGGAGATGTCCTCGGGGAAGCCAACTGCATCCGGAGTCTCGGCGACATAGCGTTTAGCCGTTCGGAGCATGAAGTGGCAAGGCAGCAGTACGAGGCAGCGTTGCCTCTGTACCGACGGGTGGGAAGCGTCCTCGGGGAAGCCAACTGCATCCAGAGCCTTGGCGACATCGCGCTTCGCCGTTCGGAGTTCGACGTTGCTCGCTCCTGTTTTGAACGGGCGTTGGGGCTCTATCAACGCATTCCTGAGCCCTACAGTGTTGGTTTCGCCCTCCTTCGTCTTGCTCGCCTCCTTGGCCCTTCTCAGGAGCGTTCTACCCATCTCACCTCCGCGCGAGAAACCTGGGCATCCATCGGGCGTCATGATCTGATCGCGAAACATCTGGCAGCACTGGAAGCCACCGAAACTGCGTAACGTGGCTGGTTCCGCTTGGCTGCTCGGCTCGCGGTGGGTGCCGCTGGCGGAGGTTGGTGGCGCGATGCCCCGCGCGCAGCCTGGCGTGGTGGGCAGCCGTGCAGCAGGAGGAGGGCGCCGCGAGCCGCAGGCGGTGCTGGGGCCTGGCCGGGTGAGGCCAGGGAGGGCAGCCGGGCGAGGGGGCCGAGGCCTGCCCGAAAGCGGACCGCTCCCTCTCCTCCTCTATACCTGGAGGCCATCCATCGGTGCCTGGGCGATCCCCCCGCCGCTCAGTGCCCTTGCGCCACGCCCCAGACCCGGTCGAACCGCCGCGCCGCCAGATCCTCCGCGCGGATCAGGAAGTAGAGGTACCCACCGTCCTGGTTCAGCAGATCCCCCGGCGTCGAGTCGATCTGCAGCAGCAGGCGCCACCCCGTCGCCTCTCGCTGCAACCCCCGCTCCCGCGCCCCGTCCGGGTTCCAGCCCTCAAAGTTCAGCCCCGACGACTCGATGTGGGCCTGCAGGTACGGGTTTCCCTGGAGCTCGCTGGTGTACCCGAGCAACCGGTGGATAGGTCGCTCCTGATCGTCCTCGCTCATCGCCGCCACGCGGGCAAACCTCGAGTACCACCGATGATCGTGGGGACCGTCGTCCAGGGCCTCGTAGAACGGGCTCTCCATCGGCGGCAGCATCCGCTCGTGGATGCACCGGAGCACCGGGTACGGGTGAAACACCCGCGGCCGCTCCTCCGCCGGCGGCTTCGTCCGGACGAACGTCGCCGGATCGCCCTCGAAATGCACCACCTTCGTCCCCCCTCGATGGCGCGCGGCGCACCACTTCCCTTCCGCATCGACCGCCGTGCGCCCGTCCTCGTCGTGGAAGAACACCAGAAGCCCGCTCTCCGGCAGGTCCTCTGCCCCCGGCAGCCCGCGCAGATCGGCCAGGCGGATCTGCGCCAGAAACGACAGCGCCATCCCCTCGATCTCCGGCCATGACGTGCCCGCCGGCAGGTCCGGGAGCCCGCCGATCTTCGTCGCCCCGACCGGCGTCTCGTCCTCCTCGACCTCCTCGAAGAGCCAGCCTGTATCCTCCTCGTCCACGTACTGCTCTGCGTCGACCACCAGCCGGATCGACGGACGCCGCAGCGCCATCATCGGCTTGATGTACTTCTCGAGCCCGAAGTGCTCCAGCTCCGACGCGAACTGCTCCGCGTCGGCCCGCTCGAGCTGCTGCTCCAGCCACTCCGCCGACTCGAACAGCCTCACGAAGTCCTCCTCTGTCCTCGCACCGGGCTCGTCCAGCCCCTGCGGGAACACCAGCTCGCACGGCAGTCGCTGGTCGATCTCCTCCCCGCAGGTGATCCGCACGATCGTCGGCAGCGCTCGCGCCCACGCTCGCAGGTAGGCTGAAACCCTCTCCTCCTCGCCCGGCTGCGCCGCCCGGCACAGCGCCACCTCCTGCTCCTTGCAGTCCCGGATCCTTCGCTCCGGCCCCGCCTCGTGGATCGCAAGCACCAGCCATGCGTGGATCCAGCCATTCATCTCGGTGACCGGTGACCCCTCTGGCCCGAGCGTCAGCTCGAAGCCTTCCCCCCTCGCAGGCAGCACTCGCCGCAGCAGCGTCTCGATATCCTTCAACACCCCCCGAGCCTACACCGACCCACGCCCTCTCGTCGGCGTCCCCCAAGGAACCGATCCAGGGGGATTGTTGCAGGTTGCATGTGAGTTGCATTTGCAATGGTATTGCTTTAAGCCTCCTGCCTGTGAACCTGGGACCACCGCTCACGCTCTCCGCCACGACCACGCTTGCAGACCCTGGGCTCGATGATCTGGGCCTGATCCAGCAGGCGGGTCGAAACTTCCTCGTGCACCGGCGCCCGCTCCCGGGCGAGCTGGTCCAGGCGCTGGAGGAGGCGGCGCTGGGCGAGCTACGGAAGGTCGAGTTCGAGGTGCTGGACGGGGCGGTGGACGGGGCCGCGCTGGTGTCCGAGCTGCCGGAAGGGCCCGCGCGGGACTGGGTCGCGCGGGACGTGGAGCGGTGGGGCCGCCGGGTGGCAGAGCTGACCGGGGTGCCGCGCTTTCACGCGAGCTTCAGCCAGGTGATCGACGACAAATGCAGGAAATTTCACGTGGATTACGTGGGTCTCCGGCTGCTGGTGACCTACGCAGGGCCCGGCACCGAGATCGCGCCGGATGAGATCGTGAACCGGACCGCGCTGGACGAGCCGGCGCACTGCTACATCGAGGCCAACGAGGCCATCCTGCGGGACGTCAGCCAGGTGGTGCACGCGGACGTCGGGGACGTGGTGCTCCTCAAGGGCGACCGCTGGCCTGGCAACGAGGGGAAGGCCGCGGTGCACCGCTCGCCGCCGGTCTCGGAGCGGAAGCTCCGGCGCCTGGTGCTCACGATCTCCAGCTTTGGCGCGGGGGGGCGGCCATGGTGAACGACGCGCGGCTGCCGGTGACGGTGCTCTCGGGGTTCCTGGGGGCGGGGAAGACGACGCTGCTGAACCACGTGCTCACCAACCGGGAGGGCAAGCGTGTGGCGGTGATCGTCAACGACATGAGCGAGGTGAACGTCGACGCCCGGCTGGTGGACGGCGGGCCCGCCCAGCTCTCCCGCGTCGAAGAAAAACTGGTCGAGATGCAGAACGGCTGCATCTGCTGCACCCTGCGCGAAGACCTGCTGGTCGAGATCCGGAAGCTGGCCCAGGAGGGGCGCTTTGATTACCTGCTGGTCGAGTCCACCGGCATCTCCGAGCCCTTGCCGGTGGCCGAGACCTTCACCTTCGCCGACGAGCAGGGCACCAGCCTCTCGGACGTGGCGCGGCTGGACACCATGGTCACCGTGGTCGACGCTCGCAGTTTCCTCGACGACTGGCAGAGCGAGGACGACCTCCGCGCCCGCAAGCTGGCCCTGGGCGACGAGGACGAGCGGACCATCCCCGATCTGCTGGTGGACCAGGTCGAGTTTGCCAACGTGCTCGTCCTCTCCAAGCTCGATCTCGTCTCCGAGGACGACGACGCCCTCCTCGAGTCGATGCTCCGCCACCTGAACCCGGACGCCCGCATCCTGCGCGCCGATCATGGCCGTATCCCCCTCGACGCCATCCTCCACACGGGCCTCTTTGATTTCGACAAGGCGGCCCGCTCCCCGGGCTGGCTCAAGGAGCTCCGGGGCGAGCACACGCCGGAGACCGAGGAGTACGGCATCCGCAGCTTCGTCCTCCGCGCCCGCAGGCCCTTCCACCCGGCCCGCTTCTGGGACCTCCTCCAGCAGCCCGAGAGCTTCCGCGGGGTCCTGCGATCCAAGGGCTTCTTCTGGCTCGCCTCCCGCATGGAGGTCACCGGTATCTGGTCCCACGCCGGCGGGTCCGCCAGCTACGAGGCCGGGGGCCTCTGGTACGCCGCCCTCCCCCGGGACGAGTGGCCCGAGGACGAGGAGAACCTGAGCCAGATCCGCAAGGACTGGCAGGAGCCCTGGGGCGACCGGCGGCAAGAGCTGGTCTTCATCGGCGTCGACCTGGATGAGCCCGCCCTCCGCCGCCACTTCGAGGGCGCCCTGCTGACCGACGACGAGATGGCCCGGGGGCCCGACGCCTGGGCTCGTATGGAAGATCCATTCCCCGAGTGGATCGAGGAGGCGCCGTGACACCCCTCGACTGGCTCATCGTCGGGGGCGGGGTCCACGGTACGTACCTGTCCCACGCGCTGATCGGCCGCGGCGGTGTCCCCCGCGATCGCCTGCGGGTGCTCGACCCGGAGGAAGCACCGCTCGCGGCCTTCTGGCGCATGACCTCCGCCACCGGCATGAAGTACATGCGCTCCCCCGGGGTCCACCATCTTGGCCTCCACCCGTACGACCTGCGTCGCTTCGCCCGCAAGGCCGCGAGCCGCGGGATCCCCAGGTTTTCTCCCCCCTACGAGCGCCCCTCGCTCCCCCTGTTCCGGGCCCACACCGACGCCGTGATCGGCCAGCAGCGGCTCGACCAGCTGCGCCTCCGGGGGCGAGCCTCCGCGCTGCACCGCCACGGCGCGGTGTTCCGCGTCGAGACCGAGCATGGCAGCCTGGAAGCTCGCCGGGTGGTGCTGGCCCTCGGGGTGAGCGAGCAGCCTCACTTCCCTCCCTGGGCCTTCCCCCACCCTCGCCTCCAGCACCTCTTCGCCCCCGATTTTTCCAGGGAAACACTCTCCTCCGGCCCCGTCGTGATCGTCGGAGGGGGCATCTCCGCGGCCCAGCTTGCCTGCGCCCTCGCGCCTCACCACGAGGTGCGCATGGTGGTCCGCCACGAGCCCAGGGTGCACCGCTTCGACAGCGACCCGGGCTGGCTCGGGCCCCGCTCCCTCGACGCCTTCCGCCGCACCTCCGACCTCGGCGCTCGCCGCCGTGCCATCACCGAGGCTCGCCACCGCGGCTCCATGCCCCCCGAGATCGCCGCCGAGCTCCGCCTCTCCCTTCGCTCCGGGCGCATCCAGTGGATCGAGGACGAGATCCACCAGGTCGAGCCCACCCCGGACGGCCTGCGCCTCCTCCTGCGCAAGCACCCGGGCCCCCTCGATGCCGCCCATGTCGTCCTCGCCACGGGCTTCGAGCCTCGCCGCCCTGGCCCTCTCCTCGACGACGCCATCCCCCGGCTCGGCCTGCCCTGCGCCCCCTGTGGCTTCCCTCGCCTCCCCCCTTCCCTCGCCTGGGCACCGGGTCTCCTGGTCTCCGGCTCCCTCGCCGAGCTCGAACTCGGCCCCACCGCCCGCAACATCGCCGGCGCTCGCTCCGCGGCCGAACGCATCCTCGCCGCCGCCTGATCCCTCGTGCTCTGCCGGGGGGCGGAAAAGTGAAGAGGCATGTTGAAAATGATTTTCAACTTCTTCCGTGTGAGTTAGAAAGGGGGTGTTGGTGAAGACGTGAGCCAGGCGAGGCCAGGCCGCGGGTCGAGTTTCGAGCGTGATGTTGTGTGTGTGGAGAGAGTCAACGCTGCGCCACCAGAACCTCCAGGCGCGGCCTTGTGTGTGTGGGAGTCGCTTTTCACGCCCGGGGTTCGATCCGTGACCTGGTCCTGCCTGGAGGACGAGGGCAGAGCGGAGTCAGGACGATGACCAAGCCATGGTGGGCCGGAGCAATGAGGCACAGCCTTGCGTCGCTGCTGGGTTGTGCGCGCTCGCGGGAGCGCTACCCGGATCTCGGGTTCGAGGATCGAGCGGCCGAGGCGCTGGTGGGTCGGGTGGGGCTGAGGCGCGAGCTGTTCGGGGACGACGAGCTGAGGCCGCTGGTGCTGGTGGCGATGACGCTGGACGTGGTGATCGAGCACCGGCTGTCGGTGCGGCGCGGGGTCGGGGTGGTGCACCTGGGGGGTGGCCTCTCGACGAGGCCGCAGCGGTTGAAGACGCTGGCTTCCCGGTGGCTGGACGTGGACGAGCCAGGGCAGGCAGAGATGAAGCGAGAGCTGTTCGGGGGGTGGGTCGGTTACGAGCAGGTCGGCTGCGATCCGGGGGATACGAGCTGGGTGGACCGGGTGGCCTCCTGGAAGCAACCGCTGCTGCTGGTGTCCGAGAGCGGCTTGCTCGAATCCTGCCCTGGTGATTTCCACGCGGTGCTGGACGCGGTGTCGCACCGTCTACCGGCGGGGACCGAGCTTCTGTTTGCCCACGATCGGCGGCACCTGGTCGAGCCTTTCGGGGCCGAGCGGTCGTTGCTGGTGCGGCGCGCGGGGGAGCAGGGGGCGTCCCTCCAGATCCGTTACCCGCGGCTGAGGTTCGTGCCACAAGAGCGCCATGACCCGGATGTTTGGGCGGCGATGCAGGGGGTCGAGAGCCTCCACCTTGTCTATGGAAAACGTCTACCCGCGATCGCCCATGTGGCGCTGGTGTAGCGCGGCCCTTGCGGTGGGGCTGTGGGGGGCGCCGGCGGGGGCCTGCCCGGACCCTCGTCCCACGGATCCCGCGGCGACCAGCTACAGCTACGAGGGGGCGCCGGTGTCGTCCTTCGCGGGGGCGCGGGTGCGGGTGTGGTACGCGACCGAGGGGAAGCAGGCGCCGGAGCTGGCGAGCACCCGGCCGGACGGGGTCCCGGATCACGTGGCCCTGGCCTCCCAGGTGGCCGAGGAGGCCCTCGATGGCTTCGTGAGCTGGGGGTTCCAGGCCCCCCCGGGCGACGCGGAGCCCGGGTGCGACGGGGGCGATGGCCTGCTGGACGTGTACCTCATGGCCTTCGCCGCCGCGGATGGCCTGGCCTCCCCGACCCGGTGCGAGGAGGGGGGCGGGGTGTTCCGGTGTTCCAGCTACCTCATCGTCGAGCGAAAGCCCCAGAACCGGGGCTACAAGTCCTTCGAGCAAGGGATCCGGACGATCCTCCCCCACGAGCTCTTTCATGCGGTGCAGAACGGCTACAACGCCGGCATGGACCGGTACTGGGCCGAGGGCACAGCCCAGTGGGCTGCGGACCGGCTCTCCCCCTCCCTCACCGATCTGGAGAGCTACCTCCCGGCCTTCTTGAGCCAGCCCAACCGGCCCCTCGACCTGCCCCCCAGCGGCGTCACCGCCTCCTTTCTGTATGGAAGTGCACTATGGCCTGTCTTCCTGGAGCAGCGCCGCGGCGTCGGCGTGATCCTGGGGGCCCTCGATCGCCAGGGCGAGGGGCTCGGGGCCTACGCCGCGGTGGCGTCCTCGCTCCAGGCCTCGGGGGTGGATCCGGCGGAGGAGATGACGACCTTCCGCGCCTGGAACGCGGCGACGGGCGAGCGGTGGGAGGAGGGGGGGTACCCCGGGGGCGCCAGTTATCCGGAAGTTCCCTATGTCGAGGACGGCCTGCTCGCCGAGGGGGGGGCGTGGTCCGGGGTGATGGCGGGGCTGAGCTCCCGGTACCGCCCTTATGATTTCGCGAAGGGGCAGCGCGTGACGCTGGAGGCGAACCCGGAGCGGGTGCGCGGGGTGGCGCTGCCGATGGTGGAGGGGCGTGTGCAGCTCGCCCGTGCCCAGGCGCTGCCGGCAGAGCTGGAGGGGCCCGGGGTGCTGGTGCTGGCGGGGGTGAGCGAGAAGAAGAGCGACGCGAGCTTCGCGGTGAAGGCCGAGGCGATCCCGGAGCCCGCGCCGACCCCGGAGCCTGCGCCGACCGGCTCGACCCCTGCGCCCGCGCCGACGCCGACCTCGACCCCGACGTCCCCGGCTCCTGGGCCACCCAGCGGAGCGGAGGCTGCGCCGGAGGTCGAGGGCGGGTGCGCGGTCCGCCGGGAGGGTGGGGGCAAGCTGCCGATGTTCTGGGCGGCGGTGCTCGGAGCGCTCTGGTTTGGGCGGGGGAATCGCAAGAGAAAGAAGGACAGGAAACGATGAGCAGGTACACAGGTCCACGGGTCAAGGTGATGCGGGCGCTCGGGGTCGAGCTCCCGGGGCTCTCGCGCAAGAAGATCGAGCGGCGTCCGATGCCTCCTGGCCAGCACGGGGCGGCCCGCAAGAAGCTGTCCGAGTACGGCGTGCGGCTGAAGGAGAAGCAGAAGCTCCGGGCGAATTACGGGGTCACCGAGAAGCAGATGCGCCGGCTGATGAGCGAGGCCCGGCGGGTGAAGGGGGATGCGGGCAAGAAGCTCCTCGAGCTCCTGGAGCGCCGGCTCGACAACGTCGTCTTCCGCGCCGGCTTCGCGGCGACGATCCCGGCGGCGCGGCAGCTGGTGAGCCACGGCCATGTGCTGGTCAACGGGCGCCGCGTCGACATCGCCTCCTTCCGCGTCAAGCGCAGCGACGTCGTCACCCTGGCGGAGGGCATGCGCTCCAACCCCCAGGTCCAGTCCAGCCTGGGCGACGACCAGCACCCGCGCCCCGCCTGGCTCGACGTCGATCGGGCCCAGGCCGCGGCCAGGGTGCTGGATCTCCCCGACGAGACCTCCGTCCCCTTCCCCCTGCAGATCCAGCTCGTCGTCGAGTTCTACGCCCAGAGCGTCTTACCCCGGCGGGGTTCGCTTCTCCTCGCCGAACCCCTCACCGCAGCCGCAGCACCAGCAGCGACGGTACCCACTGCGCTCGCAGCAGGATCGACAGCCGCCGCACCTCGTCCAGCTCCTCCCGCAGGTCGCCCTCCCCTTCGAGCGGGCTGCGCCGCAGCCCGGGCCAGTACGTGATCGTCTGCCCGCAGTGCACCAGCGCCCCCTCCCCTCCCTCGCCCCCGTGCGCGGCGATGCCCAGCGCCCAGCGCCGATCCGCCGGCACCACCAGCTCCGTCCCCGCAGGCAGATGCGACGCCACCCCGTCCAGCCACGCCCCCAGCGCTCGCTCCGGCATCGACAGCAGCGGCTCTTCCAGCACCACCAGCAGCGGCCCCACCCGGCGCCCCAGACGCCTCAGCCACGCATCCGGCTCCTCCAGATCCAGCGCCACCTGCCGGTAGCCCGGACGCGCCCCCAGCTCTTCCCGCCTCATCTGCGCGATCGCCGGCGGATCCACGTCCAGCCACCGCCCTCGCCCCACCCGCTGCCCCCTCGTCCCCAGCAGCGACCCCACCGACACCACCAGCCCCCCGGGATTCTTCCCCAAAAACCCCTCGCACACCCGGTCCACCACCCCCAGCCGCTTCACCGTCGCCTTCCTCAGCGAGGACGGCACATCCAGACAAACCCCCACGCTCTTCCATAGCCGCTCCGCCGCCGGATCCGCCTTCAGCCCCCCCTCGCTCACCGCCGACAGCAGCAGCGATACCGCCCCCCTCGGCACCACCAGCCCTTCCCCCCCGCTCTGACCCCTCGTCTCGCCCCCCACCCCTCGCGCCTCGTCCTGCTGCTGCTTGCTGCTCATCGCTCCTGCTGCCCTTTCTGCGACCGGGGTTCCGCTGCCCGCTTGACAGCCCCGGTTCGCCAGGTAAATCATTTTTGAAAATGACTTTCAACATCTGTTTTCTCCCCCCACCCCTCCCTGCCATCAAGGATCTGGGCCAGAATCCTTGGGTTCTGATGCTTGTTGATCGTACAACAAGGCTCATGACACAAGGACAAGGCGGAGCAGGGGGGAAGGGGCGTGGGCATCGGGATCCGGAGGGGGTGCGGGCGAAGGTGCTGGAGGCGGGGGAGCGGCTGTTTGCGGAGCGAGGTTTTGCGGGGGTCTCGTTCCGGGAGCTGGCCCAGGAGTCCGGAGTTTCCATGGGGTTGATCCAGTACCATTTCGGCACGAAGGAGCGGCTCTACGAGGCGGTGAAGGAGCGCGCGATGGCGTCCTACATGCGGGCGCAGGCGCCGCAGTTTGCGCTCCCCGGGGGTGATTTTGCCCGGTTCGTGGAGGGGGGGTTGCGCGAGTACTTCCGCTTCTTCGAGTCGAACCCGGCCTGGATGAAGCTGGCAGCGTGGGCGACGCTGGAAGGGGATACGAAGGCGTGGCCCGGGGAGCACGAGCTGATGGATCAGCTGGTGGCCCGGGTGCGCGAGGGGCAGCGCGGGGGGGCAGTGGGGGCGGTGGATCCGGAGCTGCTGTTGATCGCGGTGGGCGGGTTGATGCGAGGCTGGGTGATGTACCGGGATCGCTACGCCTCGCGGCTGGCTCATCTGGGGGGCCCGGAGCAGCAGGAGGACGCCTACCTGAAGCTGTGCGCCGCGATGGTCGAGGGTCTGCACCGCGGGGGTGACGCATGAGCGCGCGGGGAGAAACCCAGGGGGCTTCGGCCCTGGATCTGCTGCTCACACCTGATCCGGCCCCCGCCCTTCCAGACCCCGGAGGCGGGGTCCGTGGGCTCTTCCGGCTGGTCTCCACGCGGCCCTGGTCGCTGGGGGGTGCTTGCCTCGCGGGGGTGCTCTCCGCGGCCTGCGGCCTGGGTCCTTACCTCGCGGTCTACTCGATCGCTCAGGACATGCTGGGCCCGGAGCCGCACCCGGAGCAGGTCCTGCGCCATGCGCTCCTCGGTGGGGCCTGCACCCTGGGAAAATTTGCCTTCGCGATGGCGAGCCATGGGCTGGCTCACGCGGGGGCTTTTGGCATCCTCTACGACCTCCGGATCCGGCTGGCCCGCAAGATGGGGGAGGTGCCCCTGGGCTTCTTCTCCAGGCACCAGGCGGGGGCGCTCCACAAGGCGATGACCGATGACGTGGCGGGGCTCGAGGCCTTCCTTGCTCACATCCTGCCGGACGCCGCCGCGGCCTTCTCCGTGCCGATGGCGGCGCTGGCCCTGATGTTCGCCATCGACTGGCGCATGGCCCTCGCCTCGCTGCTGGCGGTGCCCTTCGCGGTGCTGATGCAGTTCGCGATGTTCAGCAGCACGGGCCGCGAGAGCTACGACCGCTACCATGGCGCCAACGAGACCACCAAGCGGGCGGTGATCGAGTACCTCCGGGGGATCCATGTGGTGAAGACCTTCGGGCTGGAGGCTCGGAGCTTCGGGGAGCTCCGGCAGGCCATCGATCAGATGACCGCTTACATCGAGGAGTACGCACGGAAATCGGCCCCGCCCTTCATCGTGGCGATGAAGCTGCTGAGCGGCGGGACCAGCGCCCTCTTCCTGGTCCCGGTGGGGGCCTGGCTCCACCACCGCGGCGACCTCGACACACCGACCCTGCTGCTCTTCCTGCTGGTCGGGACCCAGGTCCTGTCCCCCTTCCTGCGGATCGCCAACGTCCTCGGCAACGTGCAGATGCTGCTGCGAGGGGCCGATCATATCCAGGCCATCCTCCACGAGCCTCCGCTTCTGGATCGGGGCTCGGTGGCGATCCCGACAGGGGCGGACATTGAATTCAAGGGTGTCGATTTTTCCTACGACGATCGGCCCATCCTCCGGAGGCTCAGCTTCACCGCGCGGCAAGGGGCAACGACCGCCCTCGTCGGTGCGTCCGGGGCCGGCAAGAGCACCGTGCTCCGGCTGATCAGTCGCTTCTGGGATGTGAACCAGGGGGCCATCGAGATCGGGGGCGTCGACCTGCGCGCTGTCCCCCTCGAAGGGCATCTCGCGCGGCTCTCCCTGGTCTTCCAGGAGGTCTTCCTCTTCCAGGGGTCCGTGCGAGACAACCTGCTGCTCGCCCGCCCTGATGCATCCCCGCAGGAGCTGGAAGACGCCTGCCGTCTTGCTCGCATCCATGACGTGATCATGGCTCTCCCTCATGGCTACGACACCCCCCTGGGAGAGCGAGGCGCTCGGCTATCTGGCGGTGAAAGGCAGCGCCTCTCCATCGCAAGGGCGGTGCTCAAGGGGGCGCCCATCCTCTTGCTCGACGAGGCCACCGCCTTTGCGGACGCCGAGAACGAGGCCTTGCTCCACCGCTCCCTCCGGGAGCTCGCCCGGGGCAAGACCGTCCTGATCATCGCTCACCGCCTCTCCACCATCCTCGACGCGGATCATATCGTGGTCCTCGACCAGGGCGAGGCTGTCGACGCGGGCACCCACGATGAGCTCCTGGGTCGCTGCCCGGTCTACCGCCGTCTCTGGCAGAGCTACGACCAGGCAGGACGCTGGTCTCTCCTCGCCGGGGGTGCATCGTGATCCGCTCCCTCACCTCGCTCTTCACCGTGGCCACCGACCTGGCGCAAACCAGCGACCCGAGGCTCCCCCGGGGTATCGCCCGCGGCGCCGTCGAAGCGCTCTTCGGGGCTGTCCCTTACGCTGGCCTCTACTTGCTGCTCCGGGATCTGCTCGCTGGCCACGTCGACCCTGCACGCACGGCCTTCCTGGTGGCCCTCATGTTCCTCGGGTTGGCCCTCCAGATCTGGCTGGGGGTCGGCGCCATGATCGACGTGATGACCTCTTCCTACAGCCTCTTCGGCGCCGCCAGGCTCCGGGTGGCGGATCATATCCGGAAGCTCCCTATGGGATGGTTCTCCTCCTCCCGCAGCGGCACCCTGGCCGGCGTGCTCACCACCGAGATGAACCTGCTCTCGGAGATCTGGAGCCACTTCATCGCGTACCTCTCCGGCGGCCTCGCGATCCCCCTCTTTGTCGGACTCTTCCTGCTGGCGGTAGATCCGAGGCTCGGCCTGGTCATGATGGCCACGCTGCCCCTGGCCGCGCTGCTCCTCGCGGTCAGCATGCGGATCCTGGGGCGCGCCACGGGCCGCCTCCTTGGCGTCATCGAGGACAGCAACCAGGCGATCCTCGAGTACATCCGCGGGATCCAGGTGCTGCGAACCCTGGGGCGTTTCGGTCAGGGTTACCAGCGCCTTGATCAAGCGTTGATCAGGCTGCGCCGCGAGACCCTCCGGGTCGAGCTGTTGCCGACGCCTTTCCTGGGGGCTTATGGCTTCTCCGTCGAGGCGGGGTTCTCGCTCCTGGTGCTCGTGGGCGCCTGGATGGTCGCCCATGGGTCCCTCTCCAGCGATGTTTTTCTGCTGTTCATCGTGGTCAGCATCAAGTTCTTCAACCCTCTCTTTGATCTGGGCACCTCCCTCCTGCTCCTGCGCTTCGGAAAGCAGGCCCTCGAGCGCACCCGGGGCGTCCTTGAAACCCCCACCCTCCCTCAGCTGGAGCGCTCCCGAGCCTTGCCCCAGGGGTCTTCGATCCGCATGGTCGAGGTCGAGTTCTCCCACGAGGGGTCTTCTCGGCCGACCTTGCAGGGGGTCTCCCTCGAGCTTGAACCTGGCACCCTCACGGCCCTCGTGGGGCCCTCCGGCAGCGGCAAGAGCACCCTGGTTCACCTGCTGGCACGGCTCTGGGACGTGAACCGCGGGCGTATCGAGCTGGGTGGTGTCGACCTCCGCGATCTATCCGAGCAGGATCTGCACCGCCGCGTCGCCCTGGTTTCCCAGGATGTTGTCCTCTTCTCCGGCTCCATCCGCGACAACATCCGTATCGGTAAGGCAGACGCCTCCGAGGACGAGATCCTCCTCGCCGCTCGCCGCGCCCAGGCCCACGAGTTCATCTGCTCCTTGCCTCGTGGCTACGATACCCAGGTCGGGGAAGGCGGCAGCCACCTCTCCGGCGGCGAGCGTCAGCGCATCTCCATCGCCCGCGCGCTCCTCAAGGATGCCGACGTGATCCTCTTCGACGAGGCAACGGCCAGCGTCGATCCCTCCGCCGAGGCGGCGATCCAGCAGGCGATCGACGAGCTGATCGCCGGCAAGACGGTGGTCGTCATCGCGCACCGGCTCCGCACCATCCAGCGCGCCCATCGGATCCTCGTGCTCGATCAGGGCAGGCTCGTCGAGCAGGGGGATCACCCCTCCCTCCTCGCCCGGCAGGGGGTCTACGCAAGGCTCTGGAACGCGCAACAAACACCGGAAATTTCCCCCTGAACAGGAGACCCTCATGCCCTCCCCCGTCCACCTCTCGGGCGTCCCCGAGACCATGCTATGGACCCTCCATAATCGTGCGTCCGAGGCGATGCGCCCCCGCCCGATCCTCGAGGACCCCGAGGCGATCCGCATCTACCGGGCCATCTCGTACGACTACCGGCGCAGCTTCGGCGCCCCTGACGGCTCTCACGCCATCCGCTCTCGTGTCTTTGATGACGCCGTGAGGCCCTGGATGGAAGCTCACCCTGGCGCCACCGTGGTCGAGCTGGCCTGCGGCCTGGAGACCCAGTTCCAGCGGGTGGATGACGGCAAGATCCGGTGGCTTTGTGTCGATGTCCCCGAGGCCATCGCGGTGCGAGATCGGTTCCTGTCCCCGCCGGATCGGTGCCGCCACCTGGCCTGCAGCGCCCTTGACCTGCGCTGGATGGACGAGGTGGACCCGGCCTCCCCCGTCTTCCTCACCGCCCAGGGCCTGCTGATGTACCTCCCCGAGCCAGAGGTCCAGCGGCTCCTCCAGGCCATCTGCGAGCGCTTTTCTGGCGTCGAGATCATGTTCGACGTCATCCCTCGCTGGTTCTCGAGGAAGACGCTGCAAGGCTTCCGCAAGACGCGCCACTACCAGGCCCCTCCCATGCCCTGGGGGGTCAACCGCGACGAGATCGAGCCCCTCCTTCGCCGCTGGTGCCCTCGCGTCGACTCCGTCCGGTTGGTCCCTTTTGGCTACTTCCGAGGCCTCCAGGGGCTGCTCTTCCCGCTCTTCGCCCGGACCCCTCTCCAGCGACTCCTCCCCAGCGTGGTTCACCTCCGTACAAAAGCGCCCTAAAGCCCAGCCGGCGGGGTAAGCGAGGGCGAGGGGCTCGGGCCCAGGGAGCAGCACCCGCGCTCCCTGATCGTCCGCAGCCAGCCCGTCGAACCCCTTCCCCTTGACCTTGACCTCACCCAGCTTGACGCCATCCGTCGCTCGGTAAGCCACCACGGCCCCGAGGGAGCGCACCAGCAGCAACCGCCCCTGATCGGCGAAGGTGAACAGCGGCGGGCTCCACTCTTCTGGCTCCTCGCCGGAGCTGGGCAGCTCGGCGCTCCAGAGCGGCTTGCGTGCCTCGATGTCGTACATGAACACGCCTCGACCCCCCCAGCTCTCGTTGGAAACGGCGGCAAGCTTCCCATCCGCGGAGAAGGCGCTGAAGTACGGCGCATCGTCCAGCCCCACCTTCGACCTCGGCGGGGGCAGCTCGTGCATCGGCAGCTTGCCGTCCCTCGCCCCGCGGACCTCGAAGATCAGGATGGCCCCGTCCCCTTGATCCGCGGCCCCCGCGATCGCGAGGGTTCCGTCCGGGGATAGAGAAGCTCCAGATGGTATGGACTTTCCGGCCCCTCCCAGGCGCTCGCCGGTGCGAGCATCCAGGACGGTCACCTTTCCCTTGGTCCAGTCGGTGACGACCATCCAGGCTCCATCCGACGAGAGGGACAGCCCGTGGCGGTCCACCTCGCCGATGCTCACCGTGCCCAGCGGGACAAGATCCCAGGAAAACCGGTGGACGACGGCCCGGTTCACCGACGCACCGGCGGGCGAAAGGGTGCCGGTCAGCACCGCCACCCCGCCCTGCCATCCAGCGATTCGCTTCGCCTCTGCCAGGTCCACGGCGGCGAGCAGGGTGTTGTCCGGTGCAAACACCTTGAGCTTCTCTTCGCTCACGAGGGCAATCTTCCTGTCGGAAGGGTGAATCACGATCTGCATGGCTCCATGGTCTCCCCTCTTGTCCAGGTTGCCCATGGTCACCTTGCGGAAGGCGCTGGGCTTGCGCCAGGGTTCAGGTTCGATGACCGTGCTCCGTGGAGGTACCCATGCTCCCTCGCTCGCTCCTTGTGGCTTCTTATCTCGAACAGGCCCCGCGCTGGCCCACCTCGGGGCGTCACCTGATGGCCCAGTCCAGCGAGCGCTCGGTGGTGGTCTACCAGGCCTACAGGCCGTCGATCGGGCGCTGGGCCGCCGAGCACCGACGCCTGGGCGGAGACGGGTTTTCGTTCGATCGAATGAGCTGGATCAAGCCCAATTTCCTGTGGATGATGTTCCGCTCGGGCTGGGGCACCAAGGAAGCTCAGGAGGTCACGCTCGCCATCCATGTGGCGCGGGAGGGCTTCGAGCGCATCCTGGCCGAGGCCGTCCCCTCATCGTTTTCCCCCGAGCTGTTCGAGAGCCCCGAACACTGGCGCGGCGCCCTGGCGCGCTCGGAGGTGCGCCTGCAGTGGGATCCAGATCACCTGCCCGGGGGCGAAAAATCCGAGCGCCGGGCCATCCAGCTCGGC
This sequence comes from Polyangiaceae bacterium, assembly GCA_025453595.1. GTDB lineage: Bacteria > Myxococcota_A > Polyangia > Polyangiales > Polyangiaceae > JANWXX01. Next base: position 16,401 of record JALOQB010000033.1, read on the forward strand.
CTTCGAGGCAAGACCCTGCGCTCCCTGGTCGAGGAGTGGACCCTGGACATCGAGGACATCTCGCCCTTCGTCGCCGCCCAGCGCCCCCTCGCTCCCCCTACCGCGGCCTCATGACCCCGCAGGAAGCCCCCTGGATGCCATCCTCGGTCGAGATCGCCGCCCGCGTCGGGCTCCGGTGAGAGCAGGCCGGTAAGCGCCGAGCCAGGGCGAACAGCAGGAGCGCGGCGCGGGCGGTCCAGGCGAGGGTGCGGGGCCACGGATGACACTGCGTTTTATTCTCCTCGTAGCTCCTGTTCGATCTCGGTCGCCCTGCCGGAAGCATCCTGGAAGCTCGCAGGGGGCGTGAACATCGACCCCCCTGCGACCTCCAGCGGTCGGTACCGCACCGCATCGATCTGTTGCTTCATGATCGCCAACGCGGGGGCTGGAACTCCACCCTCCTTGAAAGTATTCAAGATCTCCTCGAAGCGAGCCCCATCTTCGGGGCGTTTCTCCCATTCCTCCAGCCGGAGCAGGTCGAGCCCCACGGATGCAAACACCGCCAGCACGAAGGTCGCGCAGGTCAGTCCGGTTTCCCCTGTTCCGAGCCCCTTCTTGAACTCGCCTGCTCGAGAAAATCGGGTCGCTACGTATCGGAAACCGTAGGGGATGTTGGTGCCGTGCTTGTGCCAGATTCGTTCGCACAACGCTGCGACCTGCTCCAGTCGTTCCTTGGGGATCCGAGCACGCACCCAGCCGTTCTTCCTGGTAGGCTGGTTCATGCGCAGCGTCTGGTGACTTGCCAGATGAAGGAGCATCATGCTGCCGTCCGAGTGCTCGAAAAGAATGCCGGTGTGCCCAGGGTTTTTATCCCAGACCGCCACCGCTGCCCCTGCAAGAGCACCGGCTGCATGGGTCCGCTGAACATGGTTCGTCATCGGTTCACTCCAGTCCCTTCAGCAGATCGTTCACATCTTCAGGGCGGCTTTTCTGGAGCACTTCCCGCAGACGCCTGGCATAGCTCTCTCGCTTGGTGAGCCTGTCCCTGGCCCCCAGGGTGGCCGACAGGAACCCCAGCGCGGCCGTCACGCTCAGGCGCTCCGGCGCTGCTTGCTCCAGCATCCGGTCACAAAAGGTGAAATTTTCCTCCTGCAAGGCGTCGTCGAGGCGGTCGAACACAAGCTGGAGGGCCTTCCGTGGGCTCTGTGGATCGAGGGCGTATAGCTCTTCCAAAAACGGCCGCATGGTGGACTGAGCAGGCGACGGCTCCAGGGCTCCTGGGGGGAGCTCTCCGACCACGCGAAGGAGCTCCGCCACGAGGGCGATGGCGCCGATCTGCTGCGGAGAGGGCTGGGATCGGGTGCTGTCCTCTTTCAGCAACCGCGCGCTCGTCCCGTCGGCCTCGATCCTCAACCTCCGCAGCAACACCTCGGGGCGTCCTCCGGGGTCCGATGGCTTCAGGACCACCGCCAGCCGTCGGCCGTCCAGCGCCTGGGGCTTGATCCCCTCCGGAATGCGCCGGAACACGCCCAGCGATCCGGGGGTCACGCCGGGGGCTTGCTCCATCACCCGGGCCACGAACATCCCCCGGGAAAGCGGCGGCTCCGGGGGCACCGGGAACCAACCCCGCACCGTCGGCGTGGACACCCCCTTCAGCGCGATCTCTTCCAGGTCGTGGAGGGGCAGGTAGCGAGTGTACTGGTCCGGCTCGGGGACCGTTTCCTGACGGATCACCGCGGCAGGGAAGAGCGACACCCCAGGGGCGCTGTAGATCGGCAGCCCTTCCAGGTGGTGCAGCAGCGTCGCCACGTCCGGTGGCGAGTGGTTCTCCCACCAGGAGATGTCCTCTCGCCCCAGCGCCTTGTTCTCCAGGAGCAGCACGTAATGCCAGGGCTCTCCTGTCTGCTCCGTCAGCAGATCGCACAGCGCCAGCGCCGCGTGCGCCTTGATCTTGTCCTTGTCGTCCAGCCGCCCCTTCACCTCCACGATCAGGTGGTGCACCACCGGGCCTCGCCGCACACGGGCCAGGAAATCCGGATAATACCTCGCCCGCTTTCCCTGCCGCTCGTACTCGAGAAAATGACCGACCCCCGAGCGGTGGTTGTAGATCCACCCGATCACGTCCTCTGCCTCGTCCAGCAGCCGCGCCACCCGCAGTTCGTCCTGGTTCTCCGTCGCCACCCGGTCGAACACCGAGCGCTTCAGCGGCTCGTACAGGTGCTTCTTCGCCGCCAGGTAGCCCGGTAGCTCGCTGGCCAGCTCCTCGCTCAGCTCCGCCTCTTCCGCCGGGACCTGCTCCATCATGACCTTGCGGAGCTGCTCCCCCAGCGCCCTGCGGACCGCCTCCAGAACGTCCGTTCGTGCCAGGTTTCCCAGGGCGATGGTCAGGTCTTCGCCCTCCATCATGCTGGCAAACGAGAGGGGGATACCCCGGGGCAGGGCGAAGGTTTTTTGCTCCAGGTAGCGCTCGACGATCAGGAAGACCTCGTTCCGGTAGAAGTGACTCGCATGCAGCTCCTTCAGCAGCGGGTCCACGTAGGCGTACCGGATCACATGCTTGTAGTCCCGGTACGAGGGCAGCTCGGGCAGCTCGAAGCTCTGCCCGCCCTCCCGGTCCACCCCGCCCAGCGCCACCTTCAGCGAGGTCTCGATGATCTGCCGGGGGATCTCCTCCTGCCACGGCAGCTTCTTCTCCAGCGGCGGCAGGCGCTTCACGTCGATCCGCTGCGCCCAGTTCGCCACCACCCGCCGCATCCCCAGGAAGCGCCGTAGCACCACGTCCCGCGCCGCCCTCGCGCCCGGGTCCACCAGCGGCGAGATCGCGCACTGGTTGTTGTCCCGCGGGACCTGCTGCCCGTCCGCCACGTCCGTCAGGATGTCCTTGAGCTGATCCAGGATCCCGTCGAACGAGGGGTGTTCGATCACGTACAGGTACTCCTCGCGCACCTCGACGGCGCCGTCCTCCTGCACCTCGGGGGCATGCATCTTCCGCAGACCACGCCCCAGCGTTTGCTCCGTCAGGGTCCGCGAGTCACACGGGCGCAGCGGGACGATCACCTTCACGTTCCGGACGTCCCACCCCTCCTTCAGCATCATCACGCTGATCACCACGTTGCACGGGTTCGGCACCAGCACCTTGTTCCCGGCCTCGTCCTCGACAAGCACCTCTTCCCGGTCGATCTGGTTCACCGTCTTCCGGATCTTGTCCCACTCCGCCTCGTTGTTCTGCTCCTTCTGGCCGATGTGGATCTCCACCACCGTCGAGCGCTCCACGCCCTGCGCGTCCTTCTCCACGAACAGGCGCTCTCCGGTCTCTGGCTCCACGTAGCCCCGCACTGGCTGATCGGTCAGCTCCTGATCCGAGGCCGAGCCATAGGTCAGGAAGTTGGCGATCTCCCGGGCTTGTCGCTTGTCCTCGCACAGCACGAACAGGATCGGTTTTCGTTGATCTCCGTCCTGCCTCATCCCCTCGCGCACCTGCCTCCACCGCTGGATGCCCGGCACCAGCATGTTCCGGTACTTCTCCCAGGCGTTTGGCTGCCCCTCCCGGATCAGCGCTTCCCTGGTGTCCGACCCCTCCTTGCGCACCGTCACGCGCTCCAGGATGGGCCGCTTCACGATGTGGTCCTCGATGGCGTCCTTCAGGTCGTAGCGCACCACCGTGTGCCGGAACAGCGCCCTCGGCGGCTCCGCTCCGGCCCCCTTCTTCGCCTTCTGGGCCCCGCCCTTCTCCTCGAACAGCGTCGCCGACAGGTCCACCTGGAGCGCCAGCCGGCTCTTCATCCCGGGATCGCCGTTCAGCTTCCGCAGCGCGTGGATCCACGCCATCGCCGTCGTGGCCTCCTCCGTCGAACCGGGCTTCTTCTGCGCGCTCTCGTAGGTCTGGTGCCCCGGTTCATCCCAGACGTGGTGCGCCTCGTCGTTGATGACCAGCAGGCCCCGCGATCGGGCCATCCGCTGGATCAGCGGCGTCGAGCTGTCCTCCAGCGCCCTCGGGTCCGGCTCGAACAGCAGCTCGCCCTGCCCCCTGTGGTTCAGCTTCGGCAGCGGCTCGTCGGGCGTCCGCAGGAGCTGATGGATGTTGGTGATCACCAGCGCGCCCTGGGCCGGGTCCAGCCTCAGCGGGCAGGTCGTCGGGCTGTACACCTTCAAGTCCCACAGGCGCCGCAGCTCCGGCGGGATCACCGGGTCTGCCTCGAAGACCGACGGCCCCTCGTCGGGGGCAAAGTCCTGCACCAGCCGGTCGCGCACGAACAGTCCCGGCGCGATCAGCAGCACATGGCGGCCAAAGCCCATCGGATTGTCCGGGTGCAACAGGCCGTTCAGATACGCCCACGCGATCAGCAGGCTCATCATCTTGGTCTTGCCGGAGCCCGTGGCGAGCTGGCCTCCCAGCTTGGGCCAGGGGTCTCGCTGCGCCGTCACCTCGATATCCGCCAAGGCGTAGAGCTGCTCCACCCGCGTCAGGCGTCGCACTTCTCGCAGGTAGATCACCGTCTCCACCAGGCGCCGCTGGTGGGGCCAGTACTTGAACAACCCCACGCCTCGCCCGGCCCGGATCTCGTGGGGCTCCGGCTGGAACCAGTGCCGCAGCAGCGCCATCGAGGTCTCCGACAGGGCGTGCTCGCCCGCAGCCCGGGGCGCGTAGGAGGGCTCCTGGGAGGGGTAGGGATCCTGCGCTGGCCCCAGCGGGAAGCCGCGCCACAGGTCCACCAGCTCGGTCAGGTGCTCCAGCAGGGCGCTCTGCCGGTTGGGGGCGGCGAGCAGATCGAGGTTCTCGGGGTTCTTCCGGGAGGCCATCACTTCACCTCCACGACCACGGTGGCGATGCCATCGTTGCCGAACACGTCGGTCACCCGGGCGGCGATCTCGTAGCGGCCCTTGCGGTCGTAGCGGCCGATGGCCTCGAAGGTCAGCTCCGGCGTCCCCTTCGACCCCTTGGTGCGGAAGCTCTGCCAGTCGGTCTCGAAGATCGGCTTCCCGTCCTCGCCCCGGCGGCTCTGGTAGTCCCAGTCCACCGCCCAGAAGTCGACAAACTTCTTCCAGCTATCGGCGCTCCTCAGCCACTTCTTCAGGGCCTGCTCCCGCTCCTCCCACTTCTTCAGCTCCGCCTTCGCCTTCTTGAGCGCCCCCGCGCTCATCCCCTCGCTGATGGGCTTGAGCAGCGGGCGCTGGCTCTGCACGAAGGATTCCTCGTCCACCTCGCAGCGCTCCAGCCGCACGGTGACCTCGTTGCCCTTGACTTCCGCGGCCAGCACGATGGCCAGCGGGGCGTAGAACACGGGCACCGCCATGGACTCGCCCTGGACGCCTCCCCCCTTCTGGAGCTCCAGCCGCCGCCGCACCTCGTCGATGGCGCTGGCGGGGATGATCCGCACCACCACCGTCACGCCGGTGGACTCGGCGATCTGCTTCTTCTCGGGGCCGGGGAGCGTGTCCGCGTCGGCGCTCAGGATGGTGACGGTGGAGAGCTGGGTGTCAGCGGCTTCCCGGGCGATGGTCCAGATCAGGGCGGGGGGCACGGGGCCATCCAGCGGCCCGACATGGACCCAGGAGTTCCCCTTCTTGCCGTGGAGGTTCTTCTTCCCCGGGAGCTGCACCACCTCCCCGCCAAAGACGGCCATCATCTCGTCGCGGTACTTGGACCGCTGGGAGGCAAAGTCTTCCCAGGCCGCGACCCGCTGGTACACCCCCATGTTCTCCACGGAGAAGGGCTGCACCTCGAACTTCTTCGCCGCCTTCTGCTTCTTCTCCTTGCGCTCGATGTTCCCGCAGTGCTCGCACTCGTCGTAGCTGTACTGAGGTTTCTCCGGCGGCCTCGGCTGGTCGTGCAGCTGGATCAGCCGCTTCCTCGCCAGGTGCACCGCGAACTTCCCGTTATCCACCCCGATCCACCGCCGCCCCAGCCGCTCCGCCGCCTCCACCGTCGTCCCCGAGCCCATGAAACAGTCGAGAACCAGACCACCGGGGGGGCAGGACGCTCGGATGATCCGCTCCAGCAACGCGACAGGCTTCTGCGTAGGGTAGCCGAGGCGCTCAACGGCCTGGGAGTTAACTGGAGGGATATCAGACCAAATTGACAAAACTGGTGAGCCTTCATCATCAAGGTACTTCTTGAATGCTAGCCTTTCTCCATTGGGCGGGTAGTAGATCAGTCCTTGTTCATCGTATTTTTGCATGACTTCGGCAGAAACGCTCCAGCCGTTTTTGTGCGGCTTGTAGCCTTTCCAGTCGTACATCATGTTTGGCCTTGGATTTGGGCTCCTGAGATCATTCAATCGATATCGCCGACCCGACGAATCTTTTCTCCCATAGTGTGACTTTATATAATCCTGCGAATACGGTGCAAAAATTGGATTAAAATAAGCACTCCGATGTGCTGAATAATGAAGAATTGTGTCATGGATTGCATTGAAGTTGTTAGCGTCAGACCTTGCTGATGTACGTTTCCAAATAATCTCCGCAGAGAAGTTCTCGTATCCAAAGATTTCATCCATCATGACCTTGACGTAGTGGACGGCGTGCCAGTCGAGGTGGACGTAGATGCTGCCCGTGGGGGCAAGGAGGTCCTTGAGGAGGAGGAGGCGAGCGCGGAGCATGGAGAGGAAGGAGTCGAGGCCCTGGCGCCAGGTGTCCTTGTAGGCCAGGATCTCGACCAGGGAGGGTTCCTTGCGGGCCTCGATGTGCTCGCCCTCGTCCAGCTCGATCTCGACGGTGTTGTCGGCGCGGAAGTCGCTCTGCACCATGAAGGGTGGGTCGATGTAGATGAGATCGACCTTGCCCCGGTAGCGGTACGCCCCCCCGTCGTCGCGCTCATCCAGCAGGGTGCGGAGCGCCACGATGTTGTCGTTGGTCCAGATGAGCCGGTTCGGCGGAAGCTCGTCGGAATTCCGCGCCAGCGCCTTGCGGATATCCATGCTGCCCAGCGCGTCCTTGTGCTCGATCGCACGCCCCGGACGCACCACCTCCACCACCTGCGTCGGGACCGCGGTGACCAGCTCGCCGTACTCCATGCCCTGCCAGACCAGCCGGGGCTTGCGGGGCTGCACCTCGACGGTCATCGCGTCGGAGACCTCACCCCCTTCTCCCTGACGGGCCGAGGGGGGGGCCGCGGGGACAGCGGGGGCAGAAGAAACGGCTGCGGGGACGGCTTGGGAGGGCTTGGGTGAGGTGGTCATGGCCGGAGAAACTTTGTACCACGCCGCCCCGGAGGAATCGCAGGTCCGGGCCCTGGCGCCGTGTTTCCCTGGCGACCTGCACGGTGAGCGCCGGAGCTTGCCGCTCCCCGGCGACCTTGCTCCGGGGCTGCGTTTCCCTCATCCTCGCCCCATGAGGCACACCAACGAAGCATGGGTGGGGGTGGCGATCGGGATGCTGCACCACCTGCGGCAGGCCGAGCAGGATCCTTCCTACAAGGTCCCCCGGCCGGCCTGCCGCATCTGGCTCGAGTACGGCCAGGAGGAAAGGGAGCCCTGCCTCCCCCGACGCCATCGCGTCGGGGATCAGGGCGCAGACTCGTCGGCTGCTCAGGCCACACCGCTCTCCCGCATGGAGGGCTGGACCGAGGCAGAAGCTGCGCTTCGGTTGCTCTTCGAGCGTAGGGAAGATCCATCGCAAGCCAGGGGCCGCCTCCAGCAATTCCTTGCCCGCGCCCTCAATTTAGGATCCGGCCTTTCGTCTAACCCTGACAGGAGAGGCGTTCCCCAGCCCACCGTTCACGTCCGCGGCCACGTCCACGTCCACGTGGACGGGTTTATGGCTGTGGACGAGCTAGGCTTCGCTGACAATCGTCAGAGCATCCGTTGGGGGAGGAAAGATCATTTACTTTAGAAAACCTTTGTGCTGCTATGGATGGCGTAGAAGTCGTTTCTACCAACCCTACCATCTAAATCCAGGAAACCTGATGAGGCCACGTTCCTCTCTATTGGCAGCAAGCTTGTTCATCTGTCACAGCGCTTTTGCCCAGCACCGACCCCCTCCTGCACCATCTGCGCCTGAGCCCTCTTCCGCATCATCTGTATCTCAGCCTCAGAAAGATCCCAGCTCAAATTATGATCCTGGGCAGATTAATGAAAAGCTTAAGCAACAGGTAAAAGAAAAAGAAGACAAGATCGCTGAGCTTAAGTCGGGCAAATTGATTCGTTTTGGGCTGACAGCTGGCTTTGCTGCTTCTGTGACATTCGGGGTAGGGATTGAGCGACAAACTAACCCGCACCTCGGTTCGTTGGTGTACCTCATGGTGCATCCTGCTTATTGGATGAACAATGGTCCCAGAAACGCTTACTGCTCGTCGAGTTGGGTCGGAGACGGTAGCCAAGAACCCTCGGAAGCGGCTTCAGCTGTCGCTAGAAATGAAGCCAAGAGAAGGCTGGATGCAATTGTAGCCGAGATTCAGGCTAACATACCGGAAGATCAAACGATCGAAAAGTTGATGCTGGATCTCGAGATCTACGAAGAAGACAAGTCGAAAAATAAAAATGCGCAGCAAAAGATTTATGCAGAAGCAAGGCGATTGAGTAAACTCGATCCATTCAGCCTGGAATACACAACAGGAAGGGCAAATCTATCGCAAGCTATCGCTAATTACGGATATGCTCCCCACTGGAAGAGTAGTTGTAAGTCGTATCGAATAGGTCTTTGGCTTGGCAAGCCCCTCGGTTACGAGTCGAATGTCAGGCTTTCCGATCGCGTCTTCAATGCGACAGACAACTCAAAGATTGTCTCAGATCGAACCACCCGGCAGCGTGAAATTAATCCTATTTTTGCCGCAGGCGTAGGCTTTACTCCCAGTTCTTATCTCTCGGTCCTTGCCGGCTACACGCTGTCGACGGCCCCCGAGTTGAATGAAAAAAACGAGAAGATAAGAGATCGTAATATTCATGGTCTCATGTTCGGGGTAGGAGGCAACCTGGACATTCTGACCTTGCTTACTAAACCGTAAATGTTGTGATACGGTCTTGCGGCTTTCTGTTGAACCCCGACAGGCGGAGCCGTGGCTCATCCACGGCCACGAAATCCGTCCACTTGGACGGTGGGCTGCGGAACGCCTCTCCTGTCGGGGTTAGACGAGAGGCTCAGTCCCGCTGACTCTGATCCCGGGGATGAACATCGCCCAGCTCGTCTTTCAGCGCTTCGCTCCCGCGCTCCAGCCGGGGGACGTCTACAGCGGCGACTTCGCCGGGAAGATACGTCCCTGAACCTCCCTCGCGTGGGGGGCCTCGGTGACCAGCCCACTGCATCATCCCAGGCGGAGGCCCAGGGTGCGGTGGTCATGGCCGGAGGCCCTGTGTACGATGCCGCTCCGGAGGAATCGCATGTCTGAACGATTGAACCCCACGGAGTACAGGCTTCCTGTCCTGGATGTCCCCATGGCGATGGCGCTTGCCACGGCGCTGCTGAGCGCGGCCCCGAAGGACCCTTCAGAGAACGTGCGCGAGGCGCTGGATGAGGTGAGCGCGGCGCTGGCCACGCTGGAGAAGCGCCGGGAAGAGCGGAGGCCCGCGGCCGCCCCTGCCGTGGATCCGAGACCTGTCGACGCCCTGGTGGATCGCGCCTGGAGCGCCCTCTACAGCGCCCTCGACAGTCACGCGTCGCTGCCCACGGATCTCTACCCCCGCGCCGCGGAGGCCGCCGCGCTGCGCGACCGGATCTTCGTGGGGGAGCAGCCCCGGGCGTTCCTGAGGCTGCGCTACGCGGCCGAGTGGGCCGAGGTGAAGGCGCACCTGAACGTGATCGACGAGCAGAAGCTGGAGCCCCGCTTGAACAAGCTGCTCGGTCCAGATTTTCTTGATGAGATCCGCCGCACCTTCGAGCTGTACGGGGCCGCGCTGGGGATCACCACCCCGGCCCCCCCGGCGATCGTGTCGGAGAGCCTGCTGGAGCCGCTCCGCTCCCTGACCGCGGCGCTCAACGACTACGTGATCGCGGTGCTGGCGACGGTGCGTCGCAACAAGCCAGAGACCCGGAACGCCGCGGCCGCCGCCCTCGAACCCATCCTGCGCCTACGCCGCCCCTCAGCTTCGCCAGGCTCCCCCACCCCATCCCCCCAGGACGACCCCAGCCCGCCCGCCTGATGGGCCCTTGTCCTCCCTGGATGCAAGCTGGCCGGCGTGGTCACCCCTGACCACACGAGGTACCCCGCGGGGTGCCCAGGGCAAGGGACAGGGGATGCCTGCCCCGGGAGGCCTCCCGTGGAAGGTTCCCCTGCCCGGTGGAGAGCCTTCGAGCACCCCTTCTCGTGGTAGCTTCGCGCCGATGCCCTACGTCACCCGGGTGCTTGCCGAGCGCTGCCGCAACGTCGCTGGCCTCGACATTGACTTGACCCCCGCCAGCGGAGATTCCCGGCGCTTCCTTCACCTCATCCTGACCGGCCCCAATGGCTCCGGCAAGAGCGGGATCCTCGAGGCCACCCAGCGCGAAATGGAAGCTTCACAATACGGGGCCAACGACCCCCGGGTGGCGCTTCCTCAACGAATCGCCCACTGGGAAGCCAGCGATCTTTCGCGAAGCGACATCCAGAAGGCCGTTCTCGACGACCGTGCACGGCTCCTTGCCTTGCAGAAGGAACGACCCGTCCAGCTCTTCTGGGATGAGCACCCGCCGGTCGGTCTGCCAGGAGACTGGTTTCACACGGCCTTCTGGGCGACCCGTCGCCTGGAGCTGGCCAGGGTGGAGGGGCCCAAGGTGCTCGAGCTGGAGCGGTTCAGGAGAAAGAATCTCTCCTCGTTCTTGCTTCAGTACCTCGTGAACCAGAAGACCGCGCAGGCCTTTGCCGGGGTGGACAAGGATGTCGCCGAGGTTGCACGAATTGAGCGATGGCTGGACCGGTTCCGTCAGTGGGTCGGCTTCGTGGCCGGAGACCCGGGTTTGCAGATGGAGTTCGACCGGGCCGCGTTCAACTTCGTCTTCACGCTGAGCGACGGTTACCCTTTCGATCTCAAGCAGCTCTCGGACGGTGCCTCCTCGGTGCTTGCCATCCTGGCCGATCTGATGCTCAGGGAAGAAGATCTCAAGCGCACCAGCAAGGATCCCTCGAAGGAGCTCTCGGGGGTCGTCCTGATCGACGAGATCGAGGCGCACCTCCACCTGAAGCTCCAGGAGTCCATCTTGCCCTTTCTTACCGGCCTTTTCCCCGGGGTTCAGTTCCTCATCGCCACCCACTCGCCCGCGGTGATCGCCAGTATTTCCGGGGCCATGGTCTGCGATCTTGGCGCCAGGACGCAGCGCAGGAGCGATGACTTCATCGGGAAAAACTACGGGGTTCTGATGACCGGTCACTTTGGCGTGTCCTCCGACATGGATCTCGACACGACGCACAAGCTGAGCCGTTACCGGGAGCTCTCCGCGCTGACATCAAGAACCGCCGAACAGGAGCAGGAACTGGTTGCACTTCGCGACATCCTGACCGGGCGATCCGAGTCGCTTGCGGTCGAGCTGTGGCTTGCTGATGGCGGCGAGGGCCAGGACGATGATTCGAATTGAGCGGTCCCCGGTTGCCCCCCCGAGCCTGTCCGCAGGAAATCACTACGATGGTGCCGACGTGCGAGAGGCGCTCTTCAGGGATGCCCGCGCCAAGTGCTACCTGTGCGAACAGGTCGTCGTGCAGTCCGGCTTCCAGATTGATCACCTGCAACCCAAAGGGCAGTACCCGTTGCGAACGTGCGACTGGAAGAACCTGTTCTGCAGCTGCCCGAAGTGCAACAACAAGCGCAAGAAGACCTGGCCCAGCGGAGGGCTACTGGTGCCTGACGTGGACGATGTAGAGGGCAGACTACGGCAAGAGATCGACCACGACGGGACGGTCTCCTTCTCCGCACGGGATCCGAACGACTCCGCCGCGAGCAACACGGCCTCCGAGCTGATGAGGCTCCACGGAAGCGAGGACCCTGTGCTCAGGAAGGACATCGAGAACGCCCTGCTCAAGTGCCTGCAGCGCGCCTACCTGCTCAGGCAAGAGCTGAAGAAGCTCCACAAGGAAGACGAGTCGTGGCATCGAAAACGTTTGGAACTGAAGCGGTTGCTGGGACGCGGGGCTCCGTTCACGGCCCTCCTGCGGAGCCGGATGCAAGACAAGCTGAGCAAAAAGCTCTTCGACTGATCCGGAAGACCTTCCTCGGAAACGTCAGCGCCGAGCCAGGGCGAACAGCAGGAGCGCGGCGCGGGCGGTCCAGGCGAGGGTGCGGGGCCAGTTGGTGAGCACAAGGCGGGCGACGAGGGCCGGGCGCTCGTCGGCGGAGGCCGCGCCGAGGGCCCCGTGGAGGGGCACCGACAGCAGCGCCGTCGAGAGCCAGGCGACGGCCACGAGGGCAGCGCAGGCCCAGGGGAGCCAGGGCGGTCCATCGCCCGGCTCGGTGAGCCACCCGAAGGTGAAGGCCACCTCGGCGAGCATCAGGGGGCCAACCAGGAAGGTGATCAGGCTGCTGTGGAGCGCGTGGTACCGGGCAAATTCCGCGGCCCCCACGTGGGCAAAGAGCGGATAATGAACGATCTGGATGGTCCAGATCAGGCCCACGAGGCAGAGCGTGACCGCCAGGTTGGCGAGCAGCACGGTCACCTCGGGATCTTGAGGCCCGAGAGCCCGCCATCGACCACGAGCACCTGGCCCGTCATCCAGGGGGTGAACAGCGCCGTGTGCACCGCAGGGACCACGTCCGCGGGCTGACCGATGCGACCCAGCGGATGCATGCGCAGCGAGGCATCAAGGCTCGGGCCCGGGCGCGTGAGGTGCGCGGACAGCGGCGTCTCCACCAGCCCCGGCGCCACCACGTTGACCCGCACCCCCCGCGGAGCCCAGGTCGCCGCCGCGGAGCGCGCCAGCCCTTCTACCCCGGCTTTGGCCGCCGCGATGGCCTCGTGGTTGGGCAGCCCCAGCCGCGCCGCCGCCGTCGAGAACAGCACCAGCGCACCCCCCTGGTTGGCCAGCAGCGGCGTGGCCGCCCGGGTCACGTGGAAGGCCGTGGTGAGGTTCTGCAAGATCGTGTCGGACCAGTCCTTGTCCGAGGTCCGGTGCACCGGCTTGAGCAGGATCGAGCCCACCGCATGCACCACCCCGTCCAGCGGCCCCCCGTGGAGCGCCTCGTCGTTGGCCCACGTCAACAGCGCCTCGGTCTGCACCGCGTCGCGGGTGTCCGCCGCGCGGCTCGCGCACCCCAGCTCCGCCGCCAGCGCATGCAGCCGATCCTCGGTCCGCGCCGAGAGAAGCACCTGATGCCCCTGCGCCCGCAGGTGCTCCGCGACTGCACGACCGATCCCCCCCGTGGCCCCGATGACAAGCACTCGACTCATGCCCCGGTAGATGCGATCCCCGGGCCGCCGTTGTGCCGCTCAGTTGGGGCGCGAGGGGTCCTTGGGGGATTTTTTCTGACCTACCCCCCACAGCACCTGCTCCAGCCCCGAGTCGGGCCCCCGCGCCGCGCTCATCCGCTCCCCGAAGCGCTGCCTCGCAAAGGCCACCGACTCGAGCAGCCGCGCCAGCACCCCGGGGAGAGACTCCATGGTGGGCAGGAAGATCTCGCCGGACATCGACACGTTCTGCCCATCCGGGTTGATGAACGCCTTGGCCACCTTCACCTCGCAGGACACCTCGCTGGCGATCCGGTA
>JALOQB010000287.1 GCA_025453595.1 Polyangiaceae bacterium
TGGCCACCGGCTCCGGATCCTCCGAGTAGGTCTGGCCTGCCACCCGCGACTTGACGTGCAGCGTGTGCTTGCCCTGGAGCCTCATCACCGGGTCGTCGATCACGAGCTGATCGACGGACGACCAGGGCCTCCAGAAGCCCTTGTTGACGCGGTAGGTGTACTCGATCTTCTTCGAGCCATCCGCCGCCGACGAGGACGCGCTCACCATCAGCCGGGGCGCGTTGTCGTGGGTCATGGTGGGCAGCCGCAACCCGGCCGGGGTGATCTTCCGGTCGGTGATCCGCGCGCTGGTCTTCGAGACCTGGGGCGGCAGCTTGTAAGCCTGGGGGGTCGGCTGGGGCTGCGCCGGCGCGATGCCGAGGCTGGCGAAGATCCCGAGGAAGTTGTGGGTCCCCTCGGTGAGCTTCTGGATCCCGGGGGAGCCCTTGCCTTCCGCCGAATCCGGGATGTTGAGCGTGAAGCCGAGGCTCGCCAGGGCGTTGCTGAGATCGATGGGGCTCAGCCCACCGCCGAGGGCCTGGCCCACCGCCGCGCCGAGCAACCCCTCGAGGCCTGCGCCGATCTTGTCGGGGCTCTCGGCCAGCAGCTCGCTGTTGGTGACCTTGGTCCCGCCGATCGCCAGCTCGGAGATCTGGGGCGTGAGCCCCTGGGGCGACACGCTGAGGTTGATCGGGATCCCCAGGTTGAACGACGACGAGAAGGCCCGGATGTACCGATCCGAGGACCACACGTAGAAGTCGATCCCCAGGTCGTTCAGGTCGAGCTTGATGTTCGGGTCCTGCTTCGCGTCCCCGCCCGTCCCGAAGGTGGCCACCGGCGGCCTGGTGGGCTTCATCACCAGCCCCACCGGCGCGTTCTGCTTCTGCAGCGGCAGCGCCTTGAAGGACGGGATCAGCAGGCCCAGCGCCCCGGAGTTGAGCTGCGCCACCTGCTCGGTGCCGATCTGCAGGCAGAGCAGGCCTGAGTTGTAGATCCCGCCGAGGGCGTAGTTGAAGAAATCCTGGCTGAGCGCGAGGCCAAAATGCGGGGGCGGGATGTCGCTCGGCCAGCCCGGCACGTCGTTGCCCAGCAACAGCTTCGGCGTCGGGATCCCCGTGGGCTTCGGCAGCGCCGCCGGGGTCACGCACTTGGAGAGCGGGTTGGCGTTCGCGCCCCCGGACAGCGAGAACGTCGCCCCCTCCGCGATCGGGTTGAGATCGCCCAGCGGCAGCCCGTTGTTGGCCGGGTTCGGGCCCAGACCCCCGAGGCCCAGCAGGAAGTCGAGGCCCCCGGTGGTCGTCGGCGAGAACGAGGAGAGCGCCCCCCCCAGGTTGATCGTCCCCTCGGTACCCAGCGCGAAGCTCGCGCACTCCTCCTTGTTGTCGTCGAAGACGCAGGTGCTGCTCGCGTCGTTCGGATCCTTCGGGGCTGAGCCTACCGGGCACGGCGGCGACACGTCCGGGTTGCCGCTGATGCACAGCGCCTGGTCGATCTGCTCCTGCAGAGGGGCCTTCAGCTGATCGATCAGCAGGCCCTTGGCCAGCCCCCCGGCGAACCCGATCACGCCATCCCACGCGCTGCACACGATCGGGATGTCGCACTTGCCGCAGATGTGCACGTCATCCTCGGGGATGTTCAGATCAAACTTGCTGATCTTCACCCGGGAAAGCCCCGTCCTGGCGCCGTGCGTGGGGTTCGTATCGGTGCTGATCGAGATGTCGATATCGACCGGAACCTCGGTGAAATTGCTGCTCGAACAGTCGCCGTTCTTGCCCTTCCCGATCGACACCTGGATCGGCGCGTTGATCCCCACCAGCTTGGCGCTCAGGTTGATGTACTCGGCCTTGGTCAGCAGCCGCCCGCCCAGCTTGATCAGGTTCGGGCCCGCCACCTGCATCTTGAGCCGGTTCGGGTTCGCCGGATCGGTCGAGCCCTTGATGTCGGCCTCGACCACGCAGCGGTGGGGCTTGCCCTGCGGATCGGACCCGTCAGGGCAGATCTCGATGGGCACCGTCACCCCCAGGCTCACCTCCGTCTGGCTCTTCGGGATCTCTTGAACAAAAACCCCATCCTTGAGCAGATCCCCGCCAAACTGACCGATCAACCCGCTCAGGTTGTCGTTCATGAAATCCAGGCCCGGCTTCGTCAGCCGCACCGACGCGGCGTTCTCGATCCGGTCGGTCACGGGGAAGCCCTGGGGCAAGGGGGTGACGCCCGAACAGCTCGAGCACCCCCCTCCACCGCTGCAGGCCACTGTCAAAAGGAGGGAAGCGTAAAAAGCACGTCGCGTCCAGCTTGCCATCGAGCACTCTCCGCCAGCGTAAAGAAGGCCGAAACACTGACGAAAAGAGTACACGCCCCGCTCCGAGGCGAGCAAGCTCCACCTCGAAGAATTACGGGCCCCCGCCCCCGCCGGTGTTCACTCGCACTCTCCGTCGCGAATCGGCACCGAGGAGGCGGCGAAATCTGCCGCTAGACGCACCGCGTCTTTCTCGCCGCCCGGCGTGCTGGACGCATCCGCCACCGCCATCACGTCCGGGGACAGCTTCCCGTCGACACGGCTGCATACGGTGTAACCATCCACCTTCATCGTTGCCGATGTGCTGACCAGCAGCGTGCACAGCGTCTGCCTCAGATCGACCACCTTCACCTGGTCCGCCTCTTCGAGGGTGATGATCCCCTCGATGGTGGCGGCGTTCTCGAACAGGTACGCGTCGGGCGAGGTGGCGTTGTTGGTGAGGGTCTGGCAGCTCTCGTCGAGCTCGCCCGGTTCGCCGCGGAACCGACCGATGCAGTTGCCGTCCGGCGACAGGACGCCATCCTGGATCACCGCGTTGCGGATCGGCAGCAGGATCGGTACATCGTTCGCGTCACGCTTCTGGAAGATCGGCACCGCGATCCGCGGGATCTGCCCCTTCGTCGAGAAGGCCCCGGTGGCGGCGTCGAAGTTCATCTCGGCCTCGATCGGCTCGACCTGGACCCCCTCGAAGCTCGCCTTCAGGAAGCAGTACCCGTCCTCGATCTTCTCGACCGCCCGCGCGCCGCCCGTCCTGAGGATGCCCGTGCTGGTGTCGAAATCCAGGATCCAGTTGAACAGCCCCCCCTTGTTCACGCCGCTCAGCCCGCACGCCGGATCGAGCTGGGTGACCGCCGGGGACACGATCGTGCCCTGCACCAGGTTCGTCGAGAGCTTCGCCGGCGCCTTGACCCGGAGCTGGCCCATGCGCAGCCGCTTCCGCGGGGACCCGCTGTTGTCCGCCTTGGCCATGCAGCGGCTCCCCGGGACGATCTGGCAGCAGGCCGGCTGGTAGCAGGTGCCCTGCTGGGTGGGGTCGCAGGCCCCCGAGAGCGCCCGGAGCGCCGCCGCGTTCGGGCGGGGCTCGTCATCCACCGCGCAGCCCGGAGCAAGCGCCGCGGGCAGCCCAAGAAACAGGCTCGTCAGGACCAGAAAGCGCAGCGACATGGCAAGACCTCGCTCAGAAGAACAGCTCGTTGCCGAAATGAATCAGCGACCGGAAGGCGTCCAGGCGGCGGGTCACGTCCGCCTTGGTGAGCGTGTGCAACCGGCGCGTCCCCACCGCCTCGACGTTGTACGAGGCGCAGGCCGAGGCCACCACGATGGAGCGCCGCAGCGCCAGCGGCGTGATCTCGGGCTGCGTGGCCAGGTACCCGAGGAGACCGCCGGCAAAGCTGTCGCCCGCGCCGGTCGGGTCGACCACCTCTTCGAGAGGGTAGGCCGGCGCGAAGAAGGCGCCTTGCTCATCGAAGAGCAGGGCGCCGTACTCGCCGCGCTTGACCAGCACACGACGGGGGCCCCGCTTGCGGGCCTCGCGGGCCGCCCGCGCCACGTTGTGCTCGCCGGTGAGCTGGCGCACCTCTTCCTCGTTGATGACCAGCGTGTCGATCTTCTTCAGCACCGCCTCGAGGGCCTTGGGCTCCCCCTCGATCCAGAAATTCATGGTGTCCGCGGCCACCAGCTTCGGCTGGCGCACCTGCTCCAGCACCGAGAGCTGGAGCGCCGGGTGGATGTTCCCCAGCAGCACCAGCGGCGCGTCCGCGTAGGAGGGCGGCAGCTTGGGGTCAAAGCCCGCGAAGACGCCGAGCTGGGTGTCCAGGGTCTCGCGCCAGGTCAGGTTGGCGCTGTAGCGACCGGCCCACCGGAAGGTCTTGCCTTCCCTGCGCTCGACCCCGCTCGTGTCGATGCCGCGCTGCTGCAGACGGTCCAGCTCGGCCTGGGGGAAGTCGTCGCCCACCACCGCCACCACCCGCGCCGAGGCAAAGGTCGACGCGGACAGCGCGCTGTAGGTGGCCGAGCCACCCACCACATCCTTGAATGCACCAGAGGGAAGTTCGAGGTCATCAAAGGCCATCGAACCGACGATCAACACGGGGAAAGTCGCCATAGTTGTGAGGTCTCTCGGCTAGCTCGGCGTAGCTTAGCCCAAGCCCCACGCCCGCGGTCAGCCTTTGTTGGGCCCTCGCCCCCGCAGCAGCGTCTCCGCTCGCCAGGCCTGCCTGCGCCTCCGGGTGCCGTCCGCCAGCACGATCGCCCGGAGCTGCTCGTAGGCCGCGTCCAGATCGTCGTTGACCACCAGGTGATCGAACATGCTGTAGTGCTCCACCTCGGCCCGGGCCTCCGAGAGGCGCCGCTGGATGCTGCTCTCCGGCTCGTCTGCGCGAGCCCGCAGCCTGCGCTCCAGCTCTTCAAAGGAAGGCGGCAGGATGAACACCGAGCGCACCTCGGGGAGCCGCGCCGCCAGCTGCCGGACCCCCTGCACATCCAGGTCCAGCACCACCCCGCGCTGGTCGTCGCTGGTGGGCGACAGCTCCCGCAGGCTCGTCCCGTAGAAGTTCCCGAAGACCTCCGCATGCTCGGCGAACTCACCGCCCTCGATCATGCGCTCGAAGGTGGCGCGATCCACGAAGTGGTACTCGCGTCCGTCCTGCTCGTGAGCGCGTCGCGGCCGCGTGGTGTGGGAGATCGAGAACCGCAGCGAGGTGAACTCGGCCAGCAGCCGGTTCTTCAGGGAGGTCTTCCCCGCGCCCGAGGGGGACGCAAGCACCAGGATCAACCAGCCCGCCCGCTCGTCATTCGACATTCTGTACCTGCTCCCGTAGCCGCTCCAGCTCGGCCTTCATCGCCACCACCGTCAGGGCCAGCGCCGCGTCCTGGGCCTTGGACCCCACCGTGTTGGCCTCCCGACCGGTCTCTTGCAGCAAGAAATCAAGCTCGCGCCCCACCGGCCCGGGGGCATCGAAGAGCTCGACCATCCGCGCCAGGTGGATCCGGAGCCGGGTCAGCTCCTCCTGGATGTCGCTTCGATCCACGAAGGACACGAGCTCCTGCTCCAGCCGCGGCCCCGCGATGACCCCCTCCAGCCCCTCCGCCCCGAGGACCTGGCGCACCCGCTCCCCGAGCCGCCGCCGCGCCGCCGCCTGGGCCTCCGGATACCGCTGCTCCAGCCGCTCCACGTGCCCCTCCACCAGCCGCACTCGCCCCAGCAGATCCTGCCGCAGCGCCTCGCCCTCGCGCCGCCTCGCCTCTTCCAGCGCCTCCAGGGCCCGCTCCACCGCCGCCGTCGCCGCCGCCCGCAGCGCCGCTTGCTCCCCCTCGGCCGGCGCGAACAGCTCGGGGATCGACGCCAGCAACGCCAGCGGCACCTCGGCCCCGGGGGCGCACTCGTCCCGCAGCGCCTGCAACGCCCTCAGCCCCGCCCGGGCTCGCCCCAGGTCCAGCGCCAGGCGCCCCTGTGGCCCCTGCTCCACCCGCAGCACCACGTCGCACCGCCCTCGCCCCAGCCTCGCGCGTAGCTGCTGCTCGATGCTCATCCCGGTGTCGCTCATCTCCTTGGGCAGCCGCACCCGCACCTCCAGGTGCCGGCTGTTGACGGTGCGTAGCTCGGCCAGCATCCTTCCTTCCGGCAGGGGGGCCTCCCCCATGCCAAACCCGGTCATGCTGCGCACGCGACCTCAGAGCCCCTTGCGCCGCCGGATGTCCTCGCGCATCCGCTGGTACTCGATCTCCCAGGCCGACGTCCCCTCCTTCACGTGCTTGAGCTGCCCCCGCACCTCCCGCTCCAGCTCCTCGTCGGCGGCCATGTGCTTCTTGAAGATCGGCGCCATCACCCGCCGCAGCTCGTGATCCTCGCCAAACACCTCCTCCACGTTGGCCGAGTGGAGCAGCATCTCGACCACCTGATCGAGCAGGAAGTCCAGCGTGTCCTCCCCGAGCTTGATGCCCTTCTGCTCGGCGGCCACCTTGCGCAGCCGGGGCAGCTCCGTCGGCGGCAGGCTGCGGCGTTGCTGCCACTCCCGGGCCTGGTCGTTGACCTCCTGCTCCGTGCGCACGTAGTTGCTCAGCACCGCCGCCACGTCCTGCTCGACCTCCTTGGGGGTGTCGGTCTCGATTCGCCCCCCCGCCAGCAGTGCCTTGACCGAATCCGAGGCGATGACCCCAACCTTGCCGCTGTAGAGACGCATGAGCCGAACCCTAGGTGGCCCTGCGCCCCAGCGTCAACGCCCTCCCGAGGGCTTGCGCGTCGAGACCGGTGGCCCCTGCAAGGCCTGCGTGGGCACCTTCATCTCGCGCGTCCCCAGCTTCAACCGCCGCGCCACCGCCAGCCGCTGCCGCTCCTTGTACCTCGCGTGACTCGCGTCCCCCAGCTCGTTGTTCGCCTCGGTCTCCCGATCCACCAGCTGGAACTCGACCATCATGAACACCACCGCCCCCAGCTCCCTCATCGCCGCCGGCGCCTGCTCCAGCACCTCCGGCCTCATGCGGATCGGCATGTCCACGATGAAATGCATCACCCGGTACGACTGCGCGCTGAAGCTGTTGTCGCTCAGCGTCAGCTCGTCATCGAGCCGCCCCTGGAACTTGTCCAGGTACTGCTTCAGATGCGGGTGCGACGCGCAGAAACTCCGGAACTGGAAGATCGTGTTGATGCTCTGCTCCGGAAGCACATAGTTGTAGGCGAAAAGGTGCTCGGTCAGGTAATGCAGCACCGGCACCAGGTCATCCACCGTCCGGGTCACGATCCGGAACCGTATCTTGTCGTAAATCGCCGCCGCCGTCGTCTCCCGCTTCGATAGCAGCTTCGTGTACAGCGAATCCTTGTGCTTTCGCCCCCCGATCAGCTCGGTGATCGGTAGCCCCGCCGAGAGCATCCCCCCGATCACCCGGTATACCTTCTCCTCCACCATCTGGAAGAGCTCCTGCGACGAGATCGGCAGCGTCGAGAGCAGCTCCCGCGCGTCAAGGTGGTGGATGATATGCATCGCCTTCAGCACCGTGCACGCGCACACCTGGCGGTGCCCCTTGCCCGAGGCCAGCTGCAATAGATCCTCGATCCTCGCGTTCTCGATGGGCTTCGGGATGGCAAAATCAAAATTTCGCCTCAGGTACCCGATCGCCTCCTGCTGGATCATCTCCAGCCTCGACCGATCGAGCGCGTCGTCCAGCAAGAACTCCTGCGACCTCAGGAACCGCTGCGCCTCCTGCTCCGTCGCCAGGTGCAGCCGGTGCCAGTCGATGATCGAATCCCCCCGGAGAATAAGGCGTATCGCCTCCAGATCCCCCAGCGTCAGCTCGTTCAGTCGCTTAAGTCGCAGCTTGGAGGCCGCCATCTCGCCCATCAAGCCCGATTTCTCCCCCCCGCGCAAGCTCGCTCAGCCCGGCACCGACCGACGCTTCACCGTGTCCCGCTCATCCAGCACCACCGGCGTCTCCATCACCGTCGTCGACGCCTGCACCGTCGTGCGCCCCAGCGACAGCGTGCCCACAAAGATGCCCAGCGTGATCGCCAGCACCGCCACGTGCCCCGCCAGCGCCCCCATCGCCCCCCCGAGCGCACCCAGCGGAGCCACCGACGCTATCGCTGCCAAACACCAGGGATTCAACTTCTTCATGCATCCTCATTTCCGTGGCAGTGTCGTTTGGACGCAGCGCCCCCGTCAGGGTCAGCCCGATCTCCCGGCCAACCCCCGGGCCCTCGGGCCCGTCGTGGTGCTCTCGTCTGGCACTCGATCGCTTGCGCGACCCAGATGCGGCTTCTCTAAGTTCAAGAAGTAAGGGAGGTGATGTGGGATAATGTGCCACACGTCCACGGCTCGGGTCAAACTGTTAGCCAATACGGAGGTACTTCTACAAGCAAAATATTCGTCCCCCCCCTGATCCGGTGGTCATACCCCCCACCTCTCACTCCACCCTCAACGGAACCCGTACCGCCTCCCCCCTCAGCTCGATCACCCGATCTTCCTGGCGAAATACCCCCCCTTGCTCGCTCTGCAACCTCAGCACCCACCGCCCCGGGCTCGCCTGCACCTCGCTCCTCACCACCGCCGGAGCCTGCCCGGGCGACCACCGCCAGCGCCCCCCTGCCTCTTCTTGACCCTCCGGATCCACCAGACTCCAGTCCAGCCGCGTCAGCTTCCCCCGGTCTCCCTGGAGCGCCACCTCGATCGGGTGTTGACGCGGTGCATCCTTGAGCAGGTGCCCCACCACCGCGGCCGCCACCAGCAGCACCACGGGCGCCACCCGCCGACGCAGCGAGGTCGCCTCCACTAGCGACCCCGTGCCTGCCGGATCCGCTGCACCAGCCCGGCCACCACCTCGGGGGGCAGGTCAAAGCGTGGCATTCGCCCCCGACCTTCGCGGATCACCTTGGCGATCTGCTCATCACTCACCGTGTCCTGCCAGGCGGGTCGCGTGAGATCGGGGGCCTGCACCATCGGCCCGCTTGGGCCATCCCCGCGCCCCACCGCGCCATGACACGAGGCACACTGGCGCCCCCAGCTCACCTCGATCACCTGCGCCCTGGCCTCGGCCGGGTCGGCCCGGGTGGTCGGTGGAGCCTCCGCGTTGCCGTCGTGATCGCTCGGCGTCCAGGGGCGGGTGGGTTCGCGATCACAACCTGCCAGCAACAACGGGAGCAACAGGCACCAGGGGAGACGCATGGGCCCGGGAACATGGCTCCAGTCGCCAGGGAGAGCAAGACGACAAAAAGGACACGGGCGCCCCGGAGGACGCCCGTCGAAGGCCCATCGATGGGCGCGGCGCTAACTTGAAGACCGTGCCGCCGCCATCGGGG
>JALOQB010000288.1 GCA_025453595.1 Polyangiaceae bacterium
GACAGAGGATCCGGAGAGGCGCCGCGAGGCTCGGAGCAGGAGGCGAGGGCGGACAGGGCGGCGAGGGTCGCCGCGCGCAGGCCCCCCGGGAGGGAGGTGCGCGCCATGGTCATTTCACCTTGAGGGCGACGAAGCGGTGCTCGGTGCCGCGGCGGACCTTGAGGAGGAGGACCTGACCGGGGGCGATGTTCTCGGTGCGCTTCATGGCGTCGGCGGCGTTCTGGACGGGGCTCTTGTTGATCTCGACGATGACGTCGCCGGGGGCGAGCTGGCCGGCGGCGATGGAGGTGGGGGAGACGACGCGGACGCGAGCGCCGTTGCCGCTGGGGGCGTCGTCGATCTGGATGCCGAGGCGGCTGGTGGACTCGGGGCCCGGGCGGGAGGGAGAGGCGGGGGAGGGGCTCTCGTCGTCGGGCTCATCGAGGAGAGGATCGAGCACGACGTCGAGCTGGAGCGGCTTGCCGGCGCGGACGAGGGAGACCTTGATCTTCGCGCCGGGCTGGTGGCGGGCCACCATGCGGGGCAGATCGTCGGCGTGAGGGACGTCGAGGCCGTTGACCTGGGTGATGACGTCGCCCTGCTGGACCCCCGCGCGGGAGCTGGCGCTGTTGGGCTCGATGTTGGAGACCAGGGCGCCGCGGGCCTTGGGGAGGCCGAGGCCCTGGGCCAGCTCGGCGGTGAGGGGCTGGATGCGTACGCCGAGCTTGCCGCGGCGCACCCCGCCCTTGTCGCGGAGCTGGGGCAGCACCTCTTTCAGGGCGTTGACGGGCACGGCGAAGCCGATGCCCTGGGCGTTCTGGCGGATGGCGGTGGGGATGCCCACGATCTCGCCCTTGAGGTTGAAGAGGGGGCCGCCGCTGTTGCCGGGGTTGATCGAGGCGTCGGTCTGGATGAAATCGTCGTAGGGGCCGGCGCCGATGGAGCGGCCCTTGGCGCTGGTGATGCCGAGGGTGACCGTGTGGCCCAGGCCGAAGGGGTTGCCGATGGCGATGACCCAGTCGCCGACCCGGAGGCCGTCCGAGTCGCCCATCACCGCGGCGGCGAGGCCCGAGGCGTTCTCGAGCTTGAGCAGCGCCAGGTCGAGCTTGGAGTCCTTGCCGATGACCTTGGCGTCAAACTCGCGGTCGTCGGCCAGCCGCACCCGGATGTCGTCGGCCCCCTGGACCACGTGGGCGTTGGTCACGATCATGCCGGAAGGGTCGACGATGAAGCCGGTGCCGAGGGATTTGGAGCGGCGCTCCTGCCCGTGAAACGGGGGGAAAAACGGCATCCCTTCGTGGGGGTTCATCCGGGTGACCTGGGAGGTGGTGATGTTGACCACGGTGGGCTTGAGCCGCTCGACCAGGCCCGCCACGTCCGTCACCGGGGACTGGACCGAGACCGGGTTGGCCAGCGGGGCCACGAAGGTGCTCGCGGGCGCCGGCGCCGGTGGAGCCTCGGCCGTGGGGGGGGCCGGGGGCGCCTCGGTCGGGGCCGGGGCCGCCGTGGCCGGGGGCGTTCGAGGGGCCGCGCAGCCCACCAGCGCCGCCGCCAGCGCCCAGCTCACCCCACGCCACGATTGCCCGGATCGCACCCTGTTCTTCGCTTCCATGCTTGGCCGGATACACTGACGGATCCGCCCCCGGAAGGCCAGCGACAGCGGCGCACCCGGGGGTTTCGCTCACCGGAGCAGGCGCAGCGTCACCGGGCAATGATCGGAGACCCCCGCGTAGCTGGGGGGCATCGCCCCGGGGGCTCGCGGCGCGCAGGCCAGCTCGCGGCAGTGGGAGTGCACCTCGACGGACCCCGGCTCCAGGGCCCCCTCGCTCACCAGCGCATGGTCCAGCAGGCTCGGCTCCATGGTGCGCTCGTCCTTGCGGTAATACTCGGTGCACCGCAGCGGCGTCGTGGCCACCTCCAGGCCCCCGCCCCGGGCCAGCGCCTCGACCAGCTCCCGCTCCCGGCGCTCGTTCCCCAGGAAGCCCGTGGTGTTCAGGTCCCCCAGCAGCACCACGCGCCGCGCCCCCTCCGCCCGCAGCAGACCCAGCAGCCGCTGGAGCCGCTCGTACTGGGCCTTTCGTTCCCTGAAATCGCCGTCGCTCCCCCCCGCCTTCAGGTGCACCACCAGCGCATGGAGCGGCTGCCCGTCCGCCTCAAAGACCCCGAGCAACCCGGGGCGATCCCCCTCCGAACACCCGCCCTCTTCCGGCAGCAGCTCGCGGAACTCGCGGGTCTGCAGCAGCTTCATCCGGCGGGTATCGTACAGAAATCCGACGTGCATCCCGCGGCGCCCCCCGCAGCCCGAGCTTACCGCCTGGTAAGCGCGACGGAGGCCGCTGAGCTCGCTGGCCAGCCGGTCAAGGGCAGCCGGGTCACGGACCTCCTGGACCGCCACCAGATCGGCGCCCAGCCCCCCGACCGAGGCCCGCAGCTTCCCCTGGTCCTTGGGCTCGGCGCCGAAGTGGCGCAGGTTGTAGGTCGCCAGGGTGAGGGGCGCCGGCACGCAGCCCCGCCCCAGCACCAGGGCCAGCGCCAGCGTGCCGATGGCAACGGCACGTGCTCGCTGCGGATGGCGCTCGACGCGGCGCAGCAGCCCCAGCGCCGCGCGTAGCAGGAAGACCCGGAGAGAACCCACCCACCCACTCTAACCGAAGCGCAGGGCCACGCCACCGGTGCCCACGCCTCACGGCAGCCGTGGTACCTTTTGCGGATGATGAGAACAGGGGCGGCTTGGCTTGTGATGGCGTTGCTTGGTGCAGCAGCCTGCGGGGATTCAGGGTCCGCGAACAACCTCGAAGAACCGCAGGGCCTGGGGGGCAACGGCGGGAGGAGCGGGAGCGGCGCGGGGGGCGGTGAAGCGGGGGGCAGCGGCGGGAGCGCGGGCTCCATCAACATCGGCGGCACGAGCAACGGCGGCAGCGGGGGCGGCACCGCGGGCTCCGGCGGGTCCACGCCGGTCGGCGACCCGGACACCTGCGAGGGGGCGGCGCAGAGCAAATCGTACGTGGGCTGCGACTACTGGCCCACGGTGGTCGCCAACCCGGTCTGGGATGTCTTCGACTACGCGGTCATCGTCGCCAACGCAGGCTCGGCGCCGGCCGAGGTGACGGTCACCCGGGGGGACGCCACCATCAAGACCGCCACCATCGCCCCCAACACCCTCGAGAAGATCTTCCTGCCCTGGGTCAAGGAGCTCAAGGGCGGCCAGGTCAACACCTGCGGCGTCCCCCCCGAGCTCACCAGCACCGTCGGGGTCCTCTCCGGCGCTTACCACCTGGTAAGCAGCCGCCCGGTCACCGTCTACCAGTTCAACGCGCTCCAGTACAAAGGCGCCGGCGGCCCCCCGGGGAAATCCTGGGCCAACTGCCCTGGCGACCAGATCTGCCCGTCCGCGGGCCAGCCCGTCGGGTGCTTCTCCTTCAGCAACGACGCCTCGCTGCTGCTCCCCAGCACCGCCCTCACCGGCAACTACCGGATCACCATGCCCGCTGGTCAGCCCACCCCCCTC
Organism: Polyangiaceae bacterium; assembly: GCA_025453595.1. Lineage (GTDB taxonomy): Bacteria > Myxococcota_A > Polyangia > Polyangiales > Polyangiaceae > JANWXX01. Next base: position 3,488 of record JALOQB010000288.1, read on the forward strand.
GGCGGCGGCAACGGCGCCTACTTCACCATCACCGCCACCGAGAACGGCACCACGGTCAAGGTGCAGCTCTCCGCGGGCGGCGCCATCCGGGCCGGGGCTGGCATCCCCGCCACCGGCGGCGGCGGCACCTTCACCTTCGGGTTCAACAAGGGCGACGTGGTGCAGGTGCTCGCCAACCCGACGACGGACCCGTCAGGCTCGCTGGTCCAGGCCGACAAACCCGTGCAGGTCATCAGCGGCATCTCCTGCGCCAACATCCCCACCACCGCCACCCAGGCATGCGACCACCTGGAAGAGACCGTGCTGCCCGCCGAGACCCTGGGCAAGCGCTACCTCGTCGCCCCCCTCACCGGGCCCAAGGGCAACAAGCCCGGCCACGTCGTCCGCCTCGTCGGCAACGTCAACAACACCACGCTCAGCTACAAGGGTCAGCCCCCTCCCGGCGCCCCCAGCAAGCTCAGCGCGGGCCAGGTCGTCAGCCTCGGCCTCGTCCAGACCGCCTTCGAGGTCGAGGGCGATCACGAGTTCATCGTCACCACCTTCATGCCGGGCGCTGGCGTCCTTGACCCGGGCTCGGGCGTCCAGTCCAAGGGCGACCCCTCGATGAGCACCGCCACCGCCATCGAGCAGTTCCGCAACAAGTACGTCTTCCTCGCCCCCGACGACTACGACATCAGCTACGCCGACGTCCTCGCCCCCACCGACACCAAGCTCACCCTCGACGGCCAGCCCATCACCATCGCCCCCGAGCCCATCCCCGGCACCGACTTCGTCGTCTTCCGCCTCAAGCTGGGCGCAGGCCAGGGCGGCGCTCACCTCCTCCAGGCCGACAAGGAAGTCGGCCTCCAGGTCATGGGCTACGGCTCGTACACCAGCTACCAGTACCCGGGCGGGTCGAATCTCACCCTGATCGCGCCGCCGCCGCCGCCGATCATCAACTGAGCCCGGGAGCGGGTGATTTTCCTGCACTTTCGGCGTATAGGGGTCCCTCCATGGCACGACGCGCGGCAGCCGGCGATCCTCCCGATGCGCAGACCGACCCGGTGCGCCAGGCCCGGAAGGCCTTCCTGGAGGGGGCCGGGGTCGAGATCGCGTCTTCCTTCCCGGGGATCACCCGGCTGGGGGGTCAGATCGTGGGGGCGCTGTACCTGGCCGAGACGTCGCGGTCGATGGATGAGCTGGCGGCCGAGCTGGGGTGCTCGAAGAGCAACATCTTCGGCAACCTGAGGGCCCTGGAGAGCGCAGGGATCGTGGAGCGCCGCCGGGAGACCGGGAGCCGCCACGACACCTACTCGCTGCGGGGCCCTTACCCGGACGTGATCATCGGGGCCTACGTGTCGAGGCTGCGGCGGGTGACGGCGGACAAGATCGCGATCTCGGAGCGAGCCCTCGAGCTGCTGGGCGAGGCGGGGGGCGCCGAGGCCGAGTTCATGCGGCGGAGGCTGCTGGATCTACGGCGCAAGTACACGCTCTTCGCCGAGTTTTTCGCCCAGGTCCTGCCGGCGATCGAGGGCCCCATCGACCTGGAGCAGATGCTGCGCAAGGTGCCGGCGGGGGTCTTCGAGGCGGTGGCGCGGCTGGCGCGGGACGCGATGTCCTGGGCGCGGCGCCCGTCGGACCCGCCGAAGGGCTGAACCCGGCGCGAGGTGGCTGCAGATTTCACCGGATTGTTGCTAGCCTCGCGCCGTGGCTGGACCTCCCGCAGAAACCAACGAATCGAGCTCTCTTACCGAGGACATCAAGGCGCTGCTGAAGTGCCCGCGCGAGCTGTGGCTCGTGTACCTGGCGACCTTCTTCGAGTACGTGGGCATCTTCACCTTCCTGCCGACGCTGCCGCTGTGGCTGTCGGGCGACTTCAACCTGACCGACAAGGAGGCCGGCTGGTGGGCGGCGACCTTCTCGATGATGGTGTCGCTCTTCGTGTTCCTGGTGGGCTCGATCGCGGACGTGGTGGGGGTGCGGACGACGCTGCTGATCTCCTTCACGCTGGCGGCGATCACCCGGCTCGGCATGTCGATGGCGGGCACCTCGACGACGGCCATCGCGGCGCTGCTGGCCTTCGGCTTCGCCTACGCGACGACCTCGCCGGTGCTCCAGACGGCGGTGCAGCGCACGTCGAACAAGCGCACCCGCGCCTTCGCCTTCTCCCTCTGGTACGTGAGCTTCAACGTGAGCGGCGCCCTCTCGGGGCCGATCATCGACGGGGCCCGGAAGTTCTTCCTGGACCCGACGACGAAGAAGCTGGTCGCCAAGCCGGTGGTGCTGCCGCTGCTGGGCGAGAAGATGATGACCGCGAACGCGGCGATCCTGGGGATCGGCTTCATCTCCGCGGCGATCGCGGTGCTGGTCATCGGGATGCTGCGCCGCGACTTCGAGGACCGGGTCGACCCGGAGGACGGGCCCGCCGAGAAGAAGGAGAAGGCGCACCCCCTCAAGGCCCTCCAGGAGGTGGTCTCGGACAAGGCCTTCTGGCGCTTCATGCTGATGCTGGCCCTGCTGTGCCTGGTCCGCATGATGTTCCAGCACATGCACTTCACCTGGCCCAAGTACGTGATCCGCGAGCAGGGCGAGGACTTCCCCGTGGGCACGCTCTGGTCGGTGAACTCGCTGCTGATCCTCGTGCTCGCCCCCCTGGGCACCGCCCTGACCCGCAAGCGCCGCCCCTTCGAGGTGCTCCTGCTGGGCGCCTTCATCTCGTCGCTGAGCCCCTTCGTCCTGGTCTTCGGCTCGTCGATGCCCTTCCAGGTCGGGATGATCCTGCTGCTGACCGTCGGCGAGGCTCTCTGGTCGCCCCGGCTCTACGAGTACAACATCTCGATCGCCCCCCGCGGCCGCGAGGCCACCTACGTCAGCCTCGCCGCGCTCCCCTACTTCCTCGCCAAGTTCCTGGTGGGGCCGACCTCCGGCTACCTGCTCTCTGCTTACTGCCCCGCCGAGGGCCCCCGCCAGCCTGCCATCCTGTGGGCCGCCATCGGCCTCTCGACCATGCTGGGCCCCGTCGGCATCTTCCTGCTCCGCAACCTGATCCAGAAGAAGGACGAGCCCGCTCAGGCCGCCTGAACGGTAGCCCCCACGGCAGAGCGCTCCATCAAGCCCTTCGGCGACCCCAGGCCACGAGGCCGACGTCCATGCGCACGGCCACGTCGATGAGCACCGGGGGCGGGCACCGGGGAAGGGAACGCCGAAGCGCAGCAGCGCGAGGCGGAGGTGCGGGACCGCGCCATGACGGAGACCCAGGCGCGGGGGGCGGCGGAGGCGGAGGTCTGCGCCCTGCGCCTGCGCCTCACCGACCAGGAAGCGTTGCGCAAACCTGAAGGCGACGGTTGACCCCTGGCGGCACCAGGGGTGTCACTCCTTGTAGGTCTGGGGCAGGTAATACAGGAAGGGCGACGCCTTCTTGAAGGATCCGTCGGCCTCCTTGCCGCAGGGGGCGCCGCCGGCGGCGAGCACGGAGCCGCTGAAGACCGTCACTGCCCCCAGGGAGAAATTCGGCTCGGGAAGCGGGGCAAACGGGGAGATTTGCCCCAGCTCAGGCTCGAACCGGTCCACCTGCGCGGTGAGCTCGGGGGTCAGGTCCTCGCAGGCCACCCCGAGCGGATAGTCGCTGACCAGACCCCCCATGACCAGCACCGAACCATCCCCCAGCATGGCCGTCGTCAAGGTCTGGCGTTTCTGCAGGAGCTTCGTCGGCAGGGGCTTGAACCCTTCCATAGGGTTTTCCGGGTCAAACGCCTCGATCGTGTCGGTCGCCCTGGTGAAACCGCTCACCGAATAGTCGCTCCCTCCGAAAGCAAGCACCCGTCCGTCCGGCATCGTGTGGATGCCGGAGACCAGCAGGAAGGTCTTGGGCGCCGGTCCCGTCTTCTGAAAGGTCCCGTCGTCTGGATTGAACAGGTAGGTGCTGCTGCCGTTGCCGCCCACCAGCAGGATCCGACCATCCCGTAGCTTCGCCAGCGAGGTCGGGGAGCGTGGGGCGTCGTCGCCAAGGGCGGAGATGGAGTCCGTCTCCGGATCGTAGATCTGCGGGATCGGATTGGGCACCGGGCTCTCCGCGGGGAGCTGGGGATCTCGACCACCAATAAGCAGCACGCGGCCGTCCGGTAGAAGCGCGCTGCTCAGGTAAAACATCTTCTCCACCGGCTGCGCCTTGGAGGGCAGGAAGCCATTGAGCTCCGGATCGAAGATATCCACCGCCAGCGAGGCGGTGGGGTCCGGGTAGTCGCTCCAGGTGCCGATCTGCACGGTCTTGCCCGAGAGCAAGGTCGTGGACGTGTGCACGTAGCGCCGGGCAGACATCGTGTTCTGGACCAGCACGGCGGAAGGTTTCCCGTCGTCCGCGATGGAGATCTGCTCGCCGCTGGCGTTGACCGAGTCGAACAGAGCCGAGCTATCGCGGAGCCCCCCCGTCACCAGCGCCTTCCCGTCAAAGAGCGGCGTCAGCGCGGGCCAGTTGCCTCGCCCGCTGCTCATCGGCACCTTCTGCCAGGGCTTTTCCTCGATCTGCTGCTTGAAATAAAGGAACCCATCGGGCCTCGTCGCCTTGCCCCCGCCAGCGACTTCCACCCGCACCGCCACCTTGCCGGCCAGGGACGGCGGCGTGAGCACACGGATCGTCGTGTCATCCAGCACCATCGCCGGGGCACGCCCGTCCCCCAGGAACACCCGGACCCCCTTGGTGAACCCCTTGCCCTTCAGCAAGACCGGGGTGTTGCCGCTCACAAACCCCTTCGCCGGGATCACACTGGTCACGACCAGGCCGCAGCTCGCGTCGCTGGAGCAGGACCCGGAGCAGCAGGTCTCCCCCTCCGCGCAGGTATCCTCGCAGGCATCCGCGCCGCCCCCGCCCGCAGCTCCCCCGATCCCGGCCTGTCCGGAAGCTCCGGACCCAGCCTGGCCCGCAGCCCCGGCCTGGCCCCCGACGCCTCCTTCGCCCGCAGCGCCCCCGTCTCCACCCGCCCCCGCGGCGCCGGCCCCGGCGGCGCCCGCCTCGCCTCCTTGTCCGGAAGTTCCGGATGCACCGCCGGCCCCCGCGCCGGCCCCTTGCCCCCCCGAACCTCCCATCCCTGCGCCACCGCCCATCCCTGCGCCCCCGGCCCCTCCCTTCCCCGAGGCACCTCCCGCCCCGCTCTTCCCGGCCAGGTTGGAGGTTCCGCCGCCTCCCTCGGAGGAGCTCTCCTCACCGCAAGCCATCACGCCGAGCAAGACCAACCCGAGCCCACACCATCGAAGAGAGCGCATCATCCCTGGGGAGGGCGCAACCCTCGTACCAACGAGCCCGGCCTCCCTGTCACCAAACGCATACACAGAGGCGGCTGGTGGTGGTGGCGATGGGATCTTGAACGAAGCCTGCGGCTCCAGGCATCCAGGGCAGCAACAAGCGGGACACCAGGGCCCGAGCGCGAAGAGATGTAACGGCGATGTCACCAGGACGAGAGGTTCACCTGGGGGTGGGGTGGGGTGGCGTTCCTCCGGGGGTGGAGGCTCCAGGGCCCAGGCTCACCGCCCCCGGGAGACCTTGTCAACACCTCGCTCCACGGGGGCTTCGTCCGGCCCTTGGCGCTCCCTTCGCCACGGG
>JALOQB010000289.1 GCA_025453595.1 Polyangiaceae bacterium
CCTGCGAAGCAGAAACCGAAGACCGCGAGGTCTCGGACACCGAAGTCGAACGCGGTTGCCAAAAGCACCGTTCACGGCGGTGATGGTTTACGGGCGCAACGATGACGCGTTCGAGGCCGCGCTCAGGCCCATCTTCTTGCGATTCCTCGAGACCACGCGCCGCACCGCCGTCGTGGTGCTGTCGACGCCCGGACAGCTCCAGACCCGCCGACTCGCGAAACCAACCTCCCTCAACTACCAGGTCTTTCGTGTTGAGAGTGAGGCCATCGCCTTCGTGGATCCGCGCCCGAGCGAACCGCTCTGGCGGCGCCCATCCTGACCGAGCCGCTCGCTCTCGCCAGGATCCGCCTCGCTCCCGCGTTGCTCCCCGTCTTGACCCGCTCTCCGGGGAACGCGAAGCTAGCCCAGGATGATGCTGAAATTTTCCTCGTCCCTGGCCCTCCTGTTCCTGGTCGCATGCTCCGGAGAGCAGGACGATACGCCGGGCCCTGGCGCCAGCGGCGCCTCCGGCCAGGGGGCTGCAGGCGCAGGGGCATCGGGGGGCCCCGGAGCAGGGGGCTCCTCGGGGGCCGCCGGCAAGAGCGGCGCCGGGGCCTCGGGCCAGGGGGGCGTGGGCCCCGGGGGGGCTGCGGGTGAAGGAGGCTCCGGTGCAGGGACCTCGGGCCAGGGGGGTCTGTCCGGAACTTCCGGACAGGGAGGGGAAGGCGGGCAGGGCGGGGAAGGCGGGCAGGGTGGAGCCTCGGGCCAGGCCGGTGCATCCGGAACTTCCGGACAGGGAGGGGGGCAGGGCGGAGGCGCCGGGGGGGGCGGGGGCGCCGGGGGGGCGCAGGCCGGGGCCGGGGGCGCGGGGGGAGGCAACGGCGCGCCCAGCGCCGGCTGCAACAAGCCGCTGACCGGCGAGACCGGCAAGTGGCTGGCCCGGACGGTCACGGTGGGCGAGAAGACACGCGACTACTTTGTCTACCTGCCGGACGGCTACGACCCGCAGAAACCCTACCGGATTGTTTACCAGTTTCACGGATGCAGCAGCAGCGCCAGCAAGGAGAACAACAACGTCCCGCTGCAGGGCGTGGCGGCGGGGGAGGCCATTCTTGTGCGAGGGCGTGCGGAGGGGAACTGCTGGGATACCTCCTCCGGTGGGCCCGATGTTCTGTTCTTTGATGCGATGGTCTCCGAGGTCGAGGGGAGCCATTGCGCTGACACCACGCGCCGCTTTGTCAGCGGTTACTCCAGCGGGGCCTTCATGACGCAGCGCCTCGCCTGCGAGCGGGGTGGGCAGCTGCGAGGGGTCGCCAGCATCGCGGGGGGCCCCTCTGGTTCCAAGTGCGGCGACCCGGTGGCGGCGCTGCTGATTCACGATCAGGACGACTCCACCGTCAAGATCTCCGAGGGGGTGAAGGCCCGCGATCTGTACCTCTCGCAGAACAAGTGCGGGGCGACCTCCACACCGCAGGATCCATCGCCCTGCGTTCGTTACGATGGGTGCGCGGAGGGGCTCCCTGTCGTGTGGTGCCAGACCCAGGGCAAGGGCCATGACCGGCAAGATGGCCTCGCCTCCGCCGCGTTCTGGGGATTCTTCTCGAATCTCTTAACCCCGGCGCTCATCGCTCCGGGAAGAAGACCCCGTCGTAGTCGTCGGCCAGGAAGGGGAGGTCCAGGCGCGCTTCCCGGGGGAAGGTCTCCTCGTAAAGGCTGGAGCCGCGCAGCCCGGGGTCAAAGCGGGTCGGGAAATAGTTGAGCATCATCAGCGACGCCCCGGCCCGCTCCAGCTCCGTCGGGGCCCCCAGGAGCTCGGCCCGCGCCTCCGGGTGGCGGCACCCCCGCGCGATCCGCTCCAGCACCTCGCCGCTCCAGGGGGTCGGCTCGAAGCCTCGCTCCTCGCGCTCCGCCGCGCTCGCCGGTGTGGGCGCGTTGCCCGCGCGCCACAGCGGCGCCTCCCCGGGGCGCCCGAAGGGGTCCACGTAGGAGCCGTTCAACCAGACGTTGAAGTGCACGTGGGGCGGCGTCCACGGGAAGCCCACCAGCGCGTCGATCCCGCTGTACCCCGAGACCGCGATGGGCTCCCCGCGGCCCACCCGCTGGCCTGGCTTCACCAGCGACCGCGTCAGGTGATTGTAGCTGGTCGCCAGCCCTCGCCCGTGGTCCATGAACACCTTGAGGCCCCCCCGGTGGAACTCGCTCGACACCCGCAGCACCACCCCCGGCGCCGCGGCCACCACCGTCGTCCCCGGCGGGACCGCGAAGTCTGTCCCGTTGTGGCTGTCGTAGGTGTTCTTCCCCCCCCGGAAGTCCTCTACATCCGTCACCCGCACGGACCAGCCCAGCTCCGGCGGCGGTTGCCGGTGGTTGAACAGGTTGGTCAGCGGTACCCGGCGCCCTCGCGGCGCTTGACCCAGCCAGAGCGGCACCGAGTAGCGCGGCTGCAGCTGGCGCAGGCTGCTCAGGTCAAAGCGTGTCTTCGGCGTGTGCGCGTCGCCCCCCAGCGCCACCCTCGCTTGCCGCAACGTCACCGCCAGGGGCCTCAACCCCAGCGCCTCGATCAACCCCACTCGTTGTCCCATGAACCCTGGATGGCACAGGGCTGTCCCCACGGGAAGGATCGGCGTCCCGCCGCAGGGTTGGGCTGTGATTCCTGGCCCCCTCGCGGTAGATCCATGGGCAGAGGTGCCAGGGTGGATCTGGGAACGACATGGATGGGTCTGCGGCTCCGCTCCCCGCTGGTGGTCGGGGCCAGCTCGCTGACCGACGATCTGGACCCGCTGTGCCGCTGCGTCGACGCGGGGGCCGGGGCGGTGGTGATGCGCTCGCTCTTCGAGGAGGAGATCCGCCACGAGCTGGGGGAAAACCCGGACTCGGACGCGGTGTTTCGCCAGGGGGTAGCCCCGTACCTGGCCCGGATCCAGCGGCTACGGCGCGCGCTGCCGGTGCCGGTGATCGCCTCGCTCAACGGCACCTCGCCGGGGGGCTGGGTGCGGCTGGCGCAGTCGATCGAGGACGCAGGCGCCGAGGCCATCGAGCTGAACCTGTACGAGCCATCCAGCGGCCCCGAAGAACCATCTGGCGTGGTCGAGGACCGGCTGGTCGAGGTTGCCGAGAGCGTGGCCGGAGCCGTGCGGATCCCGGTCGCGGTGAAGCTGGCCCCGGGCTTCGCCGCCCTGACGCCCCTGGCGCGCCGCTTCGAGGGGGCCGGTGCCCGGGGTCTGGTGCTGTTCAACCGCTGGTACCAGCCGGACATCGACCTCGACACCTTCGAGCTCACCCGCGAGCTCCGCCTCTCCACCAGCGACGAGCTGCCCCTGCGGCTCCACGCCCTCGGGGCGCTCCATGGCCGCCTGTCCCTTGATCTGGCCTGCTCCGGGGGGGTCCACACCGGCGACGACGCCTTCAAGGCGCTCCTGGTCGGGGCGCGCGTGGTCCAGTGCGTCTCCGCCCTGCTCCGGCGAGGGCCCGGGGCGGTCGCCGAGATCCTGGCCTCGCTCCGGGCCCGCATGGAAGGGCGCGGCCTCGCCTCCGTCGACCAGGCCCGTGGCGCCCTCTCCCTGGCTCGCGCCCCGGACCCTCGCGCCTGGGAGCGCCTGCACTACGCCCGCCTCCTCAAGCGCCCGCCCCCCGCCCGCTCCTGAACCTTGGCGTCCGGGCCGTGATGGAACTGTGACGGCGATGACATCCGGCCCGAGGACAATGAGGCATGGTCCACACGGTCGTCCTCTCCGATATCCATCTCTGCGAGATCGAGCGAGAAGATGGCCTCTGGATGCGCTACCGCCAGCGACCTTACTGCCCTGACGACGAGCTGGTGGCCATGCTCACCGAGCTGCGCCGCCGCGTCCGCGGCGACCAGCTCACGCTGATCCTCAACGGCGATATCTTCGATCTCGACGCCCCCCGGGTGATCGACGGCGAGAGCGTCTTCCACAACCTCCCGCGGGACGCGGCCCACAGCGCACCGATGCTCGAGGCCATCCTCGACGATCACCCCGAGTTCCTCCAGGCCCTCGGCGAGATCCTAGCGGACGGCCACACCCTGGTGTTCATCTCCGGGAACCACGACATCCAGCTCAACCTGCCCGAGCTCCGGGCCCTGTTCACCGGGCGCCTCCTGGCCGCGGCGGCCCGCGCCGGCGCCGTCGTCCCTCCGGAGCGCATCCTGCTGCGCTCCTGGTTTCATCGCACCGACGACGGCATCGTGGTCGAGCACGGGCACCAGTACGACAGCTACTGCAGCTACCGCTACCCGGTGGCCCCCTTCGGCAACCTCCCGGGGGAAATCCAGCCCACCGTCGGCTCGCTGACGGCGCGCCTCCTCACCTCCCGCATGGGGTTCTTCAACCCCCACGTCGACACCTCGTTCATGCTGTCGGCCCCCGGGTACCTGCTCCACTGGATCCGGTGCTACCTGTTCTCCCCCCACTCCCTTGTCGTCTCCTGGATCGCCGGCTCGATCCGGACCATGCGCGAGCTGATCCGCGCCCGCCACCGCCACGACCCCGGCCGCTTCGAGGCCGATCTGCGCTCTGCCGCCGCCGAGACCGGCATCGACGAGGGGCGCCTGCGGGCCCACGCCGCCCTCTTCATCTCCCCCGCCGAGGAGCGCCTGGGCCGGGTCCTGCGCGAGCTCTGGCTGGATCGTCTCGCCCTCGTCCCGCTCGCCCTGCTCCTCTCCCTCCTCGGCTTCTGGATCGCCCCCGGCGGACACCCCCTCGCGGGCCTCGCCCTCGGCCCTCTCCTCTTCGCCTGCTACGAGCTGCTCACCCCCAAGCCCACCCTCGACGAGACCTGGACCTCCGTCCAGCGCACCGTCCACGAGGTCGCCCGCATCCACCAGGCCTCCGCCGTCATCTTCGGTCACACCCACCAGAGCGCCGCTCGCTGGGAAGACGGCGTCTTTTACGGCAACTCGGGCTCCTGGTCCGCCGCCTTCCACGACCTCGCCTGCACCCGCCCCCTCGAACCGGCGCGCCCCGTCCTCTGGCTCCAGCGCCGCGGCGATCAGCTCTCCGGCGGCATGGCCCGCTGGCGCGACGGTGTCTTCTCCTTCCCCGACGCCTCGACCCCTCCGCCAGCCCACCACCTCGCTCCAGAGTTGATGCGCTCGCCCGCCGAATAAGGCACCTTGTCTCCCATGCTCGAGCAGCGCGATTACACCCTCATCCTCGACAAGAGCGGCAGCATGAACGAGCGCGATGTCGGCGCTCAATCCCGCTGGCAAGCCGTCCAGGAGTCCACCCTCGCTCTCGCCCGCCGCTGCGAGCAGTTCGACCCCGACGGCCTCACCGTCTACCTCTTCTCCACCGACTTCGTTCGCTTCGATGGCGTCACGTCGGACCGCGTGGCCCAGCTCTTCGCCTCCTACAAACCGGAGGGCTACACCAACCTCGCCGCCGTCCTCCAGGACGCCTTCAACAGCTACTTCCAGCGCAAGGCTTCCCGCTCCGCCAAGCCCGCCGGCGAGCTCATCCTGGTCATCACCGACGGCGCCCCCTCCGACGAGGAGGCCGTCGCCCAGGTCATCATCGAGGCCACGCACCGCATGGAGCGCGACGACGAGCTGGGCGTCTCCTTCATCCAGATCGGCAAGGATCGCGAGGCCACCGCCTTCCTCAAGCGCCTCGACGATGACCTCGAAGGCCCCCCTGCCACCGGCTTCTTTCAGCGCATCTTCGGCTCCGGCAAGCGCCACGCTCGCTTCGATATCTGCGACACCATCACCTTCGAGCAGATGGAAGATCGCCCCCTCACCGAGATCCTCCTCGCGGCCCTCAACGACTGAGCGTTTTCCATCCCCGGAGCCCCCCCCCGGCCTGCGATAGACTGGGCGCATCATGCGCTCCCCCTGGCTCTCCGTCGCCCTGCTGATCGCCATCGCCGCTGGCGCCGCCTCCGCCTGCTCCAGCGCCGGAGGCACCGGCGCTCTGCCAGGCGGATCCGCAGGCGCCGAGGCCGCCGGCTCCGGTGCTGGCGGCACCGATGCCGCAGGGGCTGACGCCGGTGGTTCCGGCGGCACCGAGGCCGCAGGGGTCGGGGGCTCCGAGGTCAGCGGGAGCGCCGGGAGCGAGCCCAGCGGCAGCGGCGGCGCTCTGGCCGGGAGCGCCGGCGCGGGCGAGGGTGGCGCGGGGGCAGGGCAGGGGGGGGATCCCTTCGGCGGCAGCGCGGGGGCTGGTGGCCAGGCGCCGCTGCAGCTCCTCGAGATCTCCCCTGTCGATGCCATCTTCAGCCCCCCCGCAGGGGTCGCCCTGGCGGCCAAGTACAAGGTCTTCCTCAAGGAGACAGGTCAACCCACGGTGGATGTCTCCGGTGAGGCCTCCTGCACGGTGGAGCCCGCGGACTTCGGTTCCTTCTCGGGGCTGACCCTCAACGCCCCCCCCGGGAAGCTCGGCAAGGCCTCGGTCAAGTGCAGCGCCAAGGGGCTCTCCTCCAGCACCTCGGTGACCATCGAGCAGGGCCAGGTGGTCCTCGGCCCCGGCGCCACCGCCGAGGCTCCAGGCAAATTCACCGGCCCCCCGGACCCCGCCGCCGCGCTGCAGGTCCTCTACCCTCCCAGCGGCATCCTGGTGCCGCCCAACATGAACTCCCTCGAGCTGCACTTCCAGCCTGCCGCCGGCCAGCAGCTCTTCGAGATCCGCTTCAGCTCCAGCACCGTCAGCTACACGGTGTACACCACCTGCCAGCCCCTCAACGGAGGCTGCGTCTTCAGCCCCGACGCCTCGTTCTGGAAGCAGATGACCAGCGGCGCCCGCGGCAACGCGCCGGTCTCCTACACCGTCCGCGGCGTCGACGGCGCTGGCAAGATCGGCACCTCTGCCCCTCGCACCGTGCAGTTCGCTTCCGATGACCTCCAGGGAGGCATCTACTACTGGAACGCCCAGGGGCTCATCATGCGCTACGACTTCGGCTACCCCGCCAAGGCCGCCGAGGTCTACATGAACGCCTTCGAGGCACAGGGCTTCACCTGCGTCGGCTGCCACACCATCTCCCGCAACGGCAAGCGCATCGCCGTCGGCGTCGACATCCCTGCCCCCTCTCCGTACCGCGTCTTCAGCGTCGGCTCCAAGAGCCTCGTCTACAACCCCCCCGCCTACGGCTCCAATTTCTTCGCCTTCAACCCCGACGCCTCCGAGATGCTGGTCTCCGATGGCACCAAGATCTCCTGGATCAACGCCTCCTCCGGCGCCCTGATCAAGGACGCCGTCGTCCCCTCCGGCACCATGCCCGACTGGTCCCCCGATGGCGGCTCCCTCGTCTACGCTCGCCCTCAACAGGCAGCCTTCGGCGCCGTCCCCGGCGTTGACTCTGCCTCCCTCGAGGTGCGCCCCTTCGGCGGCGCCGGCTTCGGACCCCCCTCGGTCCTCGTCCCCTTCTCCGGCGCCAACAACTATTACCCCAGCTTCTCCCCCGATGGCGCCTGGGTCGCCTTCAATCGCTCCCCCACCAACAAGAACTCCTTCGCCAACGCCAGCAACGGCGATGCAGGCCCTCCCGATGGAGAAATCTGGGCTGTCCCCGCCCAGGGCGGCTCCCCCCTCCGCCTCGATAGCGCCACCCAGCCCGGCGACTCCTGGCCCAAATGGGCCGTCCAGACCTCCTCCTACGAGGGCGGCACCGTCCACTGGCTCACCTTCTCCAGCTGGCGCTCCTATGGCCTCCGTCTCCCGCCCCTCAAGACCACCCAGCTCTGGATGATCGCCTTCGACCCCGCTCGCGCCGCCAAGGGCCTCGACCCCAGCTTCCCCGCCTTCTGGCTCCCCTTCCAGGACCTCAAGAGCGGAAACCACATCGCCCAGTGGGTCACCAGGGTCGAACGCAAGCCCTGCTCCAGCCCTGCCGACTGCTCCGCCGGCCAGACCTGCGGCCCCCAGTCCCTGTGCGTCCCCCTCTGAACCCCCCCTGGCGTCTCCTCCTCGCCTCCCTCCTCTCCTCCCTCCTCCTCGGCCTCGTCGCCCCTCGCCCCTCCCCTCATCCGGTGCGATGTATGGAGGCTCCGGATGATACCCGGGGCCCCCTCCCGGAGCTCGACCCCCCGCCTCACCCGCTCCCCCTCCGCCTCCCCGCTCCCTCCCCCCTCGGCGCACTCCCGCCCCTCCGTCTATGGAACATCAATACCATGGAGGAGGCCACGCTCCGCCTCTACCGGGGCGACGGCGCCCTCGACGAGGAGGCCGCGGCGGCCCTCGACGGGCTGCTGGCGGACGCGCGGCGCCCGGGCAAACCCAGGGAGGTGAAGGCGGTGGACCGACGGCTGCTGCGCCTGCTGTTTCGCGCGGCCTACCACTTCAAGGCCACGGAGGTCGAGCTGGTCTCCGGCTACCGGCGCCCGGGGCGCTGGGCCGAGGGCCACCACGGCAAGGGGCGCGCCCTGGATTTTCGCCTGACCGGGGTCGACCCGCGGGAGGTGGCGGCGTACCTGCGCCAGCAGCCCCGGGTCGGGGTGGGCCTCTACACGCACCCCCGGACCCGCTGGGTCCACCTGGACGTGCGGGAGCGCAGCTACCACTGGGTGGACGCGACGCCTCCAGGGAAGCGCTGGGGGGCAGCCCGCCTGCCCTCCGACCCCCGGGCCCTGGACCAGCTCGATGCGAGCTACACGGACGGGGACGATCTGCCGGAGTGAGCGGGCCACCAGCCCCTCCGGGCCCGCGCGAAGGGGCGCAGGATCACCGGAGAGGGCAGGGGGGTAACTTCTGGGCCGTCGCGGCGGCCTGGGCGGCCTTCTTCTCGCGAAGACGGGCTTCCTTGCGGCGACGACGGGCTTTCTGCTTGGCGCGAGCGGGAGGATCTTGTGGGGTACCCATGGTGGGCTGCTCCCTACCGCAACCCACGCAGCGGCGCTACCCCCTTGGCGCCCCCGGTTCCCCCGGGAACCAGGCCCGGAAGGTGGCCCCGCCGCCGTCCGTTGGCTCGTGCACCAGGCGCCCTCCGTGGGCCTCCACCAGGGCGCGGGCCAGCGACAGCCCCAGCCCCAGCCCCGGAGGGTCGTCCGGGCTGGGGCTGCGCGCAAAGGGAGAAAAAAGCCGTCCGCGCAGCGACGGAGGCACCCCCGGCCCTCGATCG
>JALOQB010000290.1 GCA_025453595.1 Polyangiaceae bacterium
GCCGCAGCCGCAGCCGCAGCCGCAGCCGCAGCCGCAGCCGCAGCCGCAGCCGCAGCCGCAGCCGCAGCCCCAGCCGCAGCCGCAGCCGCAGCCGCAGCCCCAGCCGCAGCCCCAGCCCCAGCCGCAGCCGCAGCCGCAGCCGATTCTTCTTGTTCGTTTGAGGTCAACAGGATGGTTCAACGGATCTGATCCTCTATAGATAGAAATAATCTATAGAAGATCACCATATACCATTCCCTCTCGACGCATCTCTCTGCAGAAAAATCGATACCGATCACGGCTGCGGCTGCGGCTGGGGCTGCGGCTGCGGCTGCGGCTGGGGCTGCGGCTGCGGCTGCGGCTGCGGCTGCGGCTGCGGCTGCAGGGGAGGGTCGGCTGCGGCTGCAGGAGAGGGGCGGCTGCGGGTCAAGGCGGGCGTCTTGACCCGTGGGTGGTACGAGACGCGAGGCGGTGGCCGGTTGAACCGCGGTCTCCCGCTTCCCCGCGCTAGCGCCGGGCGAGGAGCTTGCGTGCGGCGCGGGCGACGGATTCGTCGCTGACCGAGGCCACCTCCGCCAGGGGGACCCAGGCGAGCTGGCGCGACTCGCCCTCGGCGGGGGCGAGCCGGGCGTCCGCGGGGGCGACGAAGAGGTAGCGCAGGTCCAGGTGCTCGTGGGCCTGCTCGTCGCCGCGGGCCGGGATCAGGTGCACGTCGACGTCGAAGAGCGCCGGGTGCTCCGGGTGCAGGGTCAGGCCCTGGATGCCGCTCTCTTCGAGGGCTTCCCGGCGGGAGACCTCGAGGGGGTCGGTCTCGCCGGGCTCGCCGTGGCCTCCGGGCTGGAGCCAGCGCTGGAGCTTGCGGTGGTAGAGCAGCAGCAGGCGCTCGTGGCCGGCGTCGAGGATGAACGCCGAGCCGGTGAGGTGGCCGTCCCAGCGGCGGCGATCGTAGAGGTCACCGCCGGCGGCGACGTGGGTCACGATGCGGGCGAGGGAGCGGGCCTCGTGCTCGTCGGCGGGGGTGTAGCGCTGGAGCTCCTGGAGGAGGGCGGACATGGACGGTGCGTAGCACGGGCCGGCGGGGGCCATCAGCCCAGCAGCCATAGCAGCAGCAAGGCCGCGGCGGTGGACAGCAGGGTCACGGGGAGGCCGACCCGGGTGTAGCTCCGGAACCCGACCTCGTCCTGGGCGCCTGCGCGCTCGATCACGATGATGTTGGCCACCGAGCCCAGCAGCGTCAGGTTGCCCGCCAGGGTGCTGACCAGCGCCGTGAGGACCCAGGCCTGCCCCGCGTCCGGGAAGCCCCGGATCCAGGGCTCGAGCAGCAGGATCAGCGGCACGTTGCTGACGATCTGGGAGCCGACCATCAGCACCCCGATCAGCAGCGCCTTTCCCTGGGCTCCTTGCGGAGGCAGCACCCGCGTCAGGGCCGCCAGGGCCTCGTCTGGCAGGCCGGTCCTGCGCAGCGCCGCCACCAGGATGAACAGGCCCGCGAAGAAGACCAGCACGGTCCAGTCCACCCGGTCGAGCAGCTCGTGGGCCCTCCGGCCCGCGGCCAGCAGCGCGACGGACGCCGCGGTCACGGCGCCGAAGGGCAGGTGCGCGCCAAGAAGGGCCGCCACCGTGAAGCCGAGCAGGGCCACCAGGCTGACCACGAGCAGGGCCGAGGGCGGGGGCGCTGGCGGGGGCGACTCCACCGTCGTCTCGGCGGCCAGCTGGCGGCGAAACATCCAGTGCAGCGAGGCCGCCGTGACCAGCAGCGCCGCCATCCCGGCGGGCGCCGCCAGCAGCGCGTACCGCGCGTAGGAGAGTCCCGAGAGCCGTGCCACCAGCATGTTCTGCGGGTTCCCCGCGAGGGTCATGGCGCTGCCGGCGTTGGACCCCATGGCGACCGCGAGCACGAAGGGGACCCGGGGCGCGCCGGTCCGCTGGCACAGCAGCATCACGAGGGGCGTCGCCAGCAGACATACCGCGTCGTTGACCAGCAGCGCCGAGAGCACCCCGGCCCCGAGGGTCACCGCGTAGAGCAGCGGCACTGGCCGGTGCGCGCGCGCCAGCACCCACCGGGTCGCCCTCTCGAAGAAGCCGCCGAGCTCCAGCGCTGCGGCCAGCATCATCATGCCGGTGAGCAGCGCCATGGTGCCCGGATCCACCGCCAGCAGCGCGTCCTCCGGGGTGAGCCCCCGGGGGCCCGCCAGCGCCCCCAGGCTCACCATGGCGCAGGCGCCAATCAGCGCGACGGACGGGCGTCCCACCGGCAACCACCGGAGCCGGCGGGCGCTGATGGCGATGTACGTGAGCGCGAAGAGCGCGAGGAGGAGCCAGCGCACGGTGTGCGCCCGATAGCACGACCCTGCGGGCGCGAACGGGTGCTTGCGCGCGGGCGCGACGGGCTATACTGCGGTCCTGATGCGCAGGTGGGTGCCCCTCCTTTGGTTGCTCGCGTTGCAGGGGTGTGTACCTCCCTCCCGCCAGCCTTCGTTTTCCCCGGCCCCCGCCCCCTCCGGCGAGGCCCCGCCCCCCGAGGCGCCCCCGGGCGTCGGCGAGAACGCTCCCCCAGCCCCTCCGGCCGAACCTCCGGCGGAACCTCCGCCCGAGCCGCACGACGAGGGGGCCCACGCCGACGCTCCAGAAGACCCGGAGGGCGAGGGGGACGTCGACGACCACGACGAGCAGAACGGCGTGGCCGCCCGCACCACCGCCAAGATCGACCTGACCGACGAGCAGATCGCCCAGAAAGCGAGAAAAGACCCCGAATCTCTCGGCTCCCTCTCCATCGGGACCCCCAACGTGGGCTACCTGGTCAACGGGGTCCAGATGCCCCCCGGCGAGGGCTGGCAGATCATCGGCGGCCCCAACGTCTGGGGCACCCAGGAGACCATCGATTTCCTGACCCGCTCGATCCAGGCCGTGAACCGCCAGTTCCCCCATTCTCCGCGGCTCTTCATCGGCCACATCAGCGCCAGGCACGGCGGCTACCTCTCCCCTCACAAGAGCCACCAGGCGGGGCGCGACGTCGATCTCGGCTTCTACTACACCACCGACGCCCGCTGGTTCGAGCGCGTCTCGGCCCGCAACCTCGACCTGCCCCGCACCTGGGCCCTCCTCAAGGCCCTCATCAACGAGACCGATGTCGAGATGATCTTCATCAACACCTCGGTCCAGCACCTGCTTGCGCGCCACGCGGCCAAGAGCGGCGAGGACGAGGCCTTCCTCGACCGCGTGTTCCAGGTCCGCGGCAAGAGCCCCACGCCCGTGATCCGCCACGCCCGCGGCCACGATACGCACATCCATGTGCGCTTCCACAGCCCCCACGCCCAGGAGCTGGGCCGCCGCGCGCAGGCCTTCTTCAAGCGCCCCGCCACCGCCGCTCGCACCCCGGTGAACGGGCGCGGCCACGGTCACGGCGGCCACAACCCGAAAGAGCCCGCTGCCCCGGGCTACGTCATGCACCGCGCTCGCAACGGCGACATCCTGGTCAACCTCGCCAAGCACTACAACACCACCCCCGAGGCCATCATCCAGGCCAACAACATCCGGGGGAATTCCCTGAAAATCGGCCACGTCTACCGGATCCCGGTGCCTCCCAAGACCCCCCCGAAGACCGCCCCCAAGGGCGCCCCTGCCCCCGGCGGACGCTCCCGCGGGTGACGCTTACGGATCCCCTTTTTGCCCGTACTGCTAGGATGTTCCCTCATGAAACCATCTTCCTTTATCTCCCCCCTCTGGGTGGCTTGCCTCGGTCTCTCCCTCGGCCTCGGCTGCGCCACCAGCGGCCCCACCGACGGTGAAGACCTTACCCCCAGCGGGGAGGCAGGCTCCGCCGGCGAGGGCGGCGAGGGCGGCGAGGGCGGCGAGGGCGGCGAGGCCGGGTCCGGAGCTTCCGGACAGGGCGGCGGGCCCGGCGGCAGCGGCGGCACCGCTGGCTCCGGAGGCGCTGGCAACGGCGGGGCCGGCGGCGCGGTGGTCGGCTGCGGCGACGGGGCCAAGGGCGAGAACGAGCAGTGCGACGGCGCCGAGCTGGGGGGCCAGAGCTGCGAGAGCACGCTGGGCGAGGGCTACAAGGGGACGCTGGGGTGCAAGTCGAACTGCCAGTTCGATTTCTCCGGCTGCGCCAAGAACCCGGTCTGCGGGGATGGGGCCATCAACGTCGCCGGAGAAGAGTGCGACGACAGCGATTTTGCCGGGAAAACCTGCAAGGATATCCTGAACAATCAGGCGGCGAGCGGCACCCTGTCCTGCACCTCTGCCTGCAAGATCGACGCATCGGGCTGCCAGGTGGGCCCCTTCTGCGGTGACGGCAAGAAAGACGATGCCGAGGCCTGCGACGGCGATGATCTGGGGAACAAGCCCGACTGCGCCACCGTCACCGGCGATCCCAACAAGGGTGGTCTCCTGAAGTGCAAGGCTGACTGCACCTTTGACACCGCGGGCTGCGTCGACAACCCCACCTGCGGCGACGGCAAGGTGAACCAGCCGAGCGAGCAGTGCGATCAGGCCGATCTGGTGGGCGCAGGCTGCAAGTCGGCCCTGGGCAACCAGAGCGCCACCGGCGACTTGAAGTGCAAGAGCGACTGCACCTTCGACACCTCCGGCTGTACCGTCCCTCCCTTCTGCGGCGACGGGATCCAGAACAACGCCGAGGCCTGTGACGGCAACGACCTCGGCGGCGCGACCTGCGAGACGCAGCTTGGCAAGGGGTTCGAGGGCCCCCTGGTCTGCTCCCCCAACTGCACCATCAGCACCGCCCAGTGCGTCAAGGTGCCCTTCTGCGGCGACAAGACCAGGAACGCAAGCGAGGCCTGCGACGGCAGCGACCTCGCGGGCGCCACCTGCGCCTCCGTCGTCGGCGCCGGCAGCACCGGCTCCCTCGCCTGCAAGGACGACTGCACCTTCGACACCGCGGCCTGCTCCATCCCGTCTTCTTGCGGGAACGGCACCATCGACGCCGCCAAGGGCGAGCAGTGCGACGGCAGCGCCTTCGGCGGGAAGACCTGCGCCTCGGTCCTCGGCAACAACCAGGCCGTCGGTACCCTGAGCTGCACCAACGCCTGCCTCATCGACTCGTCGGGCTGCTCCATCCCGCCCTACTGCGGCGACGGGAAGCTCAACCTGCCCGGCGAGGAATGCGACGACGGCAACAACACCAGCGGCGACGGCTGCGATGCCAACTGCAAGGTGGTCTGCTTCGATGGCGAAGAGAAATTCGGGTCCAACTGTTACCTCGACTCCTGGAGCCTCCCCCTCGGAGAAGAAGACTCCCTGAGCTGGGACGCCGCCCAGTCCTTCTGCCTCGCCGCCGGTGGCTACCTGGCGACCGTCTCGTCCAAGGCGGAAAACGACTTCCTCTACAACACCCTCATGCCCCTCTTTGGCTCGACCAGCCCTCGCTGGATCGGCATCAACGACAAGACCACCGAGGGGGTCTTTGTCTGGGCCTCCGGTGACCCCGTCTCCTTCACCTTCTGGAACTCCGGCGAGGGTGGGGTCAACGCCAGCGAAGATTGCGGCGAGCAGCGCTGGTTCGATGGTCGCTGGAACGACAAGAACTGCTCCCTCGCCCAGCTCTTCATCTGCGAATTCCCGCCCCCTGTGCAGTTCCCCTTAACACTCCGTCCGCTCCCGGCTGCGGGCCAGAACCTCGCCCGCCCCGCCTATCGCCTGGGCCCCCCGGGTAGCGCTCAGGGCTTTCGCACGCGGATCAGCAACGAGGGGCTCCGCTCCGTGCTCAGCTCTTGCCAGAGCGAGATGTCGTGCCCCACCTCCGCGCGGATCCTCATCTCGTAACCTCCCCCGGGGGACGCCTTCACGATGAGGCCCTCCTCCAGGTTCTGGTTGAATCCGTAGACCAGCGCCTCCGGCAGCGCGCTCCCCTTGAGGGTGATGGTGCCGTCGTCGTGGAACGTGCTGATCTCCGGGCGCTCCGGAGGGGGGAGCGGCAGCGTCGGGCTCGCGCAGCCGGCCAGGGTAAAGAGAACCCCAGCCATCCCCATCCAGCGACGCCTCGACATCCGGGCCATGCGAGGGAAATAGCACGGGGTGTGCCGCCGTGTTGCCCGGGGAAACGAGGGGGGAGGGTCGCGCCCGGAACAACTTCGTTGGCACACCTGACAACACAGGTGGCAGACCTCGCCCGTCCCTGGCCAGGCGGCTCCGATGATGGTAACGCCGGCGCTCGGTCTGGTTGATCATGGCAAAGCTCTCCCCACGGGCCTTGGTTCCTGTCCCCTTCGCGATCCTGGCGGGGTTTCTCCTGCGCGACAGGGGGGTTCCGGTTGACCCCAAGGCGGCCCATCGTTCGGAGGCGCTGGCGGGGGTGTTGACGGCGCGGGGCTACAAGGTGTCCGGTGTGACCTGGCTCCCGGAGGGGCGCCGGTGGCCGCTGCTGTCGCGGTCAGCGAAGGCGATCGTGAAGGCGGCCGAGAAGGACGAGCCGGGGGTTTTGTACCTGGTGCAGACCAGGCTGTCGCCGGAGGGGGTGTTGCTGGATCTGGAGGAGCCGCGGCGGCTCACCAAGTCGTCGTCGGTGGAGGAGTCGAACCCGGCGATCCAGGGGGGTCACGCGGCCACGGCGCTGCTGGCGGACGGGCTGGTGCTGGGGGTGCAGCTCATCGATCTCGGCGGGGAGCCGAGGCCCGAGGGACCCTCGTGGACGAGGACCGCGCGGGCCCAGAACGCGGTGACCAACCTGCAGGAGACAGGGCAGTGGGTGGGGCTGGGTCGGCGAGGGTTCCGGCTGGTGCCGCCGATGCCGGGGGTGACCCTGCGCTTTGACGGGGGGGCGCTGGTGGTGCAGGGCGGGGGCAAGGAGGCGCGGGTGCCACTGGTGCTGGCCCCGGGGGCGGCGGACGCGGAGGGGGAGTGGCTCAAGCCCGAGCCTTACGAGAAGGGGCAGGTCGGCAACCTGGTCACCTGGGCCGTGGATCGGGTGCGCAACCTGCCCTGGTTCGGCGACGACAACATGCAGCGGGTGAAGGCGGTGGCCTTCGGCGTGCTTGACGTGGCGACGCAGGCCAAGAGCAAGGTGACCTCGGACACGACGGACCAGGACATCAAGAAAGACCTGGGCGACATCGCCCAGTCCAGCTCTGCCGCGACCTTCACCGATCCGGAGACCGGCTGGCCGCCTCCCAGGCTCGAGGTGTACCTGAAGAATGGCCGCCAGATCCCGGGGGAAGGCGAGTGGATCCTCCTCGACAAGGACCCTTACGTGCGCCTCCAGCCTGGCGAACCGCCGGCCTTTGCCACCACCTTCCTCCGCACCGACAAGGAACGCTCCTACACCCGCATCTACATCACCATCTGGGACCCACGGCAGGTGTCGCTCCATCCGGTCGGCGGCGCGGTGGAGCCGGTGAACGCCACGGGCAGCGCGGGCCCCGGGACGATCCCCCGCAACCCCGAGACCATGCGGCGGGTGGTGGCCGCCTTCAACGGCGGGTTCCAGGCCCTGCACGGCGAGTTCGGCGTGATGGCGGACAGCACCCTGTACCTGCCCCCCAAGCCCTACGCCGCCACCATCGCCGAGCTGCGCGACGGCAGCACGGGCCTGGGGGTCTGGCCCAACTCTGTCGACATCCCGGCGAACATCGTGGGCTTCCGGCAGAACCTGACCCCGCTGGTGCTGGACGGGAAATACAACCCCTACGGCCGCACCTGGTGGGGCGGCACGCCGCCGGGCTGGCCCGACCGGGTGCACACCACCCGCAGCGGCCTCTGCCTCACCAAGGAAGGCTTTGTCGGCTACTTCTACGGCAACGACATCGACGCGGACGTGCTGGGGCTGGCGATGATCCAGGCGCGCTGCCAGGTGGGGGTGCACCTCGACATGAACCCGGGGCACACGGGCCTCGAATTTTACCACGTCGCCCCCAAGGAAGGCTGGCAGCCCCTCGGGCGACCCATCCAGCACGACTGGGAGGCCGAGGGCGACGTCGGCGGCATGAACGGCTGGCGCTTCCGGGCCAGGCGCATGGTGCGCGGCATGGGGTTGATGAATTTCCCTCGCTACATCCAGCGTGAATCCCGCGATTACATGTACCTGTCGCTGCGCCCCATCCTGCCCGGCGCAGACCTGGCGCCCGTGGCGGCGCAGCCCGAGGCAGGGGAGGGGAAGTGGCGCACCAAGGGGCTGGCGCAGCACGGGTTCCCCTTCGCGCTGGCGACCACCACGCTGCGCCCCGACAAGGCCCACCCGGATCTCCGGGTCCGGCTGTTGAAGATCGACCCCGGCGCGGTGAAACCCGCCGAGGGCAAGGGCGACGGCCCCGAGGGGGAGACCGTGGTGCTGCTGCAGAACGCCGCGGCGCCTCGCGGGGACGTGGCCCTCTGGTGG
Source organism: Polyangiaceae bacterium (assembly GCA_025453595.1). Taxonomy (GTDB): domain Bacteria; phylum Myxococcota_A; class Polyangia; order Polyangiales; family Polyangiaceae; genus JANWXX01. Next base: position 8,312 of record JALOQB010000290.1, read on the forward strand.
AAGCAAGGGGCCTTCGTGGTCAGCAAGACCCCGGTGGCCGGGGCCGTCCCGATGCTCGGGGCCGGGGCCGGGGCCGAGGCCGCCCTGGGCATCGACGCCGATGGCATGCTGGTTTACGCCGAGGTCGAGGCCGGGACCAGCTCGGCCGAGGGGCTCGATCAGATCCTCAAAGAGCTGGGTTGCTCCCAGCGGATGGGCCTGGCAAAACCGCTCTCGCCGCTCCAGGGGGGCTCGACCTCCCTCGCGGGGGGGGCCGGCAAGCGCACCGGAGAGCGCGAAGTTCGGCTCCTGCGGGCACGGGCTCCCGGTGGCCAGCGGATCTTCCAGGACACCCCCATCGTCCCCATGAGCGAGTGGAGCCCCCTCCAGCTCAAGCGCATCCGCTACTTCAAGCACAGCCAGAACTGAGCGGATCGCCTGTCGCTGCAATCGTGTAGCGAGGGCGAAAAGGCAGGGGGAGAATCTTCACCGGAACGACGCAAGGCGCTCGCCAAGGCACGCGACGGCGAGTAGGCTGCAACGGCAACGACTTCCCCAAAAAAGGTGCCGGCGGATCAGCAAATCAGGCCTGAATTTCCGCCCTCGTACCTGGGGCTCTGAGGAGTGCCGAGACATGGCGAATGACAAGGGCGGATCGGATCTGGACGTCTTCGAGGGGCTCACCAAGAAGCCCGGGGCAAGGCCTAGCTTCCCGCCCCCCCACCCGACGGCCCGACCGGGTGGGGATCGCTCCCCCGGCGGCCATGCCGTCCGGGCTGCCGCCGCTGACGCCTCCCCCCTCCAAGCCCTCGACGCTGCCGATCCCGTCGCGGCCGCCCACGCTCAACCCCTCGGCGGGGCCGCCCTCGCTCTCCCGCGGGTTGCCTCCGGTCACCCCGCCCCCCAGCCGTCCCCCTTCGCTGCCCCTCCCGGCGGTCTCCGGTGCCTCCGCGCCGCTGCCTCCGCCCACGGCCCCCGCGGCCAAGGCCAACAGCGTCGTCGACATGGACTGGGACGACGAGGACGAGAAGACCAGCATCTACGACAAGGAAGAGACGCAGAAAGACCTCGAGCGGGTCTCCGGCAAGCCGCTGCCGGCCGCCGGGATGCCCGCCCCCAAGCCCAACCTGGGCACCGCCGCGGCCCTCGCCGCCGGGTCCGGTGGCGCCGCATCCAACCCGCTCCCGGCGCCCATGCCGCTGCCTCCGCCGGGCCCTCTCCCCCCCTCCACGACCCGCGCCCCCACCCCGCCCCCGGGCACCCTGCCCACCGCCCAGGCCCAGCCCGCTCGCTTTGACAACACCCAGGTCGTCAGCAAGCAAGGGGGCGGCAAGAACGGCATGGTCCTCGGTGTCGTGGGCCTCGCCCTCGTCGCCGCCGGCGCCTTCTTTGTCCTCCAGCCCAAGAACGGCAACCTCGTCGTCTCCGTCAAGGGCAAGACCGACGGGCGCACCATCGAGGCCGCCAAGGTCGAGCTCAACGGCAAGGTCGTCTGCGAGAAGACCCCGTGCCGTGTCTCCGAGATCCCCAAGGGCGCCCACATGATCAAAGCCGCCGCCACGGGCTTCGACCCCAACGACCTCCCCGTCACCATCCGCGCCGGCGAAGACTCCACCGTCGTCCTCGAGCTGATGCCCAGCCGCGAGGCCGTCACCTCCGCCGTCGTCGAGGCCCCCAAGGCCAGCGGCACCGGCTTCAAGGCCGCAGGCCCCGCCCACATCAAGGTCGCCCTCGACGGCAAAGACCTCGGCCCCCTCCCCCAGGAAGTCAAGGACTCCACCCCCGGCGCCCACAAGATCAAGTTCTACTCCTCCGACCGTTACCAGGCGGACGAGCGCTCGGTCACCTTCACCGAGAACAAGATCGAAGACCTCGGCTCCATCAAGCTCAAGGTCCTCAAGGGCAAGGCCACCATCAACCTCGAGACCGCCGGCTCCGCCGTCACCCTCGTCTCTGGCACCGAGCGCCGCGCCATCCCCCAGTTCCCCATCTCCATCGATATCGATACCAGCAAGACCTGGACCATCGAGGCCAAGAAGATCGGCCACGAAGACTTCAAGATGCCCATCGCCTTCGACGACGGCGAGGCCGAGAAGACCTTCGCGGTCGTCCTCTACAAGAAGGGCGAGAAGAAGCCCGAGCCCAAGCCCCTCGACAAGCCCACCGACAAGCCCACCGACAAGCCTGCCGACAAGCCTGCCGACAAGCCCGAGCCGCCCAAGACCGCGGACACGGGCATGGCGACCCTCAACATCAACTCGATCCCTCCCTCCAACGCCATCCTCGACGGTCGCCCCCTCGGCCAGACCCCGCGCCCTGGCGTCTCCGTCCCCGCGGGCACCCACACCGTCGTCTTCGTCCACCCCGAGAAGGGCCGCAAGACCCAGACCGTCACCGTCAAGGGCGGCGACACCAAGCCCGTCATCGTCAAGTTCTGACCGGCCCTCTTCGCACGACCGGGGTAGATGGGCGTCCTCCCCGGCCCCACGCCAGGAGCTCCAGGGGGCCCCTCCGCATGCCTTCCTCGCCTCGCCACCGGATCGCCAGGCTCAAGAGCGCTGCCTCCCCCCTCCTGTTCCAGCGCCTCGAGCAGGCCCTCCAGGGCGTGTCCCTGGTCCAGGAGGACTGCGGTACCGCAGCTCGTATGGACTTTCCCTACCACCCCGCGCCGCTGCGCTCCCCGCTGCTCTGCGAGGCGGACGGCGGGCTCTGCGCTGCCTGCTGCCAGGCCCCCCCGGGGCAGCCCGGGCTCGGTCCCAGGAAAACCCCCGGAGAATCCACGGTCCAGGCCTTCCTTGTGGAGCGGCTGGCGTACCTGACGCGGCTGCGGGAGGGGGCGCAGGGCTCCTTCGAGGCGCGCTGGCCCAGCGAGCATGCCGGGTTCTCTGTCCCTCGCCCGCTCTCGCGCACCATCGCTCTGGCCGATGGCCTCGTCTACCTGGCCGAGCTGCTCGAGGCCCAGACGCCTCAGCCCGAGGCTATCCTCGGCGAGACCGACGGCGTGGTCGCCCTGGATCCCCCCCGTGGGAAGCGGTCATGTGTCCGGATTATCCATACAAGCACGCACCGCGGAGAGACGCTGCGGTTCGAGCTGCCGCACCCGATCCCGGCGGGGCAACCGCTGCGGGTTGCCGAGGGGGATCGGGTGCAGGCCGGCGAGGCGCTGTCGGAAGGGCATCCCAGCCCCCATGCGATCCTGCGCATCCTGGGCGAGCGGGTGCTGGCGCGCTGGATGCTCGGGGCAATTCGCTCCGTCTTTGCCGCGGCGGGCCTGGGCTGGTCCGACGTGCACGGGGCGATCCTGCTGCGGAGGATGCTGTCGCGGGTACGAATCAAGGATGCAGGCGACACGACGCTGGTGCCTGGCGATCTGGTGGAGCGCCACCGGTTCTTCCAGGTCAACGGGGGGGTCCTGCGGCAGGGGCGCGCTCCCGCCGTCGCCGAGCCGGTGCTGCTGGGGCTCAGCGAGCTGTGAGGTCTCCGCTACGGGATCGCAAGACCCTCGGGAGAAGAAAGACCCCCCAAATGACTTGACGCAGGGAACGTCTCCCCTGGACCATGAAAACGATGAGCTTGTTCAAGCAACTCTATGGGAGGCTCGGCTCGGCTCGGCTCGGCTCGGCTCGGCTCGGCTCGGCTCGGCTCGATCGTGTCATTGGTGGGGCTTCTCGTGGGTCTGGGGCGTTGCGCCCCTGATGCTCCCCCTCCCGAGCCCTTGATACAGCGCAACGTCCCTGTCTGGACACCGGGATGGGAGATGGTGCCGACGGGGGCACTCACGCTGCTACCGGGCTTTGGCATGACGGGTGAGGTCGTGGGGGGGGAGCTGGGGGTCCGGTTGTGGGCACAGTCCGCGTGGGGGGGAGGCGCCGTCCTCCGATCTGCGACGCGCTTCGAGAGCAGCGGGTGGTCAACATGGGAAATCCATGCGATCAGCGGGGCATCCATGGATCCGCTGTATCCTGGCATCGCAGCGGTACGACGGGACGATGGGGTGACCAACCTGGCGGTCAACAATGGTCAGCATATTTACCAGTCGTATTACAACGGGACCGTGGCACCCTTTGCTGATACCGGCGGATTGTCGGCTCATCGCCCTGCACTATCGACCGTTGGAACCAGGGTTCACATCTGGGCAACAGGACTCAACGGAAATCTTTGGATGCGGCGATGGAATAGCGGATGGGAGGCGTGGCGTGATCTAGGAAAATTGCCAGGCAACGCCTCGCTGGTGACGGCGCCGGCTGCTGCTGCAAATCCTGGTACATCCACCGTGGTCGTGGCAGCACGAACCACAAGTTCTCTCTACGTCACAACGTGGAACGATACCACGGCAACGCTGGGGAGCTGGACGTCACTTGGTGCGCCTGCGGATGGAATGGCAGAGGCTCCAGCAATCGTGGGAGGAGCGCAGAACGGGAGCCAGATGTACCGTGTGTACCAGCGAAGCAACAACCCTCCTTCCAAACTTTACGAATACCTGTGGCTGGTTCCGTTTGGAGGTGGGGTATGGTCAACAAACCCGTCCTTGGAACATGGTGCAGGGGTTGCCTCCAGCCTGAATGGTGCGACGGGTGCACCGGCGGCGGTATTCCTGGGAACATCGTCGTCAACCGGGACCCAGGTTGTGGTCCCCGGCAATGGGAATCAGGCCAATTGGCGCCGTTGGTACACCACGGTACCCACGCCAACGGTCAGGATGAACCATCCTCGCTCCTTCCGTATCACGCATACACGGGTGGAGAATGGAACGAGCACCACCTGGGGGCCAGCAGGGTGCGAGGCAAGCGAGACACAGTTTGAAAATACCGCAACGATTGTACCTGACGGACAGGCAGGGTGCGATGCAGATGCAGTCATTTTTCAGACAGGGACAGGGCTCCGCAACCCAGTGCCTGCCGCATCCGTGAACGCCGTTCCTGCGGTGAGAGCACCGGTGAGTTGCCTGGATGGTACCAACTTGACGTTGAATCCACCTTGTCCGGGTGGGGTTATTCAACGGTGTGGAGCGTCAGGAGGAGACCTGTTTCAACCCATGAGAAACACCTCGTTCGGGTGGCCATCCGGGTTCTCCAATGACAACTTGAACGAGATCTGGGGGCGCCCTCCCGCAACAGCGCGACTTTTCGCGATCCGGCAGATGGGGGCGGACGATTCTTACGCGGGACAGCCCACCACCAGTTTTGATCGGGGTGTTTCGGTACTGCTGGAATCCACCGACTGCGGTGCCGCATGGACCTACCGATCCATGATTGACTGCTGTGATCCAAACGCGAAGTGCGACGGTGCCTGTAAAAAGGGAGGTACAGATCGACCCCAGAGCGGGGCCCATACCTCGGTAACAGGGTACGCCTACATAAACGTGGGAACCTTTCCAACAGATGGGGAAAAAGAGCCGATTTTCCGTGCCAATCTGGGTACCCCTGGCCAGGCTACTTGGCTACGCGTTCACAACAGCGAATCACCTGCGGAACCTTTGTCTGTGGATGATACAACCGTTTCTGGCAATAACCTCAGTGGCTGCACACTTCCATCCCGTCCGGTAGCGATGGGAAACAAGGTGTTCTGGGCATGCCAACAACCGGCTAGCCCATCGTGGGTGGTTCGATTGCTTTACTTTGACGAATCTTCCGGCGCCATCCGGAGTGACTCGAACTTTAATAAACCAACGCGCGAGTGGCAAGAAGGGCTCTCATGGCCTGTTCTTTCGCCGATCACGCAACTCAATGGCGCATCGTATCTACGCATCGTCTATCCTACCAGGATTGGAAGTTCGGGTAACTTTCGCCAGCAATTGAATATCCTTGTTGTTCGTGAACGCAACGGGATCATGGAAGAGATCTCCTCTGCATCGTTCACCTCGAATAGTTCCACAGGCAGTGTAATTTATCCCTCCTTTGCCCTGCCCGTGGAAACCCAGAACCAGAAGACCGATCTCGCCCTGCTTAGCTGGCTGGAGACCACCAGTTCCGATCAAGCAACGAACGGGGACGGCATGCAGTGGGGGGATGTGATGTACCGAGGTTGCATCCTTCGAGGCATCGACCCCACCTGCACCCCCCTCACGCTCTCTCGCAACAATGGTGCAGATCAATCTTGGCCTTATACCAACTACGATAGCTTCTTGCAAAGTCCAGGCGACTATCACGAATCTGCAGGGTACTTTCATACGGCTTCGGGCAAGTACCGATTTCTTGCTCATTACATCCAGGCCGCCGCCGGTGAAGACGTGCTGCGAGCCAACTGGGTTGAGGTGGATCCATGAACACAAACCGCTCGTATCTTCTTGGTAAGACCTTCCTTTGGCTGGCGATTTCCGCCCTCCCTTTGGCCTTCTCTTGC
>JALOQB010000291.1 GCA_025453595.1 Polyangiaceae bacterium
ATCGCCAAGGAGCCCATCAGCCTCGAGACCCCCATCGGCGAGGAGGAAGACTCGCACCTCGGCGATTTCATCGAGGACAAGAGCGTCATCTCCCCCAGCGACGCCGTCATCAACATGAACCTCTCCGAGCAGACCCGGAAGGTGCTCAAGACCCTCACCCCTCGCGAGGAGAAGGTCCTGCGGATGCGCTTCGGTATCGGCGAGAAGAGCGACCACACCCTCGAAGAGGTCGGCCAGGATTTCGAGGTCACCCGCGAGCGTATCCGCCAGATCGAGGCCAAGGCCCTCCGCAAGCTGCGCCACCCCTCCCGCAGCAAGCAGCTCAAGAGCTTCATGGAGTGACCCTCCCCCCGCGCTGGTGATCAAGTACCTCGGCTCCAAGCGCCTCCTGGTCCCCGCCATCGTCGAGGTCATCCAGGGCCTTGGCCACCAGGTCGCCTCCGTCCTCGACCTCTTCTCGGGGACATCCCGCGTGGGGCATGCCCTCAAGGCCGCCGGCTACCAGGTCTTCAGCAACGACCTCAACGCCTACGCCCACACGCTGGCCACCTGCTACGTCCAGGCCGACCGCGACGAGCTCCTCGACGACGCCTCCCGCCTCCTCGTCGAGCTCAACGCCCTCCCCGGGCGCCCCGGTTACTTCACCGAGACCTTCTGCGAGCAGGCCCGCTTCTTCCAGCCGCGCAACGGCGCCCGCATCGACGCCATCCGCGACGAGATCGCCCGCAAGTGCCTCCCCCCGGAGCTCGAGGCCGTCCTCCTCGTCTCCCTCATGGAAGCCGCCGACCGCGTCGACTCCACCACCGGCCTCCAGATGGCTTACCTCAAGCGCTGGGCCCCTCGCTCCTTCAAGGACCTCGAGCTCCGCCTCCCCGCCCTCCTCCCCCGCGCACCCCGCGGCAAGGGGCGCGCCTTCCTCGGCGACGCCGTCGCCACCGCCGCCGCCGTCGAGGTCGATCTCGTCTATATGGACCCTCCCTATAACCAGCACAGCTACCTCGCCAACTACCACATCTGGGAGTCGCTGGTGCTCTGGGACAGGCCCGAGGTCTACGGCGTCGCCCGCAAGCGCGTGGACGTGCGCCAGCGCCGCAGCGGCTTCAACGCCAAGGCCACCTTCACCGGCGCGATGACGGCCGCCCTGGCCGCGGTCAGGGCCCGTCACCTGCTGGTCTCCTTCAGCAACGAGGGGTACCTCACCCGGGACGAGATGGAGGGCCTGCTCCGGGCCCGCGGTCAGGTCACCACCTTCGAGCATGAATTCAAGCGCTACGTGGGGGCCAAGATCGGGATCCACAACGCCAGCGGCGCCCGGGTCGGCGCCGTCAGCCACCTGCACAACAAGGAATTCCTCTTCCTGGTGAGCCCGTGAGAACCCTCCCGCCCCTCGCTCCTGGCGCCCTGCTGGCCCTGGCGCTGGTCTCTGGCTGTCGCCGACCCGATCCTTCCGCCACCGCCTCCTCCCGCGGGGCGCTCTTCTCTCCTCGCGTCATCCCCGTCCGCGTCGTCCAGATGGTGGGCGCCTGCTCCCGCTGCGACCCGACCCTCGCGTGCTCCCCCGAGGACCGCTGCTCCGAGCTGCCCTGCGCGCCGGATCCGCTCCGCCTCCAGAGCCTCCAGGAGCGCATCTCCGAGGCCAACCAGGTCTATGGAAAATCCGGAGTATCCTTCTCCCTGGGGAGCCTGGAGAAGCATGCGATGCCGGACCTGGTGGACGTGAACCGTGGCGAGGCGCTGCCCTGGGGGCGGGTGCGCTTCCAGCTGCGGCAGGCGCTGCCCTGGATGGGGTGCGACGCCTTCCCGGACGCGACGGCCCTGCCCCCGCGGGAGTGGTTGATCCGGGCGTCGACGCTCTTCAGCCCGGCGGAGGCGATCCCGTTCTGGGTGACGACGGTGAGCATGGGGGGCTACGGGATCTACCCGTGGCGAGCCCGGGCCATCCTGATCGATGCCAACCAGATCAACCGGCACCGCGACACGAACTTTTCCCATGAAATCGGGCATTTTCTCGGGCTACCGCACACCTTCGGGAGCCCGCGTCGCTTCTTCCAGGGGAGCTACAACCTGGAGCCGGGGACGCTCCGGGCGCCCCCGGAGACGAGGAGCGCAGGGCTGGGGTTGTTCTGGGAATTCATGGTGCACCCTGCGCCCTCGGGGCCGCGCTTCTTCCTTGAACCGGGGGCCCTGCGCGCGGAAGAAGAGGGGGCCCTGAGGCCGATCCAGTGGTGGGATCTACCGGGGGCTCACCCGAGCAATTGCCGGCTGGAGCGGGACACCTGCCGTTACTCCTGCCAGGTCGGCGACGAGCGCATCGAGGGGGAAGACCCGAGGCTGCGGGCCTTCTCCTTCCGTGAGGTGGCGCTGGATGCGCCGGGCGGGGCCCACCGGGGGATCAACGTGATGGATTACCTGCAGAGCCCTGCCTGCAGGGCCAACAGCATCGCGCCCTCCCAGGTGGAGCAGATCCACCGGGTGCTGCTCCACGACGTGCCCCTCGATGCGGCCTGGGCGCGCGGGCTCACGGGGCTGCGCCCGCGCCTCGGTTACCCCCCCGGCGCCGTGCCGCTGGCCCGCATCGCCATCGATCACGACTTCGACGGGCAACCGGCGGCCGCGGCCCAGCCCGGGATGCACCCGCCCTGGGCGGACGACCTGCTGGAGCCAGGGGAGCCTGCCCACGCGCCGGAGCGCCTGGCCGGCCCCTGAGGGGGCTCAACCGGCGGCGCGCTTGCCGGCGACGAAGGCGAGCCCCTGGGCGTTGAGCTGCAGGTCCAGCTCGAGCAGGGAGCGATCGTCGGCGTCCAGGGTCAGCCCGACGCGGCTGGCCTCCTCGTCCATGCGCTCGCCCAGGTGGCGGCGGATCCAGCCTTCCCGCTGCTCCGGGGGCAGGGCGGCGGCCCCGGCGACCAGCTGGTCGGAGAGGTCGATCCAGCGCAGGAGCTGGTCGCCCACGGCGCGCAGGTCGTTCACCTCGCCGAAGTGGGTGAGGTACGCCCGCTCGACGCCTAGGGCGATCACGCGCTCGACGCTGCGCCGGGCCTCGGCGCCGTCGTAGTCGGTGGGGCTCGTCGAGGGGAAGGCGAGGCGCCCCGCGCGCTGGAGCCTCGGGTAGGCGAGGCCGAAGGTGTCGCCGGTGAACACGGAGGAGGCCGCCGGATCCGCCACCACGAAGTGGTGGTTGGCGTGGCCACGTGTATGGAAGAACTGCAAGGGTACGCCGCCCAGATCGACCGCGGTCCCGTCGTCCATGACGCGGACGCGGGCCTCGGGGATGGGTTCGATGGCGCCGTAGAGGCGCTCGAAGGTCTCGGCGCCGTAGACCTGGGTGGCGCTGGCGACCAGCTTGGAGGGGTCGATGAGGTGGCGGGCGGCGCGGGGGTGAGCGAGGAGCGTGGCGCCTGGCAGAGCCTTCATCAGGGCGGAGGCGCCGCCGGCGTGATCGAGGTGCACGTGGGTGACGATGACCCAGCGAACCTGCTCGGGCCGGAGGCCCGCCTCGTCGAGGGCCTGGAGGAGCCGCGGGGCAGCGTGGGTGGTGTTGGTCTCGATGAAGGCCGCCTCGTCGTTCTCGACGCGCAGGTACGCGGCGGCGAAGCGGGGCAGGACGTAGTCGCAGTCGATGGTGAGGGTGGAGCGGCGCGCGTCCATGGTCAGCCCTGGGCCCGGAAGTCGCGGAGGAACTGGACGAGCGTCTCGACGGAGGCGAGGGAGATCGCGTTGTAGAGCGATACCCGGAGGCCGCCGACGGAGCGGTGCCCCTTGATGCCGACCATGCCGCGCTTCTTGGCCTCGCTGACGAGCCGGTCTTCGAGCTCGGGGGAGGGGAGGCGGAAGACCACGTTCATCAGGGAGCGGCTGTCGCGCTCGACCGGCGCCCGGAAGAAATCGGGGGACTCGTCGAGGAGCTGGTACAGCAGGGATGCCTTGGCGGCGTTCTGCCGGGCCATGGCCTCGACACCGCCCTGCTCCTTGAGCCACGCGAGGACGTTGCGGATCATGTAGATCGCGAAGGTCGGGGCCGTGTTGTAGAGCGAGTCGCTGGCCGCGTGGGTCGAGAAGCGCAGGTACCTGGGGATGTCGGTGCGCCCGCTTTCGAGGAAGCTCTTGCGCGCGATCACCACCGCCACCCCCGAGGGGCCGATGTTCTTCTGGGCCCCGGCGTAGATCAGGTCGAAGCGACCCACGTCGAGGGGGCGCGAGAGGATGTCGCTGGACATGTCGGCGATGAGGGGCGCCTTCACGGTGGGTATATGGTGAAACTGGACACCGTGGACCGTCTCGTTGGTGGTGTAGTGCACGTAGGCCGCGTCGTCGGAGGGGGGGAGCTCGTCGTCGCGGAGGGCGCGCCGGTAGGTCTTCTCGCTGGCGGTGCTGGCGGCGGCCCGGGCCTGGCCGACGACCTGGGCCTCTTCCAGGGCGCGCTCGCCCCAGGAGCCGGTGAGGAGGTAATCCGCGCGCTGACCGGGGCGGAGGAAATTCATCGGGACGCTGGCGAACAGGTAGTGGGCGCCCCCCTGGAGCAGCAGGATCTGGTGAGACTCGGGCACGGCGAGCAGCTCGCGGAGCAGCCGGAGCGCCTCGTGGTGCACGGCCTCGTACTCCTTGCCGCGGTGGCTGTGCTCCATGACCGACATGCCGGAGCCCGCGAAGTCGAGGAATTCTTCCTGGGCGCGGGCCAGGGCGGGCAGGGGCAGGGCGGCGGGCCCCGGGTTGAAATTGTGGACGCGGTTCGCCATGGCGGCGACTCTAGCTTTCCCTCGCCTCGTGTCCAAGATGCCGCTCGATCCTCCCCTCGAAGAGACCCCTGAAGAGATCCGGACCGCCCTCGCCCCCCTGCGCAATGGCCTGTCCATCGCCGTCCTTGCCGCGGGCAACCCCTTCGCGGTCGGCGCCATCATCCGGGTCGCCCACAGCTTCCTGGTGCGCGAGGTGCTGCTGATCGGCTCCGAGCCCCACTACGAGAAGGCCAGCATGGGCATGCATCACCTGGAGAACGTGCTGCGGCTCCCCGATCAAGACGCCTTCTTCGAGCACGTGCGGGGGCGCCCGGTCTGGGCCCTGGAGCGGGAGTTCTCCCGCCGTAGCCTCTACACCGCCCACGATTTCCCCCCGGACGTGGTGCTGGCCTTCGGCAGCGAGCGCCTCGGCTTCCCGCCAGGGTTCCTGCCTCGCTGCGACGACGTGCTCGCCATCCCGCTCTACGGCGTCAACAACTCGCTCCCCGTCGCCATCGCCGCAGGCATCACCCTGTCCTGGTGGGCGCACCTGCGCTACGCCCCGGGTGCCGTCGTGACCCCGGCGTGATCTTTGCCCGGGGCTCAGCCTGCGGGCAGGCTGTCGAGCACCTCCCGGGCGCGGCGGCGGCCGGCCTCGTGGTAGCGCGCCCGTGCGTCCTTGTCCCAGAACCCGGTGAGTGCGTTCCCGGGGAGCGCTTCGAGGGGCCGCACCTCCAGGACCTGGAGCCGGCGCCAGCCCAGGGCCCCCAGGATGGCGCCGCGTCGCTCCGCCGGTAGCCCCTCCATGGCCTGCTCCAGGAGGCCCAGCCGGTGGTTGATCCGGTGCGCGAGCTGCAGGTCCCGGTGCAGGCGCTCGTTGATCAGGATATCGACCAGGTGCCCCAGCAGATCGAAGCCCCCCAGGGTCGACGGCGCGGGCGGCTGCGGGGGCTGGGGGCTGACCACGATGACGCGCTCGATGGTCGGATCCTCGATGGCGTAGGAGATGGGCGCGTTGTTGACCGCGCCACCGTCCACGCACGGCACCTCCTCGACCGGCTCGGGCACAAATAGCCCCGGGAAGGTCGCCGACGCCGTGGCCGCCTGCACAACCTGGGCACGTCGTTTGACGTCAAAATAATCGTCGGCACGGAACCGGAGGGGCCACTCGTAGCTGGTGCGAGGGCCATCGGCGAGGGCGCTGGTGTCCGGGTGCCCGTTGAGGTTGGTGGCGACGAGGGTGACCGGCACGTCGCGGGGCGAGGCGGTGGCGCTGGCCATCACCTCGTCGATGCCACCCTGGAGCATCAGCTTCACCCGGTCGCTGCGGAAGAGCCCCTGGATCTTGAGCAGGGAGCGCCCGGTGACGGAGGCGAACTCGTTCCAGGCGGCCTTGTCGAGCCAGAGGCGCGAGATCTCCTCGGCGGCGCGCCCGGGCTGGTCAGACACCAGGCCCGCCCCCAGCAGCGAGGCGGTGAGGGCGCCGGCGCTGGTGCCGACGACCGCGTGGAGAGCCACGCCACGCTCGATCAAGGTGTGGATGACGCCCGCATGAAATGGCCCCTTGGCCACGGCCCCGGAGAGGACAAGGGCGGTCCGTTGTTGCCCGATCATGGCGCCATCGTAGTGGCATCGACGGGGCAAGGGGAGGTGAGGATGCAGGAGAGGCGGCCCGACGAGGGCCTCTTGAAAGGGGGAGTTGAACCCCCGACCGGAAGGGTAGAAGCCTTCTGCTCTAACCAGACTGAGCTAGATCTTGATGGCCCCGCGCCCACGTGGCCGCCTCTCATTGCCCACTGTAGCACGCGGACAGCGGGCGCAAGCGCGAGCTCAGGGGTTGAGCTCGACGACGCCGCCCTTGCCGGCGGGGACCCGGACCCAGACGCTGCGAGTGGCGTCCTCCTTGCGGAAGCCCTGGCCCTGCTGCTTCAACGCCTCGTTGCTCGCGGCCTCGGCGAGGGGCTGGCCGTCGAGGGTCACCGAGGAGTAAGCGCCCCGGACGCGGAAGGCGAGGGGGCGTGGGGCGCGCTCGAAGGTGACGCTGGCCTTGCCCCCGGTGAGCGAGGTCTCGATGGCGAAGGTGCCGCCCTCCTCGCCGTGGACCTTGAAGGTCGAGGGCTGGGGCCCCGGGTAGACCAGGGCGCTCAGGGCGTCGGCGAAGGAGGCGTCGCCCAGGCCGGTCACGTCGTTGCGGATCTCGACGGGCAGGATGGCGCCCTCGCGGACATACAGGGGCACCCGGGTGACGTCGGGCAGGTCGACCTGGATGGTCTGACCGCCCTCGAGGTAGTCCGCGGTCGGCGCCCACCAGTCGAGGTAGCGCGCCCCCGCCGGCAGCGGCACCGCGCGCTTGTTGCCGGCCTCCAGCAGCGGCGCCACGAAGAGCGCATCGCCCACCTGGAACCGATAGTCGCCGGCCCAGCTATCGACGTTCCCGATGACGCGCATCAGGTTGGGACCACCGGCATAAGCCTCCTCGGCGAGGCTGTAGAAGAAGGGGATCAGCTCGCGGTGGAGGGTGCCCCAGTAACGCCAGGCGGCGACGGATTCTTCCTGGCGATCGGGGACAGTCCAGGGGGTCGCGTTGGCGCGGCCGTGGAGCTGCATGAAGGGCATGAGTGCGCCGAGGGCGGTCCAGCGGATGAAGACCTCGGTGTCCGCGGGGATGATGGTGGCCAGGTTCAGGTCGTCGCGGTCGAGGTAGCCGCCGATGTCCGAGCCGACGACGACGTAGCCCGCCTCGACGGAGCGGAAGATATGGTCGAGGGCGTCGCTCAGCCCGAACCAGTCCCGCCGGTTGTCCCCCACCCAGGACACCGGCGCATGCTCCTTGCGCGCGAAGAAGCGCCCCGGCAGGTCGTACGAGGCGTCGTAGGGGCGCACCATCGTCACGTACTCTTCTGCCCCCTTGACCGCCACACCGTGGTCGTAAAAATCGCGGTAATACGACTCGGAAAAATCCTGGTGGGGGGTGAGCCCCTTGGCCGTCTGAATGGGCCCGAGCGTCTTGCCGTCGGCGCGCACGTAGCTGTCGCCAAAGTCGAGCTTGAAGCCAGCGACCCCCATGTCGAGCAGCTTGTCCAGCTGCCAGTGCCACCAGGCTGTCGCCTTGGGGTTGAAGAAATCGAGGTGCCCCCCGAAGCCCTTCCACCAGCCAAACTGGCGGCCGTTCTCCACGAAGAACCCGCACTGCTGGGCCTCCTCGTAGTTCTCCGAGGCCCCGTCGTACTTGTCCCCGCCTTCCTCGAAGTCGTTCGACCGCGAGTTGATGAAGGCGGTGAGCCACAGCACCGTCCGGATGTTCCGGGAGCGCAGATCCGCCACCATCTGGGGGAAATCCCGGTACCGGTTCGGGTTGGGGATCAGGCTGTTGTAATTGGTCTCCCACGGGCTATCCAGCACCAGCACGCCCACCGGGATCCCCCGCTCCTCGAAGCCGTTGACGAAGGCGTAGGTGTCGTCACGATCCGAGATATCCTTCGAGATCCAGGGCTCGAAGGCCCATCGCGGTGTATGGAGCTTCGCCGGCGGATCCGGCGTCGTGGGCAAGCCCTCGCCGCAGGGGCCCGTCGGCTGTGGTCGCGAGGGCCCTGCGGGCGTCGAGGGGGCAGCGTCGTCGCTGGAGCAGGCGAGCAGCAAGGCGAGCAAGGGGACCAGGGGGAGCAGGCGGCGCATGATGTCCCACGATAGAACGTCTCGCGCCCCGGCGCCCCGGGTTACCGCGTGGTGGCCTCGCACACCCACCTGCTCAGCGGGGGCGACTCTGCCTCGCCATCTCGTCCACCAGCGGCCCGCTCAACGCGCTGAAGCGCAGCATCATCCCCTCCTCGTTCACCTCGCCGATCGTCCCACCCCCGCTCGCCATCAGCAGCTCTGACGCGCCGCGTATCTCCAGCGACACCACCGTCCCCGCTGGCAGCGGCTTGCTCGTCCGGATCCACAACCCCTCCAGGGTAAGATCCGATCCGTATTCGCGCAGCACCTCGCGCGCGGTGGTGCAGCTCCGATGGCGCAGCACCAGGGCCCGGGGCCGCGAGGGGGAGGAAGGGGCACGCGTGTGCTGCGAAGGCGGTGGTTGCAGAGGCGGCGCTGGCAACGTGGGGGCAGAGGGTAGCAGGGATGAGCGCGCGGACGGCAGCGTCGGCAAGGTCGCCGGTTGCAGCTCCAGAAAGGCTCGGGTCGCCTCGGCGCCGTCGGCCCACCGCGCCGAGGGCTCCAGCGCCAGGCACCGCAAGAACCACCGATCAAACCCCTCCGGAAGCGCCGCCGGAGCCTGCTGCTCCCGCAGCCGCTGGCTCGGCGCCAC
>JALOQB010000292.1 GCA_025453595.1 Polyangiaceae bacterium
CATTCTATTGACCTCAAAACAATAAGAAGAATCGGCTGTGGCTGCGGCTGTGGCTGCGGCTGCGGCTGCGGCTGCGGCTGCGGCTGCGGCTGCGGCTGCGGACTACGGCTGCGGCTGTGGCTGCGGCTGCGGCTGCGGCTGCGGACTACGGCTGCCGGAGAGGGCAGCTGAGGTTACGGGGGTTGAGAGGGGCAAGGGGGAAACCGCGCACCTGGTTGCGAGCCCCCTCGCAGCCTTGCTACATGAGAGGCATGCGGTTCCTTCTTTTTCTTCTCCCCTCCTTGCTCCTCGCCTGCGCGTCTGCAGAAGGTGACGGTAGCGATGGCGTGATTGGTGGTCAGGGTGGCGGTCCGGGTGGGGCTGCCGGGGTTGGGGGCTCGGCTTCCGCCGGGGCTGGCGCCGGGGGGGCTGGTCAGGGTGGCTCCGGAGGCGTCGGCGCAAGCACGACCGCCGGGACAGGCGGCGCGTCGGGGGGGGGCTCCGGTGGGTCCGAGGCCGGTGGGGCCTCCGGTGGCTCGGGGGGGCTCGCGGGCGCCGCCGGGGAGGCGGGGGCCGGCGGCTCTGCAGGGGCCGGCGGCTCTGCAGGGGCCGGAACTTCCGGACAGGGGGGCGCCAGCGCCGGGGCGGCGGGCGAGGCAGGCCAGGGGGGCTCCAGCGCCGCCGGGGTCGGGGGCAGCGCGGCGGGGTCTGGAGGTTCCGGACAGGCAGGGGCCGGTGGATCCGCCGGAACTTCCGGACAGGGCGGATCGAGCGGGGCCGGAGGTTCCGGAGGTTCCGGTGGTTCGAGCGGTTCCGGTGGTTCTCCCGAGGCCAAGTGCGTCACGGCGGAGCAGGCGCCGGTGGCCCCGGGGAAGCCCTTTACCAGCACGGGGAACACGGCGGCGTTCACCAATTACTTCGGGGCGTACTGCGAGAAGCTGGGGGCCTCGGGCCGGGATACGGTGTTCAAGGTGCTGCCCGAGGTCGCGGGCAAGGTGACGGTGCGTCTGACGGCGAACGATGAGGTGTTTGACCCGGTGCTTGCGGTCTCGCAGAGCGAGTGCACGGTCTTTGTGACCAACAAGGATGGTGTGTGTGCAAACTATTCGGGGCCTGGCTTCGGGGAGGAGCTGGAGGTGGAGGCCAAGGGAGGGGTGCCCTTCTGGGTGTACGTGGACGCGCCGAAGGGCGGGGACGGTGCGTTCACGCTGCTGGTGACCTACGAAGGGGAGTGACTTTTCCCGTTGGCGAGGCGGGGGGCGAGCTCGGGGGCGAGCTGATCGAAGAGGGCCTGGAGGAGGGGGATATCCTCGGGGTCGAGGGGCGCGGGGGTATCGGCGAGGTCCAGGCGCCAGCGGCCGAGGGTGGTGATGCCGTCCTCGTGGCAGAGATCCCAGCCTCGCGCGCCGGGGGCCTCGCGTTCGAGGAGGAGGAGGCGGACGCGCGACTCCTCGGCGCTTGCTTGCTCCATGGGGGCGAGGAGGGCCTCGATCTCACCGAGCGCGGAGGGAGAGAGCCAGTAGCCGCGGGTGGGCTGGAGAGACCCGACGGTGCCCTGGCGCTGGGCGTTGAACCACGTTTCGAGGGGCTCGAGGTCAAGGGGCGCATCGGGAGGGGTCTCGGAGCTGGTGCAGGGGGTCAGATCGGCCAGGAAGTAGACCCCGCGGGGGGGCAAGAGGCGAGCGCAGAGGCGGCGGAGAATCGCGAAGGCGAGGGGGAAACCGCCCAGCTCGAAGCGAGGGTCCGGGTAAGGGTAGGTGAGGGTGGCGCGGGCGTCGTTGTCCTCCGAGGTGATTTCGAGGGAGAGACCGGCGACCGTGCGCTGAAACAGGAGCGCGTCCGACATGGGGTGCACCTTGCCACGGGTCCCCCCGGCTGTGGGGGCGGCTCGGGGGCCGCAAAGCAAGTACACTGGGGCGCGTGGACCCGGAGATGACCCCCGCGGTGGATCGGCGCCGGCTTGCGCTGCTGCTCTTGCCCTTTGCCCTCTCGGCGCTGGCGAGCACGCTGGGGGTGGCGCTGGCGCCGATGCTGCTGGTCCATGCGCCGCTGGGCCTGGTGGCGCTGAGCCCGCTGGGGCGCCACCTGCTGCTGGCGTCGCCGCACATCGACACCTGGCTGCTCTTCGCGGTGGCGCTGCCGCGCATGTTCATCGTCGACCCGTTCATGTACGTGCTGGGGCGCGACTACGGGGAGATCGCGATGCGCGAGGTGGTGGACAGGCTCGGCGGGGCCGGCCGCTGGGTCCGGTGGCTCGATCGGATCGCGCGCAAGGCGAGCTGGCTGCTGGTGCTGCTCTGGGCAGACCCGCTGGTGTGCACGCTGGCAGGCGCGTCGCGGCTGGATCCCAGGGCTTTCGTGGCGCTCAACCTCGCAGGGACGCTCGGGGCGCTGGCGCTGGTGAAGGCCTCGAACGAGGCGCTGGCGGGGCCGGTGGGCTGGGTCCAGCGCGTGCTCACCGATCACACGCTGACGGCGACGCTGGTCTCGGTGCTGGTGGTGGCGGTGGCGGTGGGGCTCCGGTGGGCCGCGCGGAGGCCCGCCGAGGAGCGATGAAGCTCAGGGACACCAGCTACCGAAGCTCTGGAGCAGCTCGCGGATCTCGACCAGGGCCGGGTCGGTCTTCTGCGGATCTGCCTTGTCAGCGGCGGCCAGGGCCTCGGCGACCAGCTTGGCGCGAGGCTCGCAGCTGGCCCCCTGGCGCAGCGCGTCGGCGTAGGCCACGATGGCCAGGCCACGCCGGAGCTGCGCGTCGCTCTGCTCCTGCAGATCACCCACGGTGGTCTTCACCTCGACGCTGCGGGGCTTCCAGGTGCCGGGCTCGGTCCAGGTGGCGCGGAAATCGATGGGATCGGTCGGTTGCACCAGGGTGGGGGAGCAGGCGCGGAGCGTCTGGCTGATGACCATGGCGTCACCCGGGGCCAGGTGCTGAGGCTTCACCTTGGTCGGGTCCGTCGAGTACTGCTCCCCGGAGAACTTCACGATGGAGAAGTAGGGGGGCATCGTCATCGCGACCTGGACGTTGCGAGCGGCGATCTCGACCACCTCGTCAAAGCGATTGGCCAGCATGCGCTGGGCCTCCTCGGCCGAATCGAGGTAGAGGTAGGCCCCGTTGCCCGCGTCCGTCACGACGTTGAGCAGCGTGTCGTTCACACCATCCCCGACGCCCACCCCGACCAGGTAGATCCCTTCCTTGTTCTCCAGATCGGCCTCCTGGCCGATCATCTGCTCGTCGGTGATGCCCACGTTGGCCACACCATCGCTGATCACGATGACCCGGTTGGTGCGGCTCTCCGCGTAGTGCTTCCGGGCGAGCTCGTAGCCGTTCTTGAGCCCGGCCTGGAGATCGGTCCCGCCGCCAGCCACCAGACCGTTGATCGCCTGCAGCAGCTTCGCATCGTTGGGCCCCTGCACCTGGTGCCCTGACAGCACCACGTTGGTACTGGTGTTCCAGGTGGTTATCGAGACCACATCGCCCGCCCGCAGCTGCGTCGCCAGGGCCTTGGCGGCGGCGTTCTGGAGCGCCATCGGTTCGCCCTCCATCGAGCCCGAGGTGTCGAGCACCAGCGTCAGGTTCATCGGCCGCCGCATCGCCTCTGGCATCGCCGACTGGACCCCGATCTGCAGATCGAAATCCCCCTCAAGTTTCCCGGGACGCAGCTGGGGTACCAGGTTGATGTTTCCCTTGGCGGGCGCCTGGTAAGCCACGTTGTAGTAGTTCAGGAATTCGTAAGGGCGGATCATGGATGGCACGGGGGTTTGCCCCTGGCGGATCATCTTCCGGGCGAGCGCCGCCGAGGCCATCGAGTTCGAGTCATCGGCCGAGAGGTAGAGGGTGGTGGGCTTGCTCAGATCGACGCCCTTGCACACCTCGGCGCCGCCCGCGCCTGCATCCCCTGCGGCCCCCGCGGTGCCAGCCGAGCCCGAGGCGCCTCCCTCCCCCGCGTTCCCGCCCGCCTCCGAGGCCCCGCCGGAGCCGCTGCTGCCCTGATTGCTGCCGCCGGTCCCGTTCGCTGTCCCTCCCATGCCGGTGCCTGGCGGACCGTTCGATGAACCTGAAGCGCCCAGAGAGCCAGACGACCCCGAAGACCCCTGGTAGGGGGGGGCCTGGGTGCTGCCTCCCTTGGGGGTTCCATTGTAGTAGCCACCCTCCGGCGCCGAATCCGAGGTTTCCTGCGAGTCTGCCGCACAGCCTGCCGCAAAGAGCACCCCCAGCAGACCACCGAGCCACACAAGCGAAGTCTTCTTCATGCCCCGGGGCACTGCAGGGCCTGAGCCAACGGTAAAATCTCGGAGATTTTCAGGAAAAAGCGCAATTCATGGGGCTATGCGCTGGCAGGCGGGGAGCACAGCCCGGAGTTGGCCTTGGACTGGACAGTTTCATGCGTGGCCATGAACGGTTGGTGCGCGAACCAAAAAGCACAACGACCCGCCGGAGCGGGTCGCAGGATGCTTCAACCTGGGAGGCTCACTGAGCCGCGCAGGGGTCGGTGCTCTGCGAGGGGTCAGCCTTGTCGCCGAGGTCGCTCTTCTTCGAGTCGAAGCCAAGGCCGATGGAGATACCGTCGCACTCGGCGTCGGGGTTCTGGGTGCCGTCCTTCATGATGTCGGAGGCCTGGCGCACCTGGTCGAGGATGCCTTCGAGGGCCGTGCTCTCGCCGCAGAACTGGGAGCCGAAGCTGCCCGCGATCTTCTTGAGGCTGTCGACGAGCTGGGTCGTGGCGAGGACACCGCCGATGGTGCCGTTCTTACCCGCGGCGCGGTCGGAGAGGTCGACGGCGATCTGGGCCTTGTTGATGTCGAGCTTGAGGTCAAAGCCCTGGACCGCGAGCTGGAGGCTGACCGTCCCCTGGCCGCCCGAGACCCAGATGTTGTTGGCAACGTAGGAGGTCGGGAAGGCAACCTTGGAGGTGCCGTCGGGGTTGAGGATCTCGGGGAAGGGACGCCACTTGTAGGTGGACCAGTCGCCGGAGCCCGGGGCCACTTCCTTGCCCTCGGCGTCGACCTGGCCGGCGGCGGCGAAGAGCTGGGTGTTGATGCTGGTGCCGCTGGCCACGGTGCCGATCTTGTCCATCTTCAGCACGATGGAGAAGCTGCCCTCGGTGATGGAGCTGGAGAGCTCGCTGGAGGGGGATTGGACCAGAGTTGCTAGAATGCCGTTGACGATGTTCCTGCCGAAGGAATTGTCGATGCCCTTGTTGCCGTCGGCACGGACATCGTTGGCCTTGGCGCCTGCCGCCGGCTTGCAGTGGAAGCCCTGCTTCGGGGTGGTGGAGAAGCCGTCGACATCGAAACCGATGTCCTTCCAGGCCTCGTTGCTCACGGTGTCGTTGCGGTCGGTGTCGCCCACGTAGAGCTTGCTGATGGCGTGGATGAGGTCGTCACCGGAGGGGGGACCGTCGGAAGGGGCCGCCGGGGGGACTGCGCCCTCGCCCGGCTTGGTCCCGTACTTCTCCTTGCACGAGGCCTCATCGTCGCAGTCGTTCGCAACGGGGGCACCACCGGAGCCCGCGGCGCCCGCGGCGCCCGCAGTGCCTTGCGTGGTGGTGGTGGTCTCTTCGCTGCTGCAAGCTGCGGTGAACCCAAGGGACGTGAGTGCGAGCAGACCAAGGAGCGCGCCCAGGTGACGAGACTTCATTCGGATGTCCTCCAGCGTATAGGGAAAGCACCTACGAGGACGCCTCTCAACCTCGCTGGGAGGCGCCGTAAGTGAGCCCGTTGCAGCGTACTTGTCATGCTCCATAAAGCAAGCACCCTGTCGCCCCTTCTTGCATGCTGACGCGGCGCGTTGAGGCCAGCCCTCGTCGCCGTGAGCGCCGTGGTGTACGAGAGGGTGAGCCATGAGCGGAGACTTCGTTCACCTGCACGTTCACACCCAGTACTCGACCCTCGACGGCGCGCTGAAGGTGAAGGATCTGCTGAAAAAAGTGGCCTCACACGGCATGCCGGCGGTGGCCATCACCGACCACGCCAACATGTTCGGCGCGGTGCAGGTGTACAAGTACGCCAAGGAGTTCAACGTCAAGCCGATCCTGGGGTGCGAGGTCAACGTGGTCCGGGGCGAGGGGCGCCCCGGGGCGCCGGCGCCGATCGATCACCTGGTGCTGCTGGCGGCGAGCGAGGAGGGGTACAAGAACCTGGTCAAGATCGTCTCTGCGGGTCACACGCACCCCGCCAGCGAGAGCGCGCCGAGCGTGCGGCTGTCGAAGATCGCCGAGCATGCGAGAGGGGTGGTGTGCCTCACGGCCTGCATGGGCGGGGTGCTGCAGCAGCGGGTGCTGCAGGAGGGGCGGGAGGCGGGGCTGGCGACGCTGGATCGGCTGCGGGAGATGTTCGATCCGGGGCACCTGTTCGTCGAGATCCAGGATCATGGGTTCCCGGAGCAGCCGGTGGTCAACGGCATCCTGGCGGATCTGGCGTCGCGGCTGGGGTTGCCGCTGGTGGGCAGCAACGACTGTCACTTCAAGAGCCGCGACGACGGGGAGGCACAGCTCTACCTGCAGTGCATCCAGACCGGCCGCAGCTACGAGGAGGCGCGGGCGTCGCACCACGGCTCCTTCGAGATGTTCCTCAAGAGCGGCGACGAGATGCGGGACGCGCTGCGGGACTACCCGGAGGCCTGCTCCAACACGATGCTCGTCAGCGAGATGTGCACCGGCTGGAAGCTCAAGCTCGGGCACTCGATGCTCCCCAGCTTCCCCCTGCCGGAGGGCTTCGACGAGCCCAGCTACTTCTGCCACGTCTCCCGGGAGGGGCTCGCCCAGCGCTTCAAGGAGTTCGAGGCCCTGGGCAAGAAGGTCGACCACCAGCAGTACCGGGACCGGCTGGAGATCGAGCTGGGGGTGATCTGCAAGATGAAGTTCCCCGGGTACTTCCTGATCGTCTGGGACTTCATCCGTCACGCCAAGGAGCACGGTATCCCGGTGGGCCCGGGGCGCGGCTCCGGCGCCGGCTCTCTCGTCGCCTATGCGCTGCGGATCACCGACCTGGACCCGCTGCCCTTCAACCTGCTCTTCGAGCGCTTCCTGAACCCGGAGCGCGTCAGCATGCCCGACTTTGACGTCGATTTCTGCATGGACAAGCGGGATAAGGTCATCAGCTACGTGGCCGAAAAATACGGCCGCACCAGCGTCGGTCAGATCGCCACCTTCCACGAGCTGAAGGCCCGCAGCGTGGTCAAGGACGTGGCCCGGGCGATGAAGTTCGAGCCCTCCGAGGCCGCCAAGATCGCCGCCCTCATCCCGATGAAGGGCCCCGGCGCGACCTACACCATCCCGGAGATGATCGAGCAGAAGATCGAGCCCAAATTCAACGCGCTCATGGACAGCGACCCCCAGGTCAACACGCTGGTCCAGCAGGCACGCCGCCTCGAAGGGCTCACCCGCCACGCCGGCATGCACGCCGCCGGCGTTGTCATCAGCGAGGGCCCCCTGTGGGATCACGTCCCGGTCTTCGTCAACGGCTCCGTCGGCCCCGAGGGCCCCGGCGCGGACTCGGTGCTCGTCACCCAGTACTACAAGGAAGACGTCGAGCTGGCGGGCCTGGTCAAGTTTGACTTCCTCGGCCTCAAGACCCTCACCGTCCTCGACATCGCCATCCAGCTGGTCAACGGGCGCCCGGATTTCCAGGGCAAGCCCCCCTTCGACGCCGCCACCGTGCCCCTCGACGACAAGGGGACCTACGAGCTCCTCGGCAGCGGCGAGACCATCGGCGTCTTCCAGCTCGAGTCGAGCGGGATGCAGAAGCTCTTCCAGGACCTCAAGCCCACTCGCTTCGAGGACATCGTCGCCGCCGTGGCCCTCTACCGCCCGGGCCCCCTCGAGACCGGCATGGTCAAGGATTTCGTCGAGTGCAAGCACGGGCGCCAGCCCATCAAGAAGATGCATGCCCTCATCGATGACCTCCTCGAGCCCACCTACGGCGTCATCGTCTACCAGGAGCAGGTCATGCAGATCGCCCAGCAGCTCGCCGGCTACACCCTCGGCGGCGCCGACCTGCTCCGGCGCGCCATGGGCAAGAAGAAGCCGGAGGAGATGGCCAAGCAGAAGAGCACCTTCGTCGACGGCGCCGTCGGCAAGGGCGTCGACGCGGCGGAGGCGTCGAATATCTTCGATCTGGTCGAGAAATTTGCGGGCTACGGCTTCAACAAATCGCACTCCGCCGCCTACGCGCTCATCACGTACCAGACGGCGTACATGAAGACGCATTTCCCCGTCGAGTTCTTCTGCGCCCTGATGACGGCCGACAAGGAGAAGAACGAGAAGGTCGTGCGCATGATCGCCGAGGCCCGCTCCTGGGGCGTCGAGGTGCTGCCCCCGGACATCAACGAGAGCACCACCAACTTCAAGGTCGTGTACGGGAACCCGAAGGGCGACTTCAAGGCCAAGACCAAGGCGAAGATCAAGGACAGCTACCGCCCCATGATCCGCTTTGGCCTCGGCGCCGTCCGCGGGGTGGGGGAGGCGGCGCTCGACGCGGTGTTCGAGGCCCGCTCGGCCACCGGCGCCTTCCATGACCTCTTCGATTTCGCCTCCCGCGTGGATGCACGCCGCCTCAACCGCGGCGTCCTGGAGGCCCTCGTCTTCTGCGGCGCCTTTGACTCGACGCTGCCCAAGGGGGTCACCCGCGCCCAGGCTTACAAGGCCATCGATAGCGCCCTCGATCACGCGCGCAACGCGAGCCGGGATCGGGAGCGGGGCCAGACCAACCTGCTCGACCTCCTCGCCAGCGACGACGAGCCGGTCGCCGTGGCCGCCAACTACCCCGTCGCCCCCCCCTGGGACCTCCGCGAGCTCCTGCGTCACGAGAAGGAATCCCTCGGGTTCTACGTGTCCGGGCACCCCCTCGACCGCTACGGCAAGGACATGGACCGCTTCGGCGTTGTCCCCGTCTCCTCCCTCGCGGGCCGCGAGGACTGGGCCGCCGTCAAGGTGGCCGGCATGGTCGAGAACTACAAGGAGAAGATCCCCAAGGGCACCAAGACCAAGATCGCCTTCCTCGATATCGAGGACACCTCGGGGCGCGTCGGCGTCAAGGT
>JALOQB010000293.1 GCA_025453595.1 Polyangiaceae bacterium
GACGACAAGGACGGGCAGATCGACGAGGGCGCGTCGTGCCCGGCGGGGCAGAGCTGCGTCGAGGGCGCCTGCTCCGCCAGCAACCCCGCCTGCAGCAGCAACGCCGACTGCCCGGTGGGGCAGGTGTGCAAGGCCAGTGTCTGCACGCTGCCCTTAGTTTCGTGGAGAGCTGGCCTTGCGCGGGGCGAGGCCGGGGGGATTGTGCTACAGGGCAGCGCCTGCATGACGGACGCGGTCCAGCCGGAGCTGTTGCGGATGCCCCCCGGGCGAGCGCTGTGGCGCCTGGCGTGGCCGGTGATCGCGCTGGGGCTGATCCGCTCCGGGTACCACCTGGCGGCGGCGTACTGGGCGGGGCGTCTCCCGGACGCGGGGGCGGCGCAGGCGGCGCTGGGGGCGACGTCGTTCGCGGTGTGGATCCTGATGAGCGTGGGGGATCTGGCGGCGGTGGGGGTGCATGCGCTGGTGGCCCGAGCGGAGGGGGCGCGCGAGCGGTGGCGGGTGGGGGAGATGGTGGTGCAAGCGGCCTGGATAGCGGGGGCCCTGGGGGCGCTGATCGGGCTGACCGCACCGAAGCTGAGCGCGCTTTACTTCGACGCGATGAGCTTCCGGGGGGTCGCGTTCGAGGCGGCCCGGCGGATGGGGGACGGCTACCTGAGCGCGTTGCTGGTGGGGTCGGTGCCGGTGTTCTGGCACCTGATGCTGAGCGCGGTGTTCCGGGGCATGGGCGACACACGGACCCCGCTGGTGATCTCGATGCTGACGCTGGCCCTGAACGCGGCGCTGGATCCTGCGCTGATGTTCGGCTGGTCCGGCCTGCCGGCGCTGGGGCTCGCCGGGGCGAGCTGGGCCACGATCGCGGCCCACGGGGTCGGGCTGGCGCTCTTCGCGGTGGCGCTACGAGGGGCCGGGGTGCGGCTGGTCCCGCGGTGGCCGGATGCGGCCCGGGTGGCCCGGGTGGTCCAGATCGGAGGGCCCTCCATGGCCTCCGGGATCGGCTTCTGTCTGGTCTACGTGGCGCTGGGCGATCTGCTGGCGAGCTTTGGCCCCTCGGCACTCGCGGGGCTGGGCCTGGGGCACCGGCTGGAGGGCCCCGCGTACCAGGTCTGCGCAGGCTTCGGCGCCGCCGCGGCGACGCTGGTGGGCCAGCACCTGGGCGCCAGCGACCCCGAGGGGGCGCGCCAGGCCGCGCACCGCACCGCCCGCTGGGCCTGCCTCGCGATGACGCCGCTGTCACTGCTGTTCCTGAGCGCCCCGCGGTGGCTGGTGGGCCTCTTCTCGCCGGACGCCGAGGCCGTCACCCGCGGCGCCTCGTACCTCTTCTACCTCGGCCTGATCCTCGCGCCGATGGCCCTGGAGGTCGTCTACGAGAGCGCCTTCGCGGGCGCAGGCGAGACCTGGATCGCCATGGCCATCGTCATCGTCTTCACCGCCGCGCGCCTCCCCCTCGCGTGGTGGCTCACGGGCCCCTTCGGCCTCGCGGGCGTCTGGATCACCATCATGATCACCTGCGCCGCCAAGGGGTTCCTGCTCTGGGGGGCCTTCTTCGCCCGCAGCCGTCGCAAAGGGTGGGGCTCCGGCGCTCACCTGGCGTAGCATCGGCGCTCGACATGGCTCCTCGTTACCTCGCGGTGGCCGGCAACATGGGCGCCGGCAAATCGTCGCTGGTCAAATGGCTCAACGCCACCTTCGGCCTCGAACCCTTCTACGAGCCCCAGGACGAGAACCCGTACCTCGAAGACTTCTACCGCGACATGCGCCGCTGGGCCTTCTCCTCCCAGCTCTTCTTCCTCTCCCGCAGGTTTCGCATGCAGCGCGACCTGGAGAGGTCGCTTCCGACCCTCCAGCGCCGTGGCATCGTGCAGGACCGGAGCATCTACGAGGATGCCGAGATCTTCGCGGCGCACCACCACCAGGCGGGGAACATCGACGCCCGCGACTGGGGCACGTACCAGGATCTGTACGGTGCCATCCGCTCCGAGATACGCCCGCCGGATCTGATGATCTACCTGCGGTGCCCGGTGCCCGCGCTCCGACGCCGGATCCAGCGCCGGGGTCGGGGCTACGAGCAGGCGATCCCGACGGCGTACCTGAAGGCGCTGGACCGGCTCTACGAGGACTGGTTCGCGCGCTACGACCTGTCACCGTCGCTGGTCATCGACACCAGCGAGGTCGACTACGTGGAAGACCTCTTCCACCGGGAAGCGCTCATGGATGAGCTGGAGCGCTGGCTGTCCTGAATCAGAGCTGGCCGCAGTCGGCGATGACGACGGGGGCGCTGGTGCGGCCGCCGCTGGAGCCCATGGACTCCATCTTCTTCACGATATCGAGGCCCTCGACGACCTTGCCGAAGACCACGTGCTTGCCGTCGAGCCAGGAGGTGACCGCGGTGGTGATGAAGAACTGGGAGCCGTTGGTGTTGGGCCCCGCGTTGGCCATCGACAGGAGGCCCGGGGTGGTGTGCTTGAGCTGGAAGTTCTCGTCCGGGAAGCGACCACCGTAGATCGACTTGCCGCCGGTACCGTTGTGGTTGGTGAAGTCACCGCCCTGGCACATGAAGCCGGGGATGATGCGGTGGAAGCTGCTGCCCTTGTAGCCGAAGCCCTGCTCGCCGGTGCACAGCGCGCGGAAGTTCTCGGCGGTCTTCGGCACCACGTCGGCGAAGAGCTCGAAGACGACGCGGCCGGCGGGGGCGTTGTTGATCTGGATGTCGAAGAAGACCCGTGGATTGGCCATGGGCCTCTCTTTATCGCGGATCGGCCCCTGTGGCTGCGCAAATCCGGCGGGAGGGTCACCCCTCGATCACGGCCTGCTCGACGGGGAAGCCCTCCTTGCGGGCGTGGCGCAGCGTCGCCTCGGCGCCCGGCACCTCACCCTCTCGCTCGGTCAGCACGAGGACCCGCACCTGCCACCCGGCCTGCTTCGATTTCTTCAGCGCCCCCACCAGGGCCCGGGCCTGCTCCTCGGGGCCGACCTGCCCCGGCGCCCAGCGGCGCTCGGTGGCCCCCTCGTCGGTGCTGTCGAGGCGTCGACCGTCCTGCAGGTAGACCACCCACCGCAGCCCGTTGCTCTCGGCGGCCTCGCAGGTCCAGGTCTCGGGCCCGGGGGCCCCGCCGGTCAACACCACGCTGTCCTCCGGGATCTCCTCGAAGCAGGCGGCCAGCATCCGGTGCACCCAGGCCTCGGCCCGGGGGCGGCCCTTCAGGGAAGAAGAGGCAAGCACAAGCAACAGCAGGCGTCCTTCGCTCATGACCCCGGAGCGATGCGCTCCCCGCCGCGTGACGTCAACCGATGCCCTCCAGCGCGGGCTGATGTAGTCTGTCCCTTGCATGGGTTCTTCAGCTCTTTTCCTT
This sequence comes from Polyangiaceae bacterium, assembly GCA_025453595.1. Lineage (GTDB taxonomy): Bacteria > Myxococcota_A > Polyangia > Polyangiales > Polyangiaceae > JANWXX01. Next base: position 3,351 of record JALOQB010000293.1, read on the forward strand.
GCTCTGTTCGGTCTGCTCGTGGCCGCTGGCTGCGACTCCACCACCTCCGCCTCAGGCCAGGGCGGTGACGCCGGGTTTCGCTGCGGTCCAGGGACCGCGCCCCAGGAGGGTCAGTGCATCCCGGTCGCCCCCGTCCAGTGCGGGCCCGGGACGGTGCTGGCCTCGGGCCTCTGCGTACCTGCTCCCGGAGGCGCGGGGGCCGGCGGCGCGGGGGCCGGCGGTGAGTCCGGAGCTTCCGGACAGGCCGGGGATGCGGGCGAGGCCGGCGCGGCAGGGCAGGCCGGGGCCGCAGGGCAGGCCGGCGAGGGGGGGGCAGCGCAGGGGGGCAAGGGCGGCTACAACGGCAAGGACAACTGGGGCGGCTTCCCGGGGGCCGGGGGCGGCATCGGGGACGGCGGGGGCCCGGCGGAAGGAGGGTTTGGCGGGGGCGGCCCCGGGCCTGGCTTCGGAGGCTTCGGCGGCGCTCCGGTCGCCGAGTGCATCGATGGCTCCTGCCCTCACCCGATCTGCACCACCGGCGCCAAGCTCACCAAGGACTGCTCCCCCTGCGCCGCGGCGGTCTGCGCCGCCGATGACTTCTGCTGCAACAACGAGTGGGACGCCCAGTGCGTGAACGGGGCCATCGCGCTCTGTGGCTGCAGCTGCGGGGGCCCCGGCGGAGCAGGAGGGGCCGGCGCTGGCGGCGAGGCTGGCGCAAGCGGCGAGGCCGGCGCGGCGGGCTCCAGCGGCCTGATCCCCGCGTGCGATGTCCCGCCCCAGCCCCCCTCCAAGGGCGCCTGCCTCACGCTCTCGGCCGATATCCAGTGCAACCCCGTCTCCGGGGAGGCCTGCACCCAGGCCGGCCATGCCTGCGATTTCACCGACAAGGGCTACTCGTGCTACCCGCCGCCCAACGACGGCAAGCTCTGCGAGCCCTGCGACAACCAGAGCAAATTCTGCCAGAACGGGCTCACCTGCGAGGGCGGCACCTGCGTCCGCTACTGCTGCGAGGACGCGGACTGCGGCCCCGGCAACAGCTGCATCAAGGGCGATGCGCTGGCCGGCCGCTGCTTCCAGACGCCCTGATCGCCGGGGCGTCCTGGCCCGTCAGATCCTTGCACAGATCTTCCATATGTATAGATATTCTGTGCATTGAAATTCAATACAAGCGCCGCGGACCATCAGCGGCCGCGGTGCTCGGTGTACATGCGGAGTGCGTGGCGGCCGGCGGGGGTGGCGCGAAGCTCCTCGACGAGGGAGCGGACGCGCTCGGGTGCGGTCTCGACGGGGGTGCGCATGCCGGGGTGACCGGGGGGCAGGAGGGCGGGGGCGGCGAGGGCGGCGAAGGTGAGGTCTGCGGCGGTGAAGCGATCGCCGACGAGGTAAGGGCCGGAGGAGGCCGCGAGGCGCCGGCCGATCTCGTCGAAGGCGAGGCGAAGCTTGCGGGCCCACTCGTCGCGGCGCTCGGGCTGGGCGCGGTAGGAGCGGATGATCCCGGGGCTCACGAGGGTCATGAGCGGTGGCAAGATGGCCTTCTGGAGGGGGGGGCGTCCGTTGCCGAGGCGGCGGCCCATGGCCCAGGGTTCGGAGAGCATCTCGCTGTAGATCCAGGAGCGAGAGGCGGTGCCTACATGGCGGTCGCAGTACTCCTCGAGGTCGAGGACCGCGGCGCGCTCGGCGGGGCCCTCGGGGAGCAGGCGTCGCCCGGCGGGGGCGAGGCGATCGACGTGCATCAGGATGTCGGTGGAATCGGGGAGCACCGTGCCACCGTCGATCAGCACCGGGACGCTGCGGCCCCCGGCGGGCACCGTGGCGAGCAGGTGCAGCATGGGGAGCCAGGCGTCTTCCTGGTAGGGGAGCCCGGAGAAATCGAGGGCCCAGCGAGCCTTCTCGCTGTAGTGGCTGAAGGGCATGGTGATGAGGCGCACCTCGCTCTTATAGCCCACCTCGCCAACCCCCTGGCGAGCCGCCGCAGGAAGCGGCTACTTTCTCGCCATGCGCGCCCCTCTGCTGGCCCTCCTGGCCCCGTTGACCTTGCCCTGCTGCGCCGCCCCGCCGCCCGCGGCGCCGGCCCCGGACCTCCCTGCCCCGCCGCCTGCGGCCAGCGCCAGCGCCCCCGCCGCGAGCGCCTCGGCCAGCGCCCCCGCGGCGCCCCCCGCCTTCCCCACCGAGTGCGCCAGCACCAGAGAGAACCTGTGCCTGCTCGATGATGCAATGATCGCCCGGATCTGCAAGGTCCAGAGCACGGATGTGGCCCTGGCGATGCTGCGCAAGGGGACGCCCTGGACCCGCGCTTACCTCCGCGGCAACACCGAGGCCTGGAACGCCGCGGACGGGGGCAGCTCGCGCTACAAGATGATGCTCGACGAGGAGGTGCTCGTCATGCGCAAGCGGGCCGCCTCCGCCATGATGGTGGGGCAGGGCGCGGGCTTCGACGTGATCCGCTGGGACGGGGCCTGCGTCTCTCTCTCCGAGGGCGAGCTGACGATGCAGAAGCCGCCCAGGCCTCGCGCCACCCACATCGCCTGGAAAGAGCTCGGTGGCCCCACCCGGGACGCGCTCTCCGCCGACAGCAAGGTCGGGGCCGCCTACGACAAGCGGCGCAAGGAGTGCAAGGGCGCCACCTCCGGCGACGTGACCGCCGCCTGCGAGAAGCTCGACCGGGCTCTCGGCGAGGCCATCCACGAGTTTGTGCGCAACGGCGGCGAGATCCCCACACCCAGGCTCCCCTGAGCAGCCTCACCGAGATCTCCCGCAAGGCCACGGAGGGTCAGGTAGAGTGCCGTCGATGCGCGCGAAAGAGATCTTCACCCTGCTCCTCTGCGGGCTCGGCTGGCTTGTGTCTTACGGGTTCTTCTTCCGGTGGCACCAGGCCAACGGCTTCGGCGTCGGGCCGTTCCTGGAGGCATGGGTCGAGGCCTTCACCCGGTCGCCTGGCTACGCGACCGGCTTCATCTACGACCTGCTGTCGATCACGGCCCTCGTGCCCTTCCTCGCGATCGTCGACCGCAAGCGAATCGGCACCAGGGCCGCCGTCGGGATGGTGCTGGGCCTCAGCCTGTCCGTGTCGATGTCGCTGGCCATCTACCTGATCGCGCTGTGGCGCCACCACGCCTCGGAGGCCGCTCCGTCGGCGTAGTCCCAGCCGTTGTGCGGGCCACCTTGATACGGCTCAGAAGAAATACCGGAGCGCGGCGGCCAGCAAGGCGGCCAGGAGCGAGGCCGTAGCCACGATCCCCAGGGCCACCGGGGTCGGGACGTCTCGGTCCAGCCAGCTTTTGGGAGCGGCGCGCACCGGCACGAGGGCCGCGGGCGCCGCTGGAACGAGGGCCGCGGCAGGGCGCACGGCGAGGGGCGCGGGGGCGGCGCTGGCGGCGACGATCGGGGCGCGGGGGGGCGCCGCGGGGGCATGTAGGGAAGATCCGGATGGAAGAAAGGACTCGAGGGTGTCGGCGACCTCGCGGGCGGAGGCGGGCCGCTCGCCCGGGGCCTTGGCGAGGAGCCTCATCAGCAGCGCCTCGACGCCGCGGGGGATCTCCCGCTGGATCTCCGGGGGGAGCGAGGGCACCGCGGAGCACTGCTGCTCCATGAGCTCCCGGGGGGATTCACCGGGGAAGGGCCCGCGGCCCGAGAGGAGCTCGAAGAAGAGCAGGCCAAGCTGGTAGAGATCGGACCGAGGATCGAGGGGCTTGCCCTCGATCTGCTCGGGGCTCGTGTAGCGCAGGGACGTCAGCCCCGGAGGCGTCGGGTCCGGCTCGGAGGCGAGCACCCTGGCGGTGGGGCCCTCCAGGAGCTTGATTCGCCCCTCCGGCTGCGACAGGAGGTTCTCGGGCCGCAGATCGCCGTGCAGCGCGGGGGGCTCGGCGAGGTGCAGGGCGTCCAGCGCAGACGCCACCTGGAGGAGCACCGCGGACGCCTCCGCCCAGGGCAGCGCCCCCCGCTCGGAGAGCACCCGCCGCAGCGGCTTTCCCTCCAGGCTCTCGAGCACCAGCACCAGCTGTCCGTCGATCTCCTGGGCCGCCAGGCTGCGCACCAGGCCGGGGTGATCGACCCGGGAAATTGCCTGGATTTCAGCGACAAAGGCGGCGCGAGCGCGCTCGTCGAGGGAGCGCTCCGGGGTGAGCATCTTGAGGGCGACGCGCCGCCTGGAGAGGGCCTCCTCGGCCTCGTAGAGCAGCGCGGGGCCAACCTGCCCGAGAAGGCGGAGAATTTTGTAGGAACCAACCTGGCCGGACAAGACAATCGATTGTACATACAAATGCCGACAGACCAGGGGGCGCGATGAAGCTGCGAACGTTGCTCAAGACCACCGTGCTGTGCTCGATGCTCTCCGGAGCGGGGGCTTATGCGCTGACGCCCGGGCGGCCGGCCCCCCCCGCGCCCGAGGCGCCTGCTCCCCTGCCCCCGCCGCTCCCCTCCCCTGCTCCTGTGGTTGAGAAGCCCGTCGCCCAGGACAGCTGGCGGGTGAGCTTCGACGGGGCACTCACCGGGGCGATGACGCTGGGGCACACGGCCCTCGCCTCCCGCCAGGCGACCGAGACCTTCTTCCTGCTCGAGCTCCACGGGTCCAACCGGGCCACCCGGGAGCGGAGCCCGGCCCACCTGTCCCTCGTGCTCGATCGCTCCGGCTCGATGGAGGGCGTCCGCTGGCGCAGCGCCCTGGAGGCCGCGGAGGGGGCGCTCAACCTCCTCGTCGACGGCGACACCTTCTCCCTCGTCTCCTTCGGCGACACGGCGACCGTCGAGATCGAGCCCACGCGCCTCGACGCCGCGACGCGTATCCAGTGTGAGCAGCGCATCCGCAAGCTCAAGCTCGGGGGGGACACCTGCGTCTCCTGCGGTCTCGAGGCGTCGAAGAAGCTCCTCGACCAGACGCCAGACCGGATGCAGCGCATGCTGCTGCTGAGCGACGGTGAGACCAACATGGGGCAGATCGCGCCTCCCGCGCTCCAGGCGCTGGCGGGGAAGATCCGTGACACAGGGGCCACGCTGGCGACGGTGGGGCTCGGCTCCAGCTACAACGAGAAGCTGATGACCCTCCTGGCGGTGGCCGGCAACGGGACCGCTTACGATGTGGCCAGCGAGCCCGCGCTCGCCAAGGTGTTCGCCGCCGAGGCGGTCGGCCTCCAGTCCGTGGTCGCCCGGGACGCCGTGCTCGAGCTGCAGATGGCCGATGGGGTCGAGCTGGTGCGCGTCTACGAGCGGGCGTTCCGCCGGGAGCAGGGCAAGCTCCTCGTCCCGCTGGGCCAGGTGCGGCAGGGGGAGCGCAAGGTGGTCCTGGTCTCCATGAAGGTGCATCCCGGGACAGAGCGTCACGTGGTGCAGGCTCGCATCCGTTTTCACGACCTCACCACCGGGGCGCCAGGCCTCGTCGAGGGCCCCCTCTCCCTCGCGCGCGCCGAGCAGAGCAGCGAGCCCCTGCCGGGCGTCACCCGGTGGGCCCTCGGGACCCAGACCAGCGAGGTCATCGCCAGCGCAAACGCCGCTTTCTCCCGCGGGAGAGGCGCGGACGCGCTCCGCGAGGTCGACGCGCAGCTCGCCCTCCTGCGGGCCGAGGCGGCGCGGGCAGAGCGGCTCCAGGACACCAGCGCCAGCGAGGCGCTCCGGGGCCAGATCGAGAAGATCCAGAAGGCTCGGGCCAGCTACACAGCCCCCCCCTCCCCCACCTCCGCTCGCGCCATGAAGT
>JALOQB010000294.1 GCA_025453595.1 Polyangiaceae bacterium
TCGCCGGCAAGTGTTCGTACAGCAACGCCGCCAACGGCACCGCCTGCAACGACGGCAACGCCTGCACCCAGAGCGATACCTGCCAGTCCGGCACCTGCACTGGCGGCAACCCCGTCACCTGCACCGCCCTCAGCGCCTGCCACGACGTCGGCACCTGCAACCCCGCCAACGGCCAGTGCTCCAACCCGCCGAAGGCCAACGGCACCGCCTGCAACGACGGCAACGGTTGCACCCAGACCGACACCTGCCAGTCCGGCACCTGCACCGGCGGCAACCCCGTCACTTGCACCGCCATCAGCCAGTGCCACAACGCAGGCACCTGCAACCCCGCCAACGGCCAGTGCTCCAACCCCACCAAGGCCAACGGCACCGCCTGCAACGACGGCAACGGCTGCACCCAGAGCGATACCTGCCAGTCCGGCACCTGCACCGGCGGCAGCGCGGTCACCTGCACCGCGCTCAGCCAGTGCCACAACGTCGGCACCTGCAACCCGGCGACCGGGGCCTGCTCCAACCCCACCAAGGCCAACGGCACCGCCTGCAACGACGGCAACGGTTGCACCCAGACCGACACCTGCCAGTCCGGCACCTGCACCGGCGGCAACCCGGTCACCTGCACCGCGCTCAGCCAGTGCCATGACGTCGGCACCTGCAACCCCGCCAACGGCCAGTGCTCCAACCCCACCAAGGCCAACGGCACCGCCTGCAGCGATGGCAACGGCTGCACCCTGAACGACACCTGCCAGTCCGGCACCTGCACCGGCGGCGCCCTGGTCGCCTGCTCCGCGAAGGGCCAGTGCTACAACGTCGGCACCTGCAACCCGGCCGACGGCAAGTGCTCCACGCCCCCCAAACCGGCGGGCGCCTCCTGCAACGACGACAACGCCTGCACCCAGACCGACACCTGCAACGGCAGCGGTGCCTGCGTCGGCGGCAACCCGAAGTCGTGCAACGGGCCCATCCCGGAGTGCTACACCACCCCGGGTACCTGCAACCCCGCCAACGGCGTGTGCTCGTACCCCTTCAACAACGGCGCCAGCTGCGACGACGGGATCTTCTGCACCAAGAACGACAGCTGCTCCAGCGGCAGCTGCCAGAGCGGCCCCTGGCAGCAAGGCTGCGTCGAACCCTTAGCCAGGCACTGCACGCCTGAACAGACCCCTGCCGGCCCCGCGGTAGGGGTCTTGTTGTTCCATAGACAGAGGTTCCGGGTGAAGAAAAGGAGGTGCTCCATGCTTGGAGCACCTACGATGCGTGCGATGAACACGCCACGCGCTCTGCTCTGTGCCTCGCTCCTGCCGCTCGCGGCGCTCTCGCTGGTCGCCGGTTGCAAGAAGGACGAGGAAAAGAAGACTCCTGCCGCCGGCGCCTCGGCCAGCGCCCCCGCCCCCGCCAGGCCCTCGGCGAAGCCGCCGGAGGTGCCCTTCGAGACGCTGGTCGCCCAGAGCAAACCCCTCGCCCCGGCCCCGCAGGAGCAGGTGGCAGGGCCCATCAAGATCAAGGCGATGCCCTGCACCATCGAGGGCGGCAACCCGCTCTCCAAGAGCACCTCGGACGTGCTGCGCGCGGTGCGCGTGGTGGGCGATCGGCTGTGGGTGGTGGGCCAGGACGAGAAGGTGCAGGCGTACAAGATCGAGCCCGGCGCCGACTGCAAGCTCTCGATCGACAAGCGCATCGCCCCCGACGGCAAGCTCACCCTCGGCGCCAAGGCCCGCACCCTCTCGACCGACGACGCCGGCAACCTCTACGTCGCCAGCGGCGTCTTCGGCGGCGCCCTCCTCGGCAAGGACGGCAAGCTCCGGTACAACTGCGACGCTCGCCCCGGCGGCTACGTCGCCCTCCACCCCAAGGGCACCTGGGGCATCGGCCACTTCGCCAACTCCACCGTCGCCAAGCTCGACTTCTCCCCCACCGCCTGCAAGAGCGCGCCGTGGGTCCTTCAAGACCTCGGCCAGCCTGCCCGCAAGGGCCCCTTCGTCAACGTGAACACCGTGGGTTTCCTGGGGGATACGGTGCTGGTGGGCGGGATCCTGGCCAAGGAAGTCAACCCCGATGAGCCTCGCGTGGTCGTCGCGATGGACGCCGCCGGCAAGGAGCTCTTCCGCTTCGGTAACACCGCCAAGGGGGCCAGCGGCGACGACCGCTTCGGCTGGATCCACGCGATCTCGCCCTGCACCCACGGCATCTGCGTCGTCGACTCGAACAACCGCCGCCTCTCCCTCTGGAAGGCCAAGGGCGAGTTCGTGGCGGGCATCCAGCTCGGCAAGCTGCTCGGCCTCTCGTACCCGACCATCAACGACCTCCACGCCACCGCCGCCGGCTCGTACCTCATCGCCGGCCAGAGCCGCGAGGGCAACAAGGTCGCCGAGGGCATCATCTACCGCGTCACAGGGATTTGATCAAAGCCTCTGCAGGATCTTGACGGCCAGCTCGCCGTCGAGCACGCAGAGCTCACCGCGGGCGAAGACAGCGCCCCCTGCGCGGAGCACCACCGGCTCCCCCAGGCGCACGCCGGTCGCCACCACCTCCCCCACGCCGAGCCGCGCCCACTGCTGCGCCTCCAGGGTGATCGAGGCGACCTCGACGCGGACCACCACCGGGGTCTCCGCAAGCACATCGGCGAGGCCCGCTTCCGGGGCCAGAGGGTCAGGTTCGGCGCTGCTCATCTCAACCTCCCAGGAGCGTGGCGCACAGTCGCGCCCCAGCACAAGGGCCAACGCGCCCTGCCGCTCCTCCAGCAAGACCTCGGCCCCCAGCTCCCCGCGCGGAGTCACCAGCCACCCGCGCCCGCCCCAGCTCGCCCCTGCGCGCTCGATGCCCCAGCCCTCCCCGGGGAGCCAGGCGGTTCCCGCTTCCAGGGAGGCCAGCTCGTCCCGGGTCCCCAGGCTGAACGCCCCCACCAGCGGCAGCGTGAGCCGCATCGCCCCCAGCGCCGCCAGCTCCCCCCTGTCGAAGAGCCGCACCTCCGGCGCCTGCCCCGCCAGCACCCCCACCCGCACCCCGAACACCTCCCCGTCCAGCCGCACCGCCGCGCTCACCACCGCCATCTTCCCCGGGATCGGCGGCGCCCCCAGCCCCGGCGCCGCCTCGCTGCACCGCCGCAGCAGCGCCACCAGCACCGCCGCCCACGCCCCCTCCACTTCCGGTGATGCCCCCCGCGCAGGATCCAGCGGCCCCGACCCCGCCCCCAACACCGCCTCCGTCACCCGGTACGGAAGCCCCGCCTCCGCCTCCACCCAGAAGCGCACCTCCGTTCCTTTGAGCTCCAACGAAATCACCCGCGCACCGGGGCGGAGCGCCTCCATCGACGCCCCTCGGAGCTGCAACGTCACCTCGCGCCGCAGCAGGCGGGAGGCCTCTTCCGCCAGCCTGTCGAGGGCGATCTCGGGCGCCAGCGCGGCGCGCACCTGGCGCAGCGCCTCCGCCTCGTCACGGGCCCGGCGCGGCAGCGCCTGCCAGGGGAAAGGGACCGGCGTCGAGGTCATATCAAACCCTGGCCAGGAGGGTGACGTGGCGGTCCGAGGTGAGGGAGCAGCAGGAGGGGTCCAGGCCGAGGTCGGAGGCGAGGGCCTGGAGTTCGTGGAGGGAGAGGGCGGCGCGGAGGGAGTCCTCGAAGAGCTTGCGCTGGGGAGGGGCGTCGGAGGCCGCGTGGAGCTGGACGAGCTGCTGGAGGTGGTCCTCGTCGTGGGGGCGCACCAGGTCGCGGACGAAGAGGAGGCCGCCGGGGGCCAGCACGCGGAGCATCTCGGCGAGGGCCTGGCGAGGCTCGGGCAGGTGGTGGAGCAGGCTGTTGGAGAGCACGGCAGAGAAGGCGCCGTCGCCGTGGGGGAGCTGCTTGGCGTCCGCCTCCTCGACCAGGATGGCGGCCTCGAAGCCCGCGCGCTTCACGTTCTCGCGGCCGAGGGAGAGCATGGAGGAGGCGAGGTCCACGGCCAGCACCATGGAGCCCGGGGCCTGCCGCAGCAGCTCGATGGGGATGAGGGCGGTGCCGGTGCCGACGTCGAGGACCGCCCGGAGGTCCGGGCCCTGGGCCAGCAGATCCTCGACAAAGCGGCGGTTGACGCCGCCGTGGTCCATGGCGTCGTAAGCGGCGGCCTCGTGTTCGTCGTCCATGACCTCGGGCTCCAGCACCCGCGCAAGCTCGCTCATGGTGGGGCCTATGCCACGGGGGCCTCCCTGCGGGAATCCGGGGGTTCCCTTCGCCGGTCGGTGTGGTAATTCTCGGGACCATGCGCTTCTCCAAGCTCGTCATGCTGTCGCTGTCGCTCTCGCTGGCCTGGGCGAGCGCCGCCTCCGCCGAAGACAAACCCAAGAAGAAGACCGGCGAGGAGGCGACCAAGGAGAAGGACAGCAAGGACAGCAAGGACGACAAGACCGGCACCAAGGGCATCTCGCCTTACACCGAGAAGCTGCTCAAGGGGCACAAGCTGGTCGCCGCCCGTGACTTCGCCGGCGCCGTCGAGGCGTACCGCAGCGCCGTCGCCGAGGACGACAAGAACGCCCAGGGCCACTACTTCCTGGGCGCCGCGCAGCTGCTCAAGGGGGACATGACCGAGGCCGAGGCCTCATGGCAGAACGCCATCCGTATCGCCCCGCAGGACACGGTGATGCAGAGCAAGGTGCGCTTTGGCCTCGCCGACCTGCGCGAGCGCCAGCGCCGGCTGGAGGACGGCAAGGTCGCCTGGCAAGACTACGGGAAATTCATCGCCGACAACCCCAAGGTGGCGGGCTACCCCAACACGCCCGGGGAGCGGCAGAAGGCCACCGATCGGTGGCTCGATCTCGAGCGCAAGTACGGCGAGGTCAAGGCCCGCATCGCCGCCCGCGAGCAGGAGCAGAAGGACAAGCGCGACAAGGACGCCGCCAGGGACGCCGCCGAGGAAGAGAAGAAGGGCGGCAAGAAGAAGTGACCGAGCGCCGGGGGGTACCAGGCTGATGCGCGATCCGGGGGGAAGCGCGGGGCAAGGGGTGGTAGTCGCGGGGGCATGAAGTTCGGAGAGGGCCCGGTTCGCGAGGGCGACATCGAGGACAGGCGCGGCGCCACCGGGGGCCGGGCCAGGGTCAAGCTCAGCCTGGGCATGATCGTGCTGCTCGGCGTCCTCAGCCTGGTGTTCAAGAAAAATTTCTTCGCCCTGGTGCCCGCCGGAAGCGCGCCGATGAAGCACGTGCCGACGGCGGAGGACGAGCAGCTCAAGCAGTTCCTGTCCCGCGTGACCACGGACCTGCAAGACACCTGGTCCCGGGAGCTCCCGCGGCAGACCGGCGTCAGCTACCCCCGCTCGACGGTGGTGCTCTTCGAGGGCTCCACGCCCACCGCCTGCGGCCTCGGGGAGTCGGCCACGGGCCCCTTTTATTGCCCCGGCGATCGGAAGGTGTACCTCGATCTCGGCTTCTTCCAGGAGCTCCACCGGCGCTTCGGGGCGCCCGGCGACGCGGCCCAGGCCTACGTGCTGGCCCACGAGATCGGCCACCACGTGCAGACCGTGCTGGGCGCCGAGGCGAAGCTGCGCGCCGAGCAGCGCGCCAGCCCGGAGCGCAAGAACGAGCTCTCGGTGCGCTTCGAGCTCCAGGCCGACTGCTACGCGGGGATCTGGGCGCGCTCCACGAAGGAACGAAAGATCCTGGAGCCGGGCGATCTGGAAGAAGCCCTGCGCTGCGCCCAGGCCATCGGAGACGACACGCTCCAGAAGCAGGCCACCGGGCGGGTCCGGCCGGAGCGCTTCACCCACGGCACCGCGCAGCAGCGGGCGCGCTGGTTCCGGCGAGGCTTCGAGTCGGGTCAGATCAAGGAGTGCGATACGTCGGGCGCCCTGGACGGGGCTCCCTGAGGGGCCCCGGGCCTTCTCCTTTCCCGGGGGGGGCGGATCGCGCTATGCAGCCCCGCTGTGATGGGGCATCCCCCGGTTTCTTCCCTGGAGCGACGGCGACGCAACGCGGCCGCGGTGGTGCTCGGCGCGGCGCTGCTGGCGGCGCGCGTCCAGGGCCAGGAAGATCCGGCAGCGCGCACCGTGGCGGCCTACGAGGCCCTGCCCTCCTGCCCCGATCGAGACACCTTCCTGGCGATGGTGCGCTCGTACCTCGATCCGATGGAACGCCCCGCGCTGCCGCCCCCGTTCTCCGTGCGGTACAGCCAGGTCACCGGGGGCGTTCTGGGCGCGCTGCGCACCCCCGAGGGGCACCTGGCCCGGGAGCTCCAGACCTCCTCGTGCCACGAGACCGCCCTCGCCCTCGCGTACATCGTCGCGCTCTCCATCTCCCCCAACGCGGCCCCCGGCAAGGGCCCTGCGGCCCCTTCCGCCTCGCTGACCCCCCTGCCCAGCGCCGCCCCCTCGGCCCCTGCGCCACCGCTGGCCTCCTCGGCCCCCCCCGCCCCTCCCAGCGCTTCGGTTGCCTCGCCACCGGCCTCCTCGTCGGCCCCTCCGCCGGCCTCTCCGCCGGCCTCCGCGACGACCTCGGCCCCACCGGCCTCGCCAGCGAACGGTCCCTGGTTCCACGCCGGGCTACGCAACACCAGCGTCGGATCCGAGCGCACCTTTGCCCCCTGGCTCGACGCGCAGCGCCCTTTCGGCGTTGCGCGCCTTGGCCTCGGTCTCTCCCTCACCTCGCGCCGGACCCGGCCCCGCGACGTGCCGCTTCGCTTCGGCCAGCTCCTCCTCGAACCGGAAGCGTGCTTCTCCCCCACCTGGGACAACCTCTCCCTCGGTCTCTGCGGCGCCCTTCGCGTCGGCCTCCTGCGGGTGGCCAGCTCCGACATCCCCGGCGCGACCCAGACCACCGCCGCGCTGCTCAGCCCCGCGCTCCAGGGCCACGCAGACCTGCGTCTGGTCGGCCCCTTGTGGCTCGGCCTCCGCGCTGGCCTCGCCCTCTCCGCGCTCCGACCGGGCTTCTTCCTGAACGGCTCGAACCAGGAACTGCAGCGCATGCCCCTCTGGATCCCCGAGGTAGGAATCGCGCTGGGCTTTCATTGACCATACCGGCGGGAGCGAAGCCTCACCCCCCGCCCCCTCTCCCTGAAGGGCGAGGGGGAGAAACCCACTCTATTTCGCATCTTTCCCTCTCTCCCGACAGGAGAGGGGATCAGGGGGTGAGGTCTCTCGCCTCCCCTGGACAGCACGATGACCGTGGCCTGCTACCGGCAATGCTCCTCACATCGGCTTCGCTGAAAATACCAGCCGCAGAAGCGCAAGTTGACTTCCGTTATCTGTCAGGATCTTGATGGCATCGACGGGGCCTTTTTCAATATCAAAATGCATGTGAAACGTGGCCGTCGTCGGGTTCCAGGTGGCGAAGGTTTTTGTACGCACCCAGTGCCAGACGCCATTCATACGGTAGGCGTAGCACATCGGATTGAGCTTGAGATTCACCGGGGAAGAACCATCCGACGGAACGGCCAGCGCGGTGGCCATGGTCAGATCCATGGACTTGACCCAGGCCAGGTCACCTGCTGGCAGTTCCATGGAGCCAACCATGCTACTATTCCCGCAAGAAGATCCAAGTTCGTAGCGACTTATCGTTTTCGGGTTAATGATGCCCTCAAAATCGTCCCACACTTCAGGCTTTGTAAATACCTGCTCCTTCTCTTGAAGATTCAACGCAAAGCGAAAATTCTGAGAATTCCCCAGGATCAGTCCTTCCTTGACGGAAAACCCCTTGAACACCATGGAAAAATCCGAGAAATTCTTCTCCGGAGAAGGTGATGGAACTGTCCCCGTGGCGGAGGGCAAGGTGGTGGAAGAAGGGGTTGCGCTGGGGGTTGTGGAAGAGGAGGTTTGAGGAGAAGGGTTACTTCCCCTTGCATCAGTACCTTCCAGAGAGGAACTGGAACACGCTCCCAGAAGCGTCATCGTTACCAGCAGCATCGGTTCTTTTTTCATCGAGAAGATCTCCTTGTTATATCCGGAACAGATCGATTTCACGGATCTACTTTCAGGCAGGAAGCGGAGGCTGAGATCGGAGTGGCTGTCACCCCCGGAGAGAAGGTTTTGAGGCGGATGTCATTGGACGGACCCACGTAGATTTCTGCATAGGCCTGGATGGATCCCCCGGGATTTGCCGGATCCGGGACGGTGTAACCCCAGTTTCCACTGATTCCCGTCAGGTAACAGATCACCTTGTTTGCCATGCTGGATGGCACCAGCTGAACATCCGTGGAAGTGCTGATATCCTGGACAGCAAAGTTTTGCGAGGCATCCCAGGAAGGACAGGAATGAACAAACGCACCGGCTTCAAACCAGGACGGTACCGAGTAAGCCGGTTGAGCAAGGTGAACCTGCTGGAGCAGGTTATTGGCTCCCACGGTGCTGATCCAAAGCCTACTTGAGTTAGGGCTATTATTCGGAGAAACGTTCCCGATGATGGTGCCCAGGATCGGGAGATTGGATTTGGCCCCCAGGCTCACGCTGGAGGAGAGAGGGGTGTTGTTTGGGTTGATAAGGGAAGAAGCCCACTGGTAACACTGCTTCGGGTTCAGAATGGAAGCAATGCGAGCATAGGTGATGGCCTCGACCTTGCCTCCAGGTTGACCAGGAGAGACCTGCGTTGACGGTAGATCTGTGGCATCCACAGCAGCCTCCACGGCCCACTGGTTGCTCCCATGGCATCCTTGCACCGATCAGCCTGTTGCCAGAGGGTCTCTTCAGCAACAAGGCAAGTAGAACGCAACGTGGAAACTGCGCTCTTGACAGTGCTCAGTTCTTCTTGCTGGTCGACGGAACTGGCTGATGTTCCCTCGGAAGAGCAGGAGACCCCCAGCAGGGTCATCACACTAAGAACGAGGAGCGAGGAGCTTCTGACTTTGTGTCATCTTCTGTACCTACTGGGTCGATCCTGCATGGGTCAAGAAAAACATGTCTCTTCCTGTGACACCTCAGCAACATCGGCACTGAGCCTCTCTCCCTTCGTTGGTGAACCTCCCCTCCGTGAACGGAGGGGCTTCTCAGAAGCCTCACGGCTGCTGAGCTACTTGCCGGGGTTCCGCCGGAACTACCTGGCTTTTGCCAGG
>JALOQB010000295.1 GCA_025453595.1 Polyangiaceae bacterium
TTGCGCGGACGGCCTCCTCGGCTTCGGTCGGGGGTCATCCGGCCTTGCTCCGCAGCCCCCACCACTCGCCGACCAGCTCGAGGAAGTCGTCGAGGGCCAGGGTCACCGTCGCGGGCTCGCGGTCGTCCTTGCACACGGCGATGGGCCAGAGCCCCTTGCCCACCGAGGCCTCGCGGGCCTGGGCCAGCGCCCCCTTGGCGTGGGTGCGCTGGCCGCGCTTGGCCTCGACCCAGAACACGGGCGTCTCGACGTCGGGAGCGTCGGTACCGTCGCGGTACTGAAAACCCCGGCGGACCTTGTCCTCGCCAAAGACCTTGGCGAACTGCTGCACCAGCGTCCGCTCGAAGTCGTGGCCCTTGCGGCGAGAGCCGGCGCCGCTCACGACGTGCCTCCGAAGCCCAGCTTGCCGGTGAAGGCCGTCCACCGGGACTTCAGCTCGGCCACCGCGCGGTCCTTGAAGGCCGTGAAGGAGGCGAGGTTCACGCGGTCCTTGAAGGCCGTGTAAGCCTGGCGGGCCTGCTCCACCAGGTGCCCTGGCGACAGCTCCAGGATGACCACCCCGGGCGGCGCCGCCGTCGAGCCCAGCCGCTCCACCAGCGCCTCGAGCAGCGCCCGGTCGTTGGGGGCCAGGTGGGCCAGGCGCGAGAGCTGCTCCTGGCGGTCCTTGAGCTGGCGGTAGACCTCGCCCACCACGCGCACCTCCTCCAGCGAGCAGGCCTGCGGGGCGAAGGTGATCTCCAGCGCGCTGGCGATGTCCTCGAGCCGGGCGCTGCGGGCGTCGCCCACCATGGCCAGCATCCAGGCGAGCGACTGCAGGTCGAGGGTGTTGGGCGCGAACTCCAGCGGCGCCAGCTCCCAGCGCAGGCACAGGTCGTCGAGGAAGGTGCGGGTGACGGAGGCCTCCCACGCGGTGAAGACACAACCGCGGCCCAGCTCCCGGATGTGATCCATCGCTTCCTCCAGCGGCACAGCGTCGGAGGGCGCCGCAGCCCCGCGCGAGGTGCGGACACGGGCCATGTACACGTCGGAGTGGGAGCCATCGGCGGGGTCGCAGCGAGCGACGGCGATCTCGATGAGGTCACGGGCGGGCTCGGAGCCCTCGGTGCGAACGGCGACGAGAAGCAGAGGGGTCATCGGCGGATCTCCTTGGCGGTGAAACGAGGCGAAACGGTCCGCTCCGCGAGCGCCTCGAGCTCGGCGCGGAGCAGCAGGTGGGTGGGGCGATCGAGGTCCCTGGCGAGGGAGCGCACCAGGGCATCGAGGGCATCGCGATCGATGACGAGCAGGCGCTCGAACAGCTCGACGACGGGCAGTGCGGCGCGCTCCTGGAGGACCTTGAGGGTGCGCCCCGTGGGGTAGTGGACCGCGGTGGTGGTCGGGGTCAGCGAGTAGCGCGTGCCCGCGAGGACCAGCTCGTCGCGCTCGCGCAGGTGGTGGCGCAGCACCTCGTCCAGCTCGTTCTTGCGGGCGAAGAGGATCTTGCTGAGCCGGGCAACCTCCTCGCGTTCGCGGGCCACTGCCTCCAGGTCGCGGGGATCGGCCGTGATCGTGCTGCGCTTGCCCTGGAGCGCCTCGGCGTAGGCCGGGCAGTTGGCACGCTGGTCGCAGGTCGCGCAGTGCGAGCCAAGCCGCGCCGGGAAGCTCTCTGCCTCCTCGGTGGCGCGCCCCATGGCTTCGACGTACTGCAGCGTCGCTGCCAGCTGCTCTGGCGTGCGCGAGGTGTGCTGCTGCAGCCCATGCCGCAGCATCTCGAAGGTCAGCTTCACCCGCTTGGCCCAGGGCCAGATGCGCCTCGCCGCGATCTCGTAGAGGGCCAGCTGCAGGCTGCCGTCGACCTCGTCGCGGGTGAACAGCTGGCGGTTGGTCTTGTAGTCGATGACCTCGATGGTCTCGTCGTCGAGCCGGTCGACGCGGTCGATGTAGCCCAGCACGGTGAAGGGCCCGGCCTGCAGGCGGAATTCCTGCTCGACGGCCAGCACGTTGGAGGCGGCGACGTGGTGCTGCCTGCGGGCGTAGTCGCCCAGCATCAAGGCACCCTCGGTGAAGAGGTTCAGCCCCTGGAGCCCCTCGCGTTTCCAGGCCTCGCTGAAGTCAAACAACAGCCGCGCCTCGGGCAGCGGGCCGTCGTGCTTCTGCTCGATGAGATCGCGGTAAAACTGCTCAAGAGCGGCGTGGACCACCTTGCCGAAGCGCAGGGGCTCGGGGAGCGGCTGCGAGACCGGGAGGCGGTCGATGTAAGAGAGCTTGAACGAGAGCGGGCACTGTTCAAACCGGCTGATGCGGCTGAACGACAGGTGCGGGTTGGTGAAGGCCATCATCGAAGGCAAAGCCACCGGTCCTCACCGGGGGGACGGCACGGGCTTGCGCACGAAGGAGGCGACGCTGGCACCAGGGAAGGCCGAGCAGATCGCAGCCAGGAGCGCCGCGTGCTCGACCGACAGCTCGGTGCGGTCCTGCCCCGTGTAGGCCGGCACCAACCAGACCTCGCCGACCTGCGTGCCGACCAGCTGAACCTCCACACCAAGGGCCTTGAACGACGCGATGTCGGCGTCGCTCACCGTGAGCAGCACCTGGGCCTGGGAGGCCTTCCTGGGCAGCGGCGCCAGGGGCCTCGTGGGCACCGAGGGCGCGGGTGGTAGGGGCAGCGAGGGGGGCGCTGGCGAGGCAGGTGCCGAGATCGGCTCCGGGGCTGCGGTCGCTCCCGGAGGCACAGGCGGCGAGGGGGCCTTCTGCTGGGGCGGCACGGGGAGGGGAGACGCCGAGGGGGAGGGCTCGACGGGCATCGGGTCCCCGAAGAAGTTGTGCGTGATCGGCGGGGGTACGGGTCCTGCGGGCGCAACTGGATGGCCGTTGGCCCTCAGCCACTCGACGCACATGAACTCGTCCGGCAACGCACAGGCGCCTCGCCCCCCGTAGTGCCGGCAGCGCCGTCCGTCGTGGTCGGCCTCGTACTTGCAGCAGGTGATCGGCAGCCGGGTCTTGGCTGCCGTCATCGGCTCCCCTCGTTGGCGACCGAGGAGGCGTTCTTGGCGGCGCGTTCCTGGCGTTCTTCTTCGAGCATCAGCCGGTAAACGGCTTCGGTGAGCAGCTCGACGACGATGCGGTTGCGTTCCTGGAGCGAAGGGCGGCGAGGGGTCGTGGTGGTGGTCACATCAAGGCAAAGACTCGGCGCCTTGCAGGTGGGACACTTTTTTTGCAGAGGGCCACTCGAGCGGCAGCGTCAGCGCCGGAGGGACGAGCTGCCGGAGCTGTTGGCGGCGTTCTTTGGTGCTCGGCGCCTGGGGCGCCGCCGGGGGGACGAGTTCACGGAGCCGAGACACCACCTCGATCGGCGGAACCGTGTCGCCTCGCACGTAGCGACGCAGCATCCGGGGGTGAACTGCCAGCCTCTTGGAGGCCTTGGGGACCCCTCCCAGGCGCTGAACACTGGCCTTGATCTCGCTCAGCGACATCAGCTCGGAGCGCCTGGGTCGACCTCGCGCACGGGTCGTCTGCGAGACAAGGTTCTCCAGGCGCACAGCGAGGGATGCGTCTTCAAGACCCGCGAAGTGCCAGCGCACCACCTCGGTCTGCGCCTGTTCCAACAAGCGGGCGACACGAGCGGTCCCTCCGGCAAGGCGAACGAGTTCTGCGGCACGGGATGCGTTGAGGTGGTCGTGGTTGCTCATCATCCAAGGCAAAGCCCCCGTCTTCAGGGGTGGGGACGTCGTCGGCTTGGTCCTGGAAATTCGTTCGGCTTACCCCCCTGTGCTCGCGGACGTGAAATCTCACCCTCTTGTTAAAGAATCTAATTAACAAGAGGGTGAAAATTCTTGTCCCTGACACCTGCGTGAACCCCTTTCTTCTCGGGGTTTTGAGACGAAGACGCCCCTTCGTACGGACACAAAAGAAGATCACCGCCATGCCCCTGACCTGCCTCACCCCCGGTCGGCTGTCCTACCTCTCCCCCAGGACACGAAACCGTTACCTCTGTGCTGGCTCACGAGGACAGAAAACCCTCTG
Organism: Polyangiaceae bacterium; assembly: GCA_025453595.1. GTDB lineage: Bacteria > Myxococcota_A > Polyangia > Polyangiales > Polyangiaceae > JANWXX01. The sequence continues at coordinate 4,003 of JALOQB010000295.1, forward strand.
GATGCCATGTTCGCCAGGGGCTCGATCAGTCGGGCAAGGCGTAAATTCCCGCGTCAGGGGCTCCTTGAGCTCGAGTGGTTTCGGCTCGTCGTACCTGGACCTGCCCGGCGCTCCATCCGGGGCCTCCTGGCACGATGGCGCCGACGTGGAGTGCTCGGCCGGGGCGGGTCCGATGGATGGTCCGCAGCCGGCCATGGGCCTGTTCCAGTTCCGCGCGACACTGGGCTTCGTACCGCTCCTCCCAGTCCGCCAGTCCGAGGTACATGCAGACGTGCTTCACGTCGTCGAGGTTGGCCCACGGGTCGCCCAGCGTGATCAGGTTGTCCGCCTCTGCCATGGTGTCGAGGCCTCGCGTCGCCCCGTAGTGCCCGAGGCGGATTTCTCCGGGCCACTGCCGCAAGATGGGGGTCAGCGCTTGCCGGGCTTCGCGCAGCACCTCCGAGGACTGCTGGGCCTCTGCCCACCGGGCCTCCAGCGAGGCATCCTCCGGCGCCAGGCAGGCCTCCAGCAGCAGGCGCACCAGGGGCAGCGTGAGAAGGGCCAGCAGGCCGTTCCCAGGGGCCTCCAGGGCCCACGCCAGGGCCTGGCGCAGACCGTGGCGCAGGCTTGGGGCCAGGACCAATTTCCCCTTGGGTTGCCAGCTGGTTCGCGTGGCGGAGGCGTACCGCAGCAGCGTCCTCTCGATGGGAGCGCCATCTGGGGCATAGAAGCGCTGGATGTGCCGTTCGTAGCCGACGATCCGGTGGTACACGGGGGCCCACAGGTCGACGTTGGCGTCGAGCACGATCACCGCTCCTTGGCGCTGCAGCGTCTCGCAGAGGATCTCGTTGGGGGCCGTGACGTGGACCTGTCGAGCTTTCCCTCGGCCTTCGAGGCGAGCGGCGATCATCGCCGTGGAGGCCAGCGCCTGGTGCAAGGTCTTCAAGACCAGCGACGCCTTCCCCAACTGCTGGGCGCGAGCCCGGTTCTTCTTCGCGGTTTGCACCTCCATCCATCGCAGCGGGGGCGCCTTCGGTCCCTTCTCGTTCAGGGGAGCCTCCACCGCACAGGTCACGGCATCGCCCCGACGCTGCCGTGAGGAGCGTCGCGCCTGTTCAAGCACTTCCGGCTTGAGGAAGGGCTCGTAGAGCTGCACCACCGCCTGCAGCGTGGTGGTCTGGCCGACCACGGCGCATGTCTTGACCCACTCCACCATGGCGTCCAGCGCGGGGCGCATGGCGCCGCCGTAGGCTCCGTCGAAGGCATCGAGCACCTGTTGGGTCAGCTCTAGATCGGCCACGGAAAACGTCAGTGTTTCGAGGATGGCGGGCGGCTCGTCGATGATCAACACCCCCGTGGTTCCCGCCTCCTCGTCCAGCCTGGGGAGCAAAGCGTGGGGCCCAACGTGCACCCGCGGGTTCTGGGGACCTTCGTAGCCAAGCCGTGCAGGGCAGGTGTCATGGTGCTCGCACGGGTCGAGGCCCCGACCCTTGCAGAGCTCCCAGAGCACGGACTGCCCTCCTTCCACCAGGGGGACAGCCACGTCGTGGTAGCAGCAGACGGGGGTGCCATCCTCGTGTTTGCGCGCCAGCGGACCGAAGTGCCACCCTACCGGGGTGTTGAGCACCTCGAGATGGCGAACGACCTGGCCGGCGAGTGCATGCTTGTCGACCGAGAGGCTGGTCTTCGAATCGACAGGGGCCCGCTTTCCCTCGGCATCGGGGCTCGTATAGGGCTTGAGGGCGCGTTCTGCGGCGATGCGTTCGGCCGCGCGGGTTTTCCCGAGGCCGCAGCCCGCTTGCAGCAAGGTGAGTCCATCCGGAGCACGGCGGATGGCCTGCTCCAGGCGAAGAACGGTCTCGGCGAGGTCTGGCTCGGAGGCTGGTGCGACAGCAGGGGGAGCCGCCAGGACGGCCCGTGCGTGGGCTTCCTGGCCGCGCGCCAGGGCCTCCTCGAGCGCGAGCGCCGCTTGGGGCCAACGACTGCGAAGTTCGCGCGCCCCGGTGGTCTGGAAGCCTGCTTGCCAGCGCTCGACGGTGGAGCGTGCGGCCACCACACGGTCAGGGGTGCGATCGTCGCATCCGGTGAGCACCGAGATGGCATGGCAGAGCGCCGGGACATGCTCGGGGGGCACCTTCCTGGAGAGCAAGGCGCCCGCGATGGCCAGGAACAACGAGTGCCACTCCGTCTCCACCTGCCGCACCTCCTCGGCGATGCGCTCGGCGACGGGGCGCCACACCTCGGGCAGCTCCGTGGTCCACTCGAGGGGGCCGACATGCCCGCGCCGTTCCCGCGGTGCAGAGGCGCCCGGAGGCCGGCGCTGGCGCTTCGAGGGCGAGTCGTCCTCCTCGGCCTGGAGCGGCGCAAGCTGGATGGGCACCATCCTCGCAAGGTCGAGGCACCGAGAGCGCCCTCCGGCTTCGCGGGGCACGTTGGGAAGCCTGAAATGCCGGGTCCAGTCGCGGCAGTTCCAGTCGACGACCAGACCCTCGACCTCAAGCTGCTTGAGCCACCGACGCAGAAAACGCTCGACCACACGCACGTCGAGAGGCTCCACGAGGGGCTGAACAATGCGGCGGCCGCGGCGCGTGTAGTAGATGCCGGCGGTCTGCAGGCTGGGGAGCGCGAGGTCCTGCTGGCGAGCGGCCTCAAAGGTCTCGTCGGTCCAGAAGGCGTGGGCGGGGTTGTCGACGTCGCAGAAGAACACCGAGACCCAGAGCCGCTTGCCGAACGCGTCGAGCCCGGGCTTGTTGATGCGCGGCTGCCGCGTAGCCCCCTCGACGAGGTAGGTCACCAGGTGGGCCTCGGTGAAGTAGACGTGTTCGAGCGCCTCGCGCAGCTCGACGACGCGATAAACCTCGCGAGGCTTCTCCTGGCCGGTCTGGAAGCCGCGGGCGTACTTGTTGGGCGCCACCGCGATCCGGTGGGCGCCACCGGAAGAGGGCAGGCTCACCGGGTTGTGCCTGCACGGATGGCGTCGAGCTGCTCCCAGGTGACCTGGCCTCCGCTGCGGGCGGCCTGGCGCAGGAAGTCGAACGTGGCCCTGTCGGCGTGGTACTCCGGCCGGCGGAAGGCTGGCGTCTTGCGCGAGGGCGGAGGGGTGAATTGCTCAGGCCTCGCCTCGACGAGCTCTTCGGGGGACTCCGCAGGCAGGGGCACGGTAGCCACCAGCGCTGTGGTGCAGGCGGGGCACACGCGCACCGTGGGGGCCACGACGAGCTGGCAAGACGGGCAGACGCGGGGTTCGCGTGGCTTGCGCTTAGAGCGGGCGGGGTCGTCCTTGTCGCCATCGAGGGAGAACTCGCGTTCGTCCTGGGGGAGGCCGTGCTCGACAGCGCAGCCTGCGTGATCGAGCAGGAGGGCAGGCTGCCCCTGCCAGGGCCGCAGAATGCGTCCGGCCTGCTGGAGGTAGAGCCCCGTCGACTTGGTGGGCCGCGCCAGGATCGCGCACTTCACCGAGGGCTGGTCCCAGCCTTCCGCGAGCACGCCGCAGTTGCTCACCACCAGGGTTTCGCCTCGCTCCAGACGCTGGAGGATCGCGTCGCGTTCTTCTGTGGCCAGGCTCCCATCGAGGTGTTCAGCCGGGACACCTGCCTGCTGAAAGCTAGCGGCGATGTGCTGCGAGTGAGCGATGGACACTGCAAACGCGACCGTGCGAACCCCAGCGGCCAGCTTCTGCCAGTGCTCGACGATGTTCCCCACCAGCCGCTGCTGGTCCACTGCATCCGCCAGCGCTCGCTCGTCGTAGTCACCGCCGCGCACACGCACCCTGCCCAGATCGGGCAGATGTGACGCCGGAACCGTGAACACCCGGGGCTCGACGAGGAACCCCTCCGCGATGAGCTGCTGCATCGAGGCCACCAGCACCAGATCGTCGTACACCTCCCGGAACCCGCGCCCGTCCGCCCGGAACGGCGTCGCTGTCAGGCCCAGGTGCACTGCCTGGGGGTACTCCTTGAGGATGCCCAGGTAGGTCGGGCTCAAGGCACGGTGGCACTCGTCGACGAACACCAGATCCGCCGCAGGTAGGCGCCGTCGCCGCAAGGTGTCGACGCTGGCCACCTGCACCGGTGCAGCGGGTCGGCGCCGCGCGTCACTGGCCATCAGGATGCCCACCTGCTCGGGCGGCAACCCCATCTCCTGCAGCCGGCGCCAGGCCTGCACGATGAGCTCGCGGCGGTGAGCCAGGAACAAGACCTGCTGTCCTTGGCTGACCGCGCGGAGGATCAACGACCCGGCGATGCTGGTCTTGCCGGCGCCGGTGGGGGCGACGACGAGGATGCGGCGTGTCCCCTGGGCGACGAGGGTGTCGATCTGGTGGATGGCGTGGGCTTGGTAGGGCCGCAGGCAAACGGGAGCCTGGCCCGGCAGAGGGCGGACGTCTGGCATGTCATGAAGGGCAAAGCCGCCGCCCCCGGGGTGGGGGACATGAATTCTTCGCGTTCGAGAATTCGTCTACCGTTCCGCGGTGTCGCCCGCCTACCCCTACGTCGGCCCTGCCTCGATCCGCCGCGCCGTTGAGGGCGCCCCGGCCGGCGCCTGCATCCGCTCGCAGGCCGACCTGGAGGCCTGGTTGCAGCAGAACCCAGCGGCCCTCGACGAAGGCGCTACCTTCACCGTCTCGCTCGATGGCCTGCTGCACCTGGCACCGCGCCGCAGCGAGCACGTGGCCTGTGCGGCGGGGGCGCCTGTGCTCTCGGCGGGCGAGATGCGTTTCGCCTGGAAGAAGCACCAGGCCGCCGTGGTGACCGAGGTGACCAACCAGTCGACGGGCTACTGCCCCGAGCCCTCGTCGTTCGAGGACGTGGCCCGGGCGCTGCGCACCGCGGGACTGTCGGCGCCGCCGACCTGGAGCTGGGCCTGCGTGTTCCGGCGGTGCCCGGGCTGCGAGCAGCTGAACCTGGTGAAGAACGACGACTTCACCTGCGAGGCCTGCTGGAGCGCGCTGCCTCGCGAGCGAAATCTCTGATCCGCGCAGGCGAGTCGCACGACTTCAGCGCCAGAGCGACGCAAGC
>JALOQB010000296.1 GCA_025453595.1 Polyangiaceae bacterium
CGCTCTCGCCGGCGGATCGTCTGCCAGGGCGCCGCCGCACGCAGCGTCTCCAGCACGTTGAGTCGCTCGTTCGAGCGCGGCGCCGCGGCACGCGTGCCGACCTTGCGCCCTCGCTCCGCCGAGGCCCGCAGCACCCCCGCCTGCCCCGCGGTCCTCGGCGCGGTCCGCGGCGCTCGCTCCAGGGTCAACCCGTCCAGCAACCCCTTCGGCAAGCCGCTCTTCGCTGCCTCCAGCACGATCTCTCCCAGCTCCTCCCCCGACCCCTCTCCCCCTTCTCGCGGCTCTGGCGGCGCCGTCGCCCCCTCTGCCTCGTCCCCTGCCGGTGGCTCGGGAGCCGAGCACCCGGGCTCCTCATCGGCGGCCTCCGGCGACGCCGGCACACGCGTGGCCCTCGGCCCCAGGACCATCCGGGCCGCCGCCACCAGATCCGCCTCCTCGACCTGCGCTCGCCCTGACCACGCAGCGTGAGCCCGGGCCGCCGCCACCGCCAGCAATGGCGCCCGGAGCGACGTCACACCAAGCGCCTCCGCGGCCTCGCAAAGCACGCCAACCAGGGATGGGTCAAAATAAACATCACCCAGCCGCGCTCGCGCCCGGAGCACCGCGGCAGCATCGCACTGCAGCGCACCGGCCAGCTCCTGGGCAGGGAGGCGGAGCCCGTGGAGGTCGACATGAAACGCGAGGCGATCCGCGAGCCTGGCGGGGACGCGCTCGTCCTCGACGCCTTCATCGAGGACAAGCAGCCCCACGCGGCAAGAAAGCCGGGCCGAGAGCCCCTCGCGCTCGAGGCCGATCTCGCCATGATCGAGGGCGGCACAGAGCTGGGCGGTCACCTGCGATTCGAGGCGCTCTCCGCTGGCGACGATCAGGACACCGCCATCCGCCATGGCGAGCACACCGCGATCGACGACGACCCGACCTGCCGCCAGGGTCGCGGCCAGCGCGAGGCCCCCGAGGAGGCGATCCTCCGTGACCGAGAGGGGGAACCGCAGGCAAGGCTCCGGCGCCGGGAGCGCGCCCTGGAGAGCCTCCAGCGCCGCGTCGCGCTCGGGGGTCGCAGACGAGCGGAGCACCAGACCTCCGAGGGCCGCCGGATGGACCGCCATCAGGGCCAGCGCCAGCCGCAGATCGGCCCGGCGAGCCTCGCCTGGTGCCCCCTCGGTCATGGAGTGAAGACCTGCTGGATGGCCTTCTCGATCCGCACCGTGGACCCGGCCTCATCCAGCGGGCTCCGGCGCAGCCGGTGGCGAAGCGCGAGGGGGGCGACGCGGCGCAGGTGTCGGTCGTTCACCTCCGTGGCCCCTTCGAGGGCAGCCAGGGCCCGGGAGGCGCGGATCACCGTCAGCTCCCCGCGGAGCCCGTCCGTCCCCAGCAGCTGGCAGAGCGCGGCGGCCCGCTCGACCATCGCATCCGGCACGCTCACCTCGCGCAACCGGGAGCGCGCGTCCTGCAGCTGCCGCTGCTGCGCCGCCTCCTCGCCCGCGTACGAGCGGAGAAAAGCCCCGGGATCGGCCTCGAAACGGACCCTCCGCTTCACGATCTCGATGCGCGTCGCGAGCTCGTCGGGGGTCTTCATGTCCAGCGACAGGCCGAAGCGATCGAGGAGCTGGGGCCTGAGCTCGCCCTCCTCCGGGTTGCCGCTGCCCACCAGCACGAAACGGGCCGGATGGCGGAGCCCGATCCCCTCGCGCTCCACGACGTTCTCGCCGGAGGCGGCGACATCGAGGAGCAGATCGACGAGGTGATCTGGCAACAGGTTGACCTCGTCGATGTACAGCATGCCCCGGTTGGCCCGGGCCAGCAGCCCCGGAGCGAACACCCGCTCCCCCCGGGTCAGCGCGATCTCGAGATCCAGCGCGCCGACCACCCGGTCCTCGGTGGCGCCGAGGGGCAGGTCCACGACCGGCACGGGGACCTCGACGATCTCCCGGGGGCGGTCGGCCCCGCTGCACCACGGGCAGGACGCCTTCTCCCCCGCCGGATCGCACTGGTAAGGGCAGCCCGCCACCGCGCGCATCTTCGGCAGCAGCGAGGCCAGCGCCCGCACCGCGGTGGACTTGCCGGTGCCGCGGTCGCCGAGGACCAGGACCCCCCCGATGCCGGGGTCGATGACCACGAGCAGCAGCGAGAGCTTGAGCTCATCCTGGCCAACGATGGCCGAGAACGGGAAGGGAACCATGGAAACCTCCGGAACAGCAGGGAGCCAGAACGTCGGCTCGCAGACCGCCAGGCGGCCTGCAAACCGGAGAAGTCACGCCACCACGGTGGGCCCGATGTCCGCGGTCTCTCCCGAGTCCGGACCGCTCGCCCCCGCCTGACGCTGCGCGGCCTCCCTCGCGGCCCTCGACGCTCGCCAGAGCCCCCAGGTACCCAGCGCAAGGCCGCCAAAGAAGACCAGCAACACCTCGGGCTGCAGCAGCAGCCAGGGCTGCCGCAGGAGACCCCACTTCCCGATGATCTCGATCGGGGTCCACACCACGATCATCGCCGCCACCGCGTACCGGACCGCCGGGCCCCAGCCGTTCTGCTGGTACAGCCGCTTCACGCAGTAGATCGAGCCGCCGATGGAGAGCGCCAGGATCGCCTTGGTGGTCAGCGAGTACACCCCGAACACGCTCTCGTCGTACGCCCAGAGCAGCAGCAGGTAGAAGCTCCATACCGTCGTCGCGTACTGGAACGCGCTTCGAGGCCCGTAATTGTCGATCTTCCCGCTCGCCACCGGGCCCCGCATCGTGGGGATGTTGTTACGCCACCAGAGGAAGAGCGGGCACCGCGACGACTCGAGGAAGAGCAGGTAGCCCATCACCAGCACCAGCGCCCCCCAGGTGTGCTTCATCAGCACGTACTCCCCGTAGATCGCCACCAGCTGGCCGTCGACCACCCCTACCGCCTTGCCGATCCCCAGCGAGCGCGCCGCCAGCGTCAGCCCGTACTCCACCGCCCCCGTCCACAGCAGGTTCCCCCCGAAGATCCCCACGATCGACTGGGCCGCATCCCCCTTCAACCGCGAGGTGATCCACACCACCAGCCCCCCGAGCAGCGTCAACCCGAGGGTCGCAAACGCAAGAAAACGCGTCACCGGCAGCGTCCGGATCTCGATCGCTCGCCCCTCTTGCACGTCCACCATCGCCCGGTTCAGCACCGCGATGTCCCTCGGCGCCTTCGTCTTCTGCAGCGCCGCCTCCAGCTCCTCCGTCATCGGACGATCCGAGAACATCCGCGCGCTCATCCCCGCCACCGGACGCGGCGCCTCCACCGCCTCCTCCACCGCGTTCACCACCACCATGAAAAGGTGCGCTGACGCCAGCATCAGCAAGATGAACACGCTCGTCAGCCCCGTCCGGAACAGCGCCTTCAACGCCGAGGGCCTCGCCTTGCTCCCCTGACCCTGAGCCCCCGCCAACTCCTCTGCTGTTCGTCCGTCGCCGCGCATGAACGCTGCCTCGTCCCGCTTCCTCGAACCCCAGCACAAACCGGCGAGAGCGGACTTGCGTATAGTTCATTTGACGAATATGTATGTCAAGCAAAGTTTACACATGAACGAGAGCTGCCCTTGAACAGTCGCAAGCGAAAGGCCGTGATCATCGGGGCCGGCGTGGGGGGCCTCGCCTGCGCCCTCGACCTCGCGCTGGGCGGTGTCGAGGTCACCGTGCTCGAACGAGACCCCGGGGCCGGCGGCAAGGCCCGGACAGCCACCGTGGGGGGGGCATCGATCGATGCAGGCCCCACGGTGCTCACCATGACCTGGGTCTTCGAAGAGCTGTTCCAGGCCGCCGGCACGTCCCTCGAAGCCGAGGTGCCCCTGGAGCGCCCTGAGCTGCTCGCAAGGCACACCTGGACCGACGGGACGAGGCTCGATCTGTACGCCAACCTCGAGCGCTCGGTCGACGAGATCGGCCGGGTCTTTGGCGTCGCCGACGCGAGGGCATACCGGGCCTACTGCGAGGACGGGCATCGCATGTACGACCTGTCCCAGAAGGCCTTCCTGCGGTCCCAGCGCCCCACGGTGGCCGGCATCATGAAGCAGTTCGGCCTCGCCGGCCTCTCGGCCCTGGGCCGCCTCGACGGTCACCTCTCCATGTGGCGGTCCCTGGAGCGACGCTTCCCTTCCCCGCGCCTGCGCCAGCTCTTCGGTCGCTACGCGACCTACTGCGGCTCCTCCCCCTTCGACGCCCCCGCCACGCTGAACCTGATCGCCCACGTCGAGCGCAGCAGCATGGCGCGGCCCCGGGGCGGCATGGGCGTCGTGGTCGCGGCCCTCGAGCGGGTGGGGCGCCGGGCTGGCGTGAACTTCCTGTTCGGGCGCGAGGTGAACGAGGTCCTCGTCGAGCAAGGGCGCGCCGCCGGCGTGCGCTCCGGCGACGAGCGGTACGCGGCCGACCTCGTCGTCTTCAACGGCGACGTGTCGGCCCCCGGGCTCGGCCTGCTCGGCACCAGCGTCGCGGGGGCAAGCCCCGTCACCCCTCTGGCCGAGCGATCCCTCTCCGCCGTGACCTGGGCGATCCTGGGGGCCCCCACCGGCGGCGCCCTGGTGCACCACAACGTCTTCTTCTCGGACGACTACCGGGACGAGTTCGATGCGCTGTTTCATCGCTCCGAGGTCCCCCGGCAGCCGACCGTCTACGTCTGCGCTCAGGACCGGGGAGACCCGGAAATTTCAACGGAACGCGAGCGCCTTCTGGTGCTGATCAACGCGCCGCCGACCGGCGATGTGCCCGGCCGCTGGGGTGAACAGGAGAGACAACGATGCACGGACACAACAACGGAGCTGCTTCGCAGGGCGGGGCTCACGATCTCCAGGACGGCAGCGGAGCAGACAACCCCGGCCGACTTTCACCGGCGCTTCCCGGGGACCGGGGGGGCGCTCTACGGCCCCCGGTCGAGCGGCCCGATGGCGATCCTGGGGCGAAGCCCCGCGGCCTCGAAGATCCCGGGGCTCTACCTCGCGGGTGGGAGCGTGCACCCGGGGGCCGGGGTGCCGATGGCCGCGCTGAGCGGTCGCCTCGCCGCCTCTCAGGCCCGCGCGGACCTCGCTTTGACCAGCCCATTCCCGATGGCGGCTACCAGTGGCACTACATCGACGGGGTGAGCGACGACGGCAGCATGGCCATCGTCATCATCGCCATGCTCGGCAACCCCTTCTCCGCCGCCTACGCCGCCGCCCGCGCCCGGGGCCCGGCCCCCGCCCTGTCCTTCTGCTCGATGAACATCGCGGTCTACGGCCGCAGGGCCTCCGCCTGGTGCCTCGAAGAGCGCCGCGTGACCCCGCTGCACCGCAGCGGCTCCGGCGTCGCCATCGGCGCGAGCGCCATGCGGTGGCGCGGTGATGATCTGATCGTCGAGATCGACGAGCGCACCACCCCGGTCCTCTGGCCATTCCGTAGCCCTGTCCGCGGGCGCCTGATCCTCCGCCCCGAGACCCTCTCGGGCCTTGACCTCACCATCGACGCCGCTGGGCAGCACCGGTGGTGGCCGGTCGCCCCCCTCGCCCGCATCGAGGTCGAGCTCTCCGAACCTGACCTCCGGTTCTCCGGGCACGGGTACCACGACGCCAACGCCGGCGAGCTCCCGCTGGAAGCCACCTTCGACGCCTGGAACTGGTCCCGCGCCAGGACACCGCGCGGCGCGGTCATCGCCTACGACGCCGAGGAGCGCTCCGGCGCACGCCGCTCCACCTTCTTTCGACTGACCCCCGACGGGCAGCGTGAAGACCTCGGCGAGGCCCCTCCCCTCCCCCTCCCTTCCACCCGCTACCTGCTCCCTCGCTCCACCCACGCCGACCGCAGCAGCACCCCGCAGGTCCTCCGTCGCCTCGAAGATTCTCCCTTCTACGCCCGCTCCCTCCTCCAGGTGACCCTCGACGGACAACCCGCCGTCAGCATGCACGAGTCCCTCTCGCTGCAACGCTTCCGTGAACCGTGGGTACAGCGCGCCATCCCTTACCGCATGCGCAGCGTCTCGATCTGAAGGGCTCAGCGGGATCGCTCGACGGTGAAATCGCAGGGGGCACACGGCGCGCAGTTGTCATCCTCCCAGCCCTTGTGCGCCAGCCTCTGCACGGCCCAGCCCCGTACCACCTGCCCCTCGCATCCTGTGGGCGTCGCCTCCGGCGCGCCTTCGCAGAAGAGACCCGTGAAGGCGTCGCACGTCCGGTCACAGCCACCCCCTCCCTCGCAACGTCCGTTGGCGACACAACCCCGGTGCCCGAGCGCCTGATCGATCCCTTCCGCGATCTCATGCATCGCGATCTGCGTCTCGCTGCGGACAGGCGACGCGCCAGGCCAGCATGGCGGCATCGTCCGTACCAGCGAGATGGCTGCCTTGCGGTGGTTCACCACGCCAATATCGTGGTACCCACACAGGCTCTGCAGGGGGAGTTGCCTGCCAAGACCGAAGATCAGATAAACCGGCACCTCCCCCGGGGGCAGGGGCGGAAGATCCTGGATCATGCCCTCCAGGGCATGGTTGCGGTTCTCCGTCTCGATACCACCCTCCGGCAGTGGAACCACCCAGGACCCATCGAACTTCACCCTCGCCTTCCCCTGGAAGAACTCGGCAAATGTAGATTCATTGATCAAGCAGCGAAGAAAGGCGTCCAGCTCGGCGCGGTGCTCGACGTCAGCGCCTTCGAGCCAGAGCGCGCGCACCGGGAACGTCGTCGGCTCCATGGCCATGTTTAGCAAGGGAGGCGGCGGCGGATGACCGATCTTCCGCCAATCGACCGGCACCAGCACCCGTTCGCCGGAGCGGTCTGTCCGCTCGACCAGCGCCGGAGACCAGCTCTTGACGCCCGGGCGTAGCGCATCGGCAGGCTCCTCGCGCGTCGCAGCCTCGAGCCGCTCCAGCTCCGCCGGGTCAGGTCGGCCGACATACAGCCGCGAAGGAGGATCCGTGTTGACCCCGAGAACCCGGCGAGCCGCAGGGCCCGGTTCGAAGAAGGAAGGGTCGTAGACAAGACCCTGACCGTCAAGGAGAGAGGGCGCGGCGACCACCAGCGCATTCGTCCTCTTCGCCACCGCTGCAAGCAGCGTTGTCGAGGATCCAAAACAGGTGTCGAGCACCACAAGTTCCGGAGAAAACGCGGCAACCGCGGCAGCAACACGACCCGGCTCAAGGCCCGCCACCAGCTCCCCCGTACCATGCCCGCTGACAATTACCGTCGACACCGGCACCTCACGCTCGCTCACCTCGTCGATCGCAACATGGCGACATTGCCCGGGCACGCAGTCGGGGCGCAGGTGCGGGGCCTTGCGGTCAAACAGAACCACCGCGGTCGGCGCGGACGGCGGAGTCTGATCCCGCGCGCCCTCGGCGCGGGACCAGGTGAGCACCCCGCTTGGCGCGTCCATCGCGCTGCGGGCAAGGATGGTCCCGTCCGCATCGACGATCGCGGCCTGCCCCTCGGTGGAGGCATAGACGACAGGAACCCCCATCTCGATCGCACGGAGCCGGACCTGGGAAAGGACGTTCCACGAGGCCTGGGCCTTCCTTGTCTGGAAGGCATCGCTCGCCGAGACCACCACCACATGCCCCCCCGCGTCCACGCCCTCGGCGACAAGCTCGCGGGTGAGGATCTCTCCACAGATCAGGGGCACAACAGATCGCCCCACGGCCTCGAAACGCGGGGTGACCTTGCCCCTTGCAAACCCCTCCCGGCCGGCCCCGAGAAAGGGCTCCTCGAACACCGGAAAGAGCACGCGCTTGGCCCGTACCTCCTCGATGTCTCCACGGGGTGTCACGTACACAAGCGAATTCTGCGGTCCAGCTTCCGACAGGGTCGTCACCCCCACGATGTGCTCCATGCCAGTCCCCGAGAAGGGCACAAGGGTCGGGAGCCTCGGCGTCGGACCTTCCTCGAGGCGCAGGCGCGAGGCCAGGATCTGCTCCGGCCACACCAGCAGCTCTGGCCTCGGCGAGAGCCGGTCGATGGCCGGCAATTCAAGGGCAGTTCGCAGATGGACCGCGCCGATCCCTTCGAGCAACGTCGGCTCTGCCTTCTGCAGGGGCGGAGCCAGAAACAAGAACACCGCCCAGACAAGCACCGGGACGAGAGAGCGCCGCTGCCGCCCGGCCAGCCACTCCCCTGCCGCTGCCGCCGCGGCGAGGCAGAGCAGCAGCGTCGGTACGGCGCCAACCCAGCGCACCAGACGCATCACCCGCGCCACATCAACCTGGGTGCTCACCCAGTCATCCACGATACCCGTCCAGCGCACGACCAGCGTCTCACCCAGTGCCCAGGCGACCGGCAGCCACAGGGACACCGGTGCGCGGCGGTGCAGACACCAGATCCCGACCGACACCAGCGCGGTGACCGGGAGCCCCACGACCACAAGAAACCCGCCCCCCAGGAGCAGCGGTGGCACGCCGCTCGACACCATCGAATACGCCAGCGGCAAGGCCCACCAGAACCACATCCCATGCTGGATCGTGGCCCCCACGAGGAACGCTCCGAGCGCGCTGCGTCTGCTCTCGGCGCTCGTGATGACCAGGGCGAGAAGCACCGTACCGGGCCAGGCCAGCAGGCCAAACCCAGGCCCGTGATGCGCCGCCCCGAGGAGCACCCCGCCCCCCACCCCCCCCAGGGCCCGCCTGTATCCAGGCCGCCGGAGGAACACCCGCGCTTTGCGGAGGCATCACAGGCCACGCAGTCGCAGAGGTCCTTGAAGACCGTGCAGACGGCGGGCCCCGTCGCTCCCTGGGCGCCGCCCTGGTTCCCTGTAATGATCCCGGCCTTCACCTCCGGCAAAGGGGACTGAGCCACGGCGTAGGCGACGAGCAGGTTCTCCTCGGGAATCCCCTTGTAGACCGGATTCTCCCGGAGAAGCTCCAGCGCCCCCTTGCCGTTTGCAGCCTGCTTGTCCCCCACGGTGTAGCTGCCATCCGGGTTCTTGGTGATCGCAACGCTGCTGGTACCAGCAGAAAGCGCGATGGTATTGTTCGCGGGTGAGAAGGAAAACTGATTCGTCGTCTTGCCCCTCGCAGCCGTGATCGTCAGCTGCAGATGCCCCCCCTCGGCGCTATCAGCGTGGTCCCCCTTCATGGTCACCGGCTTCCCGGCTTTCTCCCCGTCGATCTTGACCAGCACCTTCTGCTCGAAGCGAAGCCGCTTGTCCGCGCCGCGCCGGAGCCTCGCAGGCGGACCATCTTCAGCAATCTCGAAGGGCATGTCCTTCGGACGAAAGACCTTCCGCTTGGGCCCGGCAACCGAAACCGCTGCGACCAGGGTGGCGCCAACGCTGGCGGTGACGAGCGCGATGAGGAACGTTCGGTGCTTCATCCATCGGATGGTAGAGAACCGGACAGAAGCGTGTCAATCCACTCTTCCAGCGCAGACTCTTCTAACTCACCTGGGTGGGGTCAGGGGTCGGGCGTCCCCCCAAACATCGTCATCATCTGCTCGTAGAGGCCCGCCTCGCCCTCTCTCCCCTCGCGACGCGCGGTCTCCGCAAGACGCCGCAGGACCGCCTTCTGCAGCGGCTTCAGCATCTCCCGCGTCTCTTCATCGCCCTCCTCCAGACGGGCGCTCAGCAGGGCGAACAGATCCAGATCGCGCCCCAGCACCTCCAGCAGGCCCGCCAGCTCCAGCACCACCTCCAGGTTGGTCGGATCGGCCCGCACCTGCTCTGCAAGCTGCTCTGCTCTCGCCTCCGCCTCCGCGTTCTCCCCGCCGCCTTCGTCCTCCAGCCGCAACCCCCCCGGGAACCCTCGCGCTCCGGTCTCCTCCGCGGGCGCCTCGGGCACCGCGGCCATGCTCCCCTCGGGCTCCTCGGGCTCCTCGCTCGCGCCGGCCTCCGGCTCCTCCGCGGGCACCTCGGGAGAGCTCGCCGACGGGCTTGCATCGGGCTCCACCGGCACCAGCACGGGCCCCGGCCTGCGCAGCGCCTCCAGCTCCTGCTCATGGAGCTGCGCCACCCGGCGGAAGGACGCCAGCAAGCCCGTGTCCCTCGGCAGGATCCGCAGCGCAACCCCCAGGTGCCGCTTCGCCGCCGCCAGATCCCCTCGCTCTTCTTCCTCGAAGCGCGCGGCCTCCTGCAGCCACGGAATCGCCTTCCGCGGATCCTGCGCCCGGCCATGCTCCACGCCATCCCGTAGCGACGCAAACGCCAGCGACGCGCCGGTCCTGTCCCCGAGACGCGCGAGGCATCGCCCCTCCAGCAACCTCGCCTCCAGCCCCTCCGCGCTCCCCGGCGGGATTGCCCGCGCCCGCGCCACCGCCAGCGGCAGCTCGTGGAGCCCCTCCGCCAGCACCCGCGCCAGCAACAGACCCGCCCGCGCGTCCGGACGCCCCTGCGCCTCTGCCAGCGCCATCGCACGACCCAGCACCTCCGCCGCCCGCGCCGCCTCCCCCAGGTGAAAGAGCGCCTCCGCAAGCCCCAGCAACCCCTCCTCGCTCGAAGGACGGATCCGCAACGCACGCTCGAAGATCGAGAGGGCCTGCGCTCCCATGCAACGGGTCAGCATCAACCCACCTGCCCGGAGCAGCACCTCGACCCGGGCGGCGCTGCCGCGGACGGAGGCTTCGAGGTGCTCTGCCTCGGCGAGGGCTCCCCGGGCATCCCCCAGGGCGAGCAAGGCGTCCAGGCGGCGCCAGCGAGCGACCCGGAGCAAGGGAGAGCGCACCACCGCGGCGCCAAGCAGGGAGGCTTTTTCCCCCGGGGAGTCGACGAGCGCGGCGGCCTCGACCAGGCAGAGGGCGGCGAAGGCCGGGTGAAGCTCGGAGGCAGCGGCGCGCTCGAAGGCGACCCTCGCGCCCTCGCGGTCAGCAACGCCAAGGAGGAGAAGGCCCCCGAGGGCCCCGGCATGAACCGCCGGGAGCGCCGTGACGAGGGTGGAGAGGGCAGCCTCGATGCGTCCGCCGACGGAGCGATCCAGGTCGGCGAGTCGCAGGGCGATTTCGCGCTGCCGAGGGGCGCGCTCGAAGGCACGAAGGTAGACCTCCCGGGCCCCCTCCAGGTCTCCCTGGGCCAGGGCGTCATCGCCATCCTGGAGCAGCTCGGCGAGCTCCAGGGAACGGATGGCCTCGGGGCTGACCTGCACCGGCAGGCCCCCCTGCTCGGCGATGAGCCGCAGCGCATCGGCCTCCAGCTCGGCCTTGCTCCAGACCACGCCGCCGGAGGCAGGCAAGCGAGCGCCCGCCGGGAGCCAGATTTCCCGGAGGATCGCCCGCGGCGCATCCAGGGCGCGGAAGAGGGAGCCAGCGCGACGGGACCAGCCCCCCAGGAGCCGCTCGGAGGCCTGGAGCGCGAGGGCCAGGGCCGGAGCCTCGATGCCGATGGCGCGAGGCTCCTGGACGACCAGGCAGAGGTCCGAGCCAAGGGGGACCCAGAGGAGCTCCCAGGCCAGCGCGCGGGTCTCCAGGGCCAGCCCCAGGCTGAAGCCTCCCTCGACGGGGGCCACGGTGAGCGAGGGGGTTCCATCGCCAAGCAGCCCGACCAGCGTCGAAGCCGCCCAGGACTCGAGAGCGGAGCGCTGCAGCTGCACCACCAGCCGCTCCAGGCGACCGCGGCAGTGGCGAAACCTCGGGACCCCACCGGAGAGATCGAGGGGGAAGCGAAGGTGAGGCAGGGAGACCGAGATCTCTTCGATGAGGAGACCGGCCTGGAGAGGCGTGGGCTGGCTCAACTCCAGGCCCAGCCCCTGGCGGCTGACCGCAAGGCGCAGGGATCCCTCCGTGGGAGGTCTCTCGTCACCCCCTCGGGAGCGCCAGAGATCCCCCGGGAGGCGCACCGGGATGCTGTCTTGCCGCCGACCCATGGGAGAGCCCGTTGATCTTACCTGGGAGCAGGGGGGTTGGGCCAAGCTCCGACCCGGACACGTCTGGAGGGAGGGAAAGGAAGGGGGGAGAGCAAGGACGTGGGGTTGGGAGAAACGGTTTCGAGGCGAGCGCTGGACGGTCCAGGCGCCCTGGAGCGGGCAAGATGGGGGGAGATGGGGCGGGGGAAGTCCCGGGAACACGGGTTGCAGACGGTTTCTGCCATGGTGAGGAGCATGCACAGCGACGGTACTCAGCTGACCCCCCAGCCCGAGCCACCGATCTGGATCCAGCAGGGGTGAGGGGGCGGGGGGAAAAAGAGGTGGGGAAAAGAAAAAGGTCTTGCGAGGTGTGAGAAAGCTCTGCTAGCACTCGCCGCCTCCCGAACAGGATCGTCAAGGTCCTGCCGGGAGATCGAGTGTGGTGACACACACACGATCGACTGCCGGTGTAACGGCGGTCAGCCACCCCCGACGCCGCCAAGGTTCGGCAGGCGCGCCCCGCTCGGGCAGAGCAGGGCAGTGTCTTCCGCGTCCGGCGGACGCGACGGTGGGGGTGAAGTTGATCGAACGACACCGGAGACCCGACCTAACAGCAGCCAGAAACGTTTCGGGCCGCGAGCCCCAGGATCAGTGATCGAGGTTCTCCCATGATCAGCAAGGCCAGCGCAATGTACGCGCGCATCTCCCCGCGCAAGGCGCGGATGATCGCCAACCTCGTCCGCGGCAAGAACGCCGCCGAGGCGCTGCAGGTGCTGCAGTACGTGACGAAGGCGGGCGCGCCGGTGGTGAAGAAGGTCATCGAGAGCGCGATCGCCAACGCGAAGGTGTCGAAGCCCGAGCAGGACATCGACGAGCTCTTCATTTCCAAGGCCACCGTCGACCAGGGGCCAAACAGTAACCTTCGTCGCTGGCGTCCGCGCGCCATGGGCCGCGCAACGCCGATCGTGAAGGGCGTCTCTCACATCGTCATCGAGCTGGACGCCCGCTGAGGCGCCCCCCCCCGGAGATACCATGGGACAAAAGACCCATCCATATGGCTTCCGACTTGGCGTCATCAAGACGTGGACGTCCAAGTGGTACGAAGACAAGCAGTACACCCAGTGGCTGCATGAAGACCTGCGCATCAAGCGCGCCGTGAAGGACTACCTGTACAACGCGAACATCGCGGGTGTCGAGGTGGAGCGAGCGGCGAACAAGGCGAAGGTGATCGTGTTCACGGCGCGGCCGGGCATGGTCATCGGCAAGGGCGGCAAGGGCATCGAGACGCTGAAGGTGGGCAACCTCCAGAGCGCCGCGAAGGGCGAGCCGAAGTTCCCCGGCGTGCAGGCGTTCACCAGCAACGAGGTGTTCATCGACGTCCAGGAGGTGCGCAAGCCCGAGACCAACGCGCAGCTGGTGGCCGAGAACATCGCGACCCAGCTCGAGCGCCGGGTGGCGTTCCGCCGCGCGATGAAGAAGGCCGTGGCGACCTCGATGAAGTTCGGGGCCAAGGGCATCCGCGTGCGGTGCTCGGGGCGCCTGGGCGGGGCCGAGATGAGCCGCGTCGAGACGTACCGCGAGGGCCGGGTGCCGCTGCACACGCTGCGCGCGGACATCGAGTTCGGTCTGGCCGAGGCGCGGACCACCTACGGGGTGATCGGCGTCAAGGTGTGGATGTTCAAGGGTGAAGTGCTGCAGCGCAAGGCGCGGCGCATCCCGGGCCCCTTAAAGCGAAGGCGAAGATTCCATGCTTTCCCCCAAGCGAACCAAGTTCCGCAAGCAGCAGAAGGGCAACAACCGCGGCATCGCCTACCGCGGCAGCGACGTGTCGTTCGGCGATTTCGGGCTCCAGGCCCTGGATTGCGGGCGCATCACGGCGCGGCAGATCGAGGCGGCTCGTATGGCGATCACCCGCCATGTGAAGCGCGCCGGCAAGCTCTGGATCCGCGTCTTCCCGGATCGGCCTGTGACCAAGAAGCCCCTCGAAGTCCGCATGGGCGGGGGCAAGGGTTCGGTCGAGCTGTGGGCGGCGGACATCCAGCCGGGCCGCGTGCTCTACGAGATCTCCGGGGTGCCCGAGTCGGTGGCCCGCGAGGCCTTCCGCCTGGCGGCCCACAAGCTGCCGATCTCTTGCAAGTTCCTCGTCCGGTCGGAGACCTGAACCATGAAGGCCAAAGAATTGCGGGAGCAGTCCGCCGAGGAGCTTCAGGCCCTCGAGAGCAACCTGGAGCGGAAGATGTTTGACTACCGCTTCAAGAACTTCACCAACCGGCTCGACGACACGAGCCTCCTCCGCAAGACACGCCGCGAACTGGCGCGCGTGAAGACCTTGCTGAACCAGAAGAAGACCGCCGGCAAGGGCGGCGAGGCCCCGGCGACCTTAGGGCGACAGCAGGCACCACCATGGCCAAGAAGAACGAAACGAAGACCGAAGCCGCCAAGGCCCCCGCGGCGCAGCCCCCGGCTGCCGCTGCAGCCCCCGCCACCGAGTCGCCGAAGACGCACTCGTTCCGGCGCAAGCTGGTGGGTCGCGTGGTGAGCGACAAGATGGACAAGACGGTGGTGGTCGAGGTGAGCCGCTACAACCTCGATCGCGTTTACAAGAAGTACGTCAAGCAGCGCGTCAAGTACAAGGCGCACGACGAGAAGAACGAGTACAAGGTCGGAGACCGGGTCGAGATCCAAGAGTTTCGCCCCATCTCCCGCGAGAAGCGCTTCAAGGTCATCCGGCTGGTCTCGCGGCCGGCGCTCGCCGAGTGACGCAAGGACGCCCACGGAGAAGCAGCCATGATCCAGATGCGAACCATCCTCGACGTCGCCGATAACTCCGGCGCCAAGGTCGTCCAGTGCATCAAGGTGCTGGGCGGCTCGCGCCGCCGTTATGCATCCCTCGGCGACATCATCGTCGTCTCTATCAAAGAGGCGCTCCCCGGCTCCAAGGTGCAGAAAGGCTCCACCGCCAAGGCGGTGGTGGTCCGCACCCGGCGCCAGTACTCCCGCCCTGACGGGAGCCTCATCCGCTTCGATACGAACAGCGCCGTGCTCATCGATAACAAAGGTGAGCCCGTCGGCACCCGCATCTTCGGGCCGGTCGCCCGCGAGCTGCGCGCCAAGCGCTTCCTCAAGATCATCTCGCTCGCGCCAGAGGTGGTGTGATGAACCGGCTTCATGTTGGTGACCAGGTGATGGTCATCTCGGGCAAAGAAAAGGGGAAGACGGGCCGTGTCGCCCGTATCCTCGCCGAGCAGGATCGCGTGATTGTCGAGGGCCTGAACCTCGTCAAGCGCCACACCCGCCCGAACCCCCTCAACCAGGAAGGTGGCATCATCGAGAAGGAGGCACCCATTCACGCCTCCAACGTGATGCCCATCGACCCGCAGACCGGGAAGCCCACCCGCGTCAAGGTGCAGGTCGTCGATGGCAAGAAGGTCCGCACGGCCAAGAGCGGCGCGGTGCTGTCGTCGGAGAAGAAATGATGGCCGAAGAGCAGAATTTGCCCCGCTTCAAGGCGCGCTACCGTAACGAGACCGTCGCCACGCTGCAGAAGGAGTTCAGCTACAAAAACCCGATGCAGGTGCCCCGTCTCGAGAAGATCGTGGTCAACATGGGCCTCGGGAAGGCCGTGGGGAACCCCAAGATCATCGAGAGCGCAGTCGAGGAGATCCGTGCACTCACCGGCCAAAAGCCCGTGGTGACCCGGTCCAAGAAGGCGATCGCGGGCTTCAAGCTCCGCGCTGGCCTGCCCATCGGCGTCATGGTGACCCTCCGCCAGGACCGGATGTGGGAGTTCCTTGACCGCCTCATCACCCTCGCCCTCCCCCGCGTTCGCGACTTCAAGGGCGTCTCCCAGAAGGGCTTCGATGGCCGCGGGAACTACACCCTTGGCCTCCGCGAGCAGATCATCTTCCCCGAGATCGATTACGATCGCGTGGACGAGATCAAAGGTCTGAACATCTCGTTCGTGACCACCGCCAACACCGACGAGGAGGGGCGTGCGCTCCTCCGCCACCTCGGCATGCCGTTCCGGGCCTGAGGTTAAAAGGAGCTAGCTATGGCCCGCGCAAGCCAGATCGCCAAACTCAACACCATCCCCAAGTTCTCCACCCGCCACCGGAATCGCTGCAAGGTGTGCGGCCGTAGCCGCGCCTTCTATCGCGACTTCGAGCTGTGCCGTGTTTGCCTTCGGGTTTACGGCCTCCGGGGCGAGATCCCTGGGCTGACCAAAGCAAGCTGGTGAAGCCATGATGACTGATCCGATTGCCGACATGCTCACCCGCATCCGCAACGCCTCCCTCGCTCGGCACGAGAAAGCCTCGATGCCCAGCAGCAAGCTGAAGCGGAACATCGCCGAGATCCTCAAGTCCGAGGGTTACATCACCGACGTCCGTGAGACCCAGGCCGAAGCCGGCTCCAAGGAGCTCACGGTGTTCCTCAAGTACGGTCGCGACCGCCAGGGCGTGATCGACGGTATCCGTCGCGTCTCCCGCCCCGGCCGCCGCGTCTACGTGCGCTACGATCGCATCCCGATGGTTCTGTCGGGCCTCGGGATCTCCATCCTCAGCACCTCCTTCGGGGTGATGTCTGACAAGGACGCGCGCCGCAAGAAGGTCGGCGGCGAGCTTCTCTGCGAGGTCTGGTGATGACTGCTGCAACCCCATCCCCCGCTCCTGTCCGTACGTCTCGTATCGGCAAGCGGCCCCTCGAGCTGCCCAAGGGCGTCTCGCTCACCATCAAGGAGACCCCCTCGGGCCTCCACACCGAGGTCAAGGGCCCCAAGGGCACCCTGTCCCGGACCCTCCCCGCTGGCGTCAAGGTGCAGCTCGCCGACAACCAGGCGATCATCACCACCGACTCCAAGCCCGAACAAGCGGCCTGCCTCCAGGGCACCGCCCGCGCGCACCTGAGCAACATGATCAAGGGCGTCGCGGAGGGTTACACCAAGACCCTCGAACTGGTCGGCACCGGCTACCGCGCCGAGCTCAAGGGGACATCGCTCCACCTCGCGCTTGGCCTCTCTCACCCGGTCGTCTACCAGCTCCCGGACACGATCAAGGCCCAGATCCCCGCCGACTCCAAGGGGACCCTGATCATCCTCACCGGCCCAGACAAGGATCAGATGGGCCAGACGGCGGCGACTCTCCGGTCGTTCCGCCCACCGGAGCCCTACGGCGGCAAGGGTGTCCGTTACAAGGACGAAACGATCCGCCGGAAGGCTGGCAAGGCCAGCGCCAAGGGCGGCAAGGGCGGCAAGGGCGGCAAGTTAGGGCGTATCCATGACAAAGCTGGAAGGACGCGAGCGCAGGAAGCTGCGCATCCGCAAGAAGATCACGGGCACCAGCGAACGACCGAGGCTCTCGGTTTTTCGCTCTGCAAAGCATATCTACGCGCAGGTCATCGACGACACCACCGGGCAGACGCTCGTGCATGTGAGCACGCTGTCCGAGGTGCTCAAGAGCGAGCTGGGCGAGAGCAACAAGACCGAGGCCGCCCGCATCGTGGGCCGGCACATCGCCAGGCTGTGCAAAGAGAAGAACATCTCCCAGGTGGTCTTCGATCGAAACGGCTACCTCTATCACGGCCGGGTCGTCGCCCTGGCCGAAGGCGCCCGCGAAGGCGAGCTCGATTTCTGAGAGGACACCATGCTGGATCAGCAGATCGATGAAGAGAAGCTCCAGGAGCGGGTGATTCACATCAACCGCGTCGCCAAGGTCGTCAAGGGTGGCCGCCGCTTCAGCTTCTCCGCCCTGGTGGTGGTCGGAGACGGGCAG
>JALOQB010000297.1 GCA_025453595.1 Polyangiaceae bacterium
CCTCAAGGGAGCCGACGCCATCGCCTACCTGCGCAAGCAGTTCGACGAGGCGGGAGGCACAGCCGCGGGCTTCCGCGACAAGATGCTCGACACCTTCGCGGGGCAGAAGCAGCTGATGGCGGGCTCGCTGGAGACGCTGGCCATCGTGCTGGGAGAGCCCTTCGCCCAGGTGTTCAAGCCCATCCTGGCCACGGTGCTCGACGGACTGAACGGGGTCTTGAAGTTCCTGCGAGCGATGCCTGCGGGGCTGAAGAAGAGCTTCGGCGCGATGTTCGTCGGGGCCGGTTCGCTGATCGCCGTGGTCGGAGCTGCCCTCGCCGCCAAGGCCAGCCTCGCCCTCTTCGTGATCGCCCTGAAGGCCGCGGGAGTCACGCTCACCGGGGTGCTGCTCGTGCTGGCCCCCGCCATCGCCGCCGTGGCCGCGCTGGGCCT
Source organism: Polyangiaceae bacterium (assembly GCA_025453595.1). GTDB lineage: Bacteria > Myxococcota_A > Polyangia > Polyangiales > Polyangiaceae > JANWXX01. The sequence goes on from JALOQB010000297.1 coordinate 433, forward strand.
GGCCTTCGCCGGCCTGAAGATCGCCTTCGAGAAGAACCTCGGGGGCTTCGGAGACCTGATGCGCCGCAGCTGGGAGCGCACCGCCCTGTTCTTCTCCGCCATCAAGCAGCTCTTCGAGGAGGGGGGCTTCTCGGGCTCGGTGCGCGAGGAGCTGAACCGCGCGGAGAACCTGGGCCTGAAGGATTTCTTGATCAACCTGTTCCTGTGGGGCCACCGGATCGCCAACTTCCTGAGCGGCATCTCGACAGGATTCGCCGCAGGTGTGGAGGGCGCTCGCCCCGCGATGGAGACCTTCGTCGGGGCGCTCACCCGGCTGGGCCAAGCCCTGGGCCTGCTGTCAGCGCGTGACGACGCCACGACCGCCGCCGCGAAGTTCCGCGCCTTCGGAAGCTCGGGTGAGCAGGTGGGCCGCACGCTGGCCGCGGTGTTCGAATTCCTCGTTCGCGGGCTCACCGCGGTGGTGGACACAACCCGGGGACTCGTCGAGGGATGGACAATGATGCGCCCCGCCGCGGCGCTGGTGGGCTCTGCCTTCGCCGTGCTGGGCAACCAGCTCGCCCTGCTGGTGGGCTCGCTCAACGGACATGCCGCGGCCACCCGCGAGAACGGCTCGGCCTGGGTGGCGCTGGGTCAGGTCGTCGCCTTCGTCGTCTCGGCCATCGTCGGCACCCTGGCCCTGCTGGTCACCGCCATCGCCGCTGCGGTGGCCGTCGCCAGCGGCGTGCTCAGCGCCCTGGTCTCCGTCTTCTCGGGCCTGGCCGACGTGGTGACCGGGGTGGTCTTCGTCATCGGAGGCATCTTCACGGGCTCCTGGGCCGACATCTGGACCGGGATGAAACTGGTGGCCTTCGGGGTCATCGACGCCATCGCCGGCGCCATCCTGGGGCTGGTGGGGGCCATCGGTGGCGCCATCGACGCCATCGCTGGCCTGCTCGGCAGCGCCACCGGGCTGCAGTCCGCCCTCAAGGGCTTCAAGGAGACCTTCCGCGCCGACGTGGGCAACGCGCTGGGCGTGGGCGACCTGTCCTTCACCCCCACCAAGCCCCAGAACGGCCCCGCCCCGGCCTCCGGAGCCCCCACGGCAGCCACCGCCCCCATGCCCGCTCTCGCCGCACTCCAGGCCCAGCCAGCGGCCCCTGCCGCGCCTGCCGCGCCTCCGGGGCAAGCACCGGGGCCGGTGGTGGTGAACGTGCAGGTGGACGGGCAGACGGTGGCCCGTGCCGTCCACAAGGCCGGAGCCGACAGCGCCGCGCGGAGCTTCTCCCCGGTGCCGACCTTCTGACGGAGCACACCCATGGGCATCGAAGTCGTCACCGTCCGCCCCCCGCGCTGCCTGCTCATCAACGTCACCTCCGGCGAGAGCATCCAGTGCCTCTTCAACCCCACCCAGCTCACCGAGCGCGTCCAGGTCAACTGGAGCCGCATCGCCGTCCCGGGCCTCTCGCATCAGGTTCTCCAGTACCAGTCGACCGGCAACCGCCAACTCGCCGGCATCGAGTTCTACGTCGACCGCTTCTTCGCCCTCCACGAGAACGACCACGCCGACATCCTCGACTTCCGGGGTTTCTTGCGCTCGCTCACCGTGCCCCCGAAGGCCCCCGAGGGCGTGCCTGTCGTGGCGCCACCCCGGACGATATTCGTGTGGCCGACGGTGATGAGCATCGAGACGGTGCTGACCGACTTGGAGTTCACCTACCGGCAGTTCGGGGTGAACGGCAACGTGCTGGTCTACACGGCCACGGTGACCTTCGAGGAGATCCTCGACGTCCGCGTCACCAGCGAGGAGCGCAAGAAGTAGCCATGGCTCCCCGCGCAGGCTCCCGCCACAGCTTCTGCCTCGGCGTGCTCGACCCTGGGGGACGCCGTCTGCTGACCGAGCGCGAGCCCTTCCGCTTCCGCGAACTGCCCGACAACCGGCAGCATCGCGTGGTGGAGGGCGACACGCTCTGGGGCCTGGCAGGGCTGTACTTCGCGCCGCTGCCGAGGGCGTGCGGCTTCTGGTGGGCCATCGCCGACTTCCAGCCCGACCCGCTCGTGGACCCGACGGTGGGGCTGGAGGTGGGGCGCCTGCTGGCGATCCCGTCGACGCGTGTGCTCTCCGACGTCATCCTCGGGGAAGCACGACGTCGAGAGCACTCGTGACGTCTCCGCAGGAGGCTCAAAGCCGCCGAGCGGCACGAGGAGGACCAGGAGCCTTGACATCAGCTCTGGGGCAGCGGTCCCCTCTCTGCTCCGGAGCCATTTATGAAGAGCCGCCGCCTGTACGACATTCTCGACGATCTCAACAAGAAGATCTATCTGCCCCACATCCAGCGCCCGTTCGTCTGGAGCGAAGATCAGGTCCGAAAACTTCTCGACAGCCTCCTCCGTGATTATCCGATCCAGACGTTGCTCTTCTGGAGGACGCGCGAGGAGATCAAGGCGCGAAAATTCATGACCGACGTTCGCCGAGACGTCGATCTGCACACGCTTTACGACCCCCAAGCATCCGTCGGTGGTGTCGAACGTCACTTCGTCCTCGACGGCCAACAGCGCTTGCAGGCACTGCATACCCTCTTCGCCGGTGCTGTGATCTCCGAGGCGGGTGAGCGCCGCGAAGCGTGGTTGGACCTGACCAGCGGCCAAGCACAAGACGCCGACGGCTTCTGGTTCGGCATCCGCTTCGCTCAGGCGTCGCCAGGACCCACCTGGTACCGAATCGCCAACCTGCGTTCACTGGACGACAAGACCGGCGACAAGCAGCTTGCTCGCCGGGAGCAGCGCCGTATCGAACCTCACCTCACCGGCACGGAGGCTGAGCGCCACGCCGCACTCGATCGGATCGAGGACAACCTGAAAGACCTCATCCACATTCTCCGTGACGGAGATGTTTTTTGGTTTGACGAGCTCGACGGCGTTGTTGCCGATTACCCCTACGAACGCGTCCTGGAGGTCTTCGTCCGCGTGAACAACGGCGGGACCAAGCTCGACGGTGGCGACCTCATGTTCGCTGCGATGAAGGGCCTCTCGGAGGAGATCGAGGAGCGCGTCGAAGACACCGCACGCGAGCTTTGTGTCGGCGACATCCAGTTCGACAAGAGCTGGGTTCTCAAGGCGATCGTGCTCGCTCTCACGGGCAAAGCCACGCTTGCTCCACGGCTGTTCGCGGGGTCAGACGGCAGCGCGCTGATCGCGCGCATCGACGCCGATTGGCCGCGGTTCGAAACCGCATTTGAGCAGCTTCATGACCTGCTTCACCAAGACATTCGCGTGACCGCCGATCGTCTCGTGCGCAGCACGGTCAGCCTCATCCCTGTCGTCAACTACCTCTATCACCACCCCAGCCCTGATCCGACGCAGCGGCAGCAGATCGTCGCCTACTTCCACAAGGCCCAACTGTTCAACTGGTTCGGCGCGTCGACGGATCAGTTGCTGACCGGGCTTCATCCGAAGCTTGCTGGTGCGTCCTCGGAGTTCCCGCTGGCCGACGTGAAGACGTTCTTCGCGGGGTATCGCCGCGACACCGAGCTGAACGCGGACAACATCGCCAAGGCTGGTGTCCGCGCCATGATCTTGAACCTCGTCTACCGCGAGAAGTTCGATGCCTCGCTGTTCCACAGTCAATTCCCGGGCAACGAGCCGCACATCGACCACATCTATCCCCGCGCCCGCCTCAAGCCGCTCGGCCTCGACAGCGACGAGATCAACCATCTCGGAAACTTCCGCTTCGTTGGGGCCACAGACAACATCCGCAAGCGCGCAGAACTCCCAGATGCACACTTCCTCCGGATGAAGCAGGGTGGTGTCCCCGTCGAGCGACACCTGTTGGTCGAGCCCTGGGCCAGCGACCCGGCCCGCCTGAAGCTCGACGTGCAGAGCTACCGCGCCTTCCGTGACGCGCGCTTCGCAGCCATCCTGAAAATCGCACAGGGAATCGTGGACCCCGAGGTCGCGCCCTGAATCAGAGCGCGAGGTGTGGCCGCTGGCGCCCTGCGAGAGGTTTTCGCCGCACCAATCTTCATGACCACACACAACCCCCTCGAAGGACAGGCTTGCGGAGATCGTATCGGCGGCCCCATCAGAATGTCCCTGCTGCTGGGTGAGAGCTTGGTCGCGTGCGGCGGCTACAACGAGGAGGATCTCACCGCGCGCGATCTCGCCTGGTTCCGCTCCGATGCCTTCGACTCCGGCCCGATCTGGGAGCAGGTCTTCGAGCTGGTCGCGCAGGGGATCCCAGCGCGCGAAGCGGCGCGTTCGGTCGACATACGCACGGGCGGCATGACCGCTGGCGTCAACCCTGCCCATCGTTCAACAGCCATTGGATGCGCCTTCACCGTGATCGCTGATGACCTTGTGGCGGACACCACACGGCGAGAGGCGTCGCTCACGCACTGCCACCCCGACGCAGGCGAGGCAGCCGCTGCGACCGCCCTTGTCCTTCGCGCTCTGCTTCGAGGGGCTACCTTTGCCGACGCCTTGTCGTTGGCCTCATCATCCGTGACGGGCACCACGCACGAATTGCTCCTCGGTGCCCTCTCCGCCGACCCGTCCACACTATCCGTCGGTGGCTATGCCCCGAGGGTCGTCGAGGCAGCCGTCCACTTCGCGGGCACCTCAGGCTCCTTCGCCGACGCCATTCTCCGCTCCATCGCCTTCGCTGGGCCATCGAACTACTGCCCCGTCCTTGTCGGTGCCTTCGCAGCGGCGTACTACGGCGCAACAGTCGTCCCGTCCTACCCCATCGAAGCCGCCTTGCGGGCCCCTGTCGAACGCATCTTCGCCGCACTGACGCTCGCTACCTTACGACCCGAATTTGTACGGCAAGAGACGGGCGTCAGGGCAGATCGAGAACGAGTTGGCCGCGCTCTGAAGTCCCTTTGCGCGGCACCACCAGCTTTGCCTCGTATAGATGCCCCCGACCGACCGCAGCGCCCCCGGCGTGCGCCTAACGCTCTTCCAGGACGAGAAGGCCTCCGTCGGCATCCCTCTCGACCTCGGCTCGCGCCTGCTCTCCTTCGCCTTCGAGGACTCCGAGGAGAAGGCCGACAAGCTCTCCCTCGAACTCGACAACCACGACCTCGCCCTCTTCGACCGCGAGGAACTCACGGGCGGCGCTATCCTCGAGGTGTCCTGGGGCTACCCAGGCTGCCTGTCGCCCCCGCGCCGGGTGGTGCTCAAGTCGCTCAAGGGCTTCCAGGTGCTCAAGGTCGAGGGGCAGGCGCTGTCGGCCCTGATGAACCAGCAGCAAAAGACACGTCGCTGGGAGAAGAAGACCCGCGCCGAGGTCGTGCGCGAGGTGGCCCGCGAGAACGGCTACGACGGCGCCTTCGCAGACGTCGAGGACAGCAAGGAGACGCTCGACGTCGTCAACCAGGCGGCCGAGACCGACGCTCGCTTCCTCAAGCGCCTGGCAGCCCGGGAGGGTTTTGCGTTCTACGTCGACGGCTCCGGGCTGCACTGGCACCGCCGTCGCCAGGAGACCGCCCCCACCCACACCTTCACCTGGCTGACGGATGACCGCGGGGAGGTCCTCGCGGTGGACGTCGAGTCGGAACTGGTTCGGCGCGTGGGCAGCAGCACGGTCAAGGCCCGCGACCCGCTCTCGAAGACCACCATCGAGGGGGCCTCCAGCGCTGACACGGCCAAGCGCTCGACGCTGGGTGACGTCATCGAGGTGGTCGACCCGAAGACAGGGGCCACATCGCTCCAGAAGCGCAACGCCACGGCCACCGTGACCGCCAGCGCCGCGGCCTCGAAGGGACAGGCCTCCCGGCAGGCGGAGGCCCGCTTCGTCAAGGCCGAGCGCGAGACGATCAAGCTGTCGATGCAGGTCGTGGGCGATCCCACCCTGGCGGCCAAGACGGTGGTCGAGGTGCGGGGGATCTCGAGCCTGCTGTCGGGCAAGTACTACGTGACCGAGGCCAAGCACTCCATCGGCTCCGGGGGCTACGTCGTCGACCTCAAGCTCACCCGCGACGGCAAGGGCAAGCTCGGAGGCCAGGGCTCCGGAGGCAAGCCCCAGACGGGCGACAAGAACACGGCGCAAACACCGCCCGCGGGGGCGAAGAAGGAGGTCGAGATCCTCGACAAGGAGACGGGCCAGAGCCGCGTCGAGTACCGCGATACACCCGGCCAAACAGGCTCCGGAGACCCCGAGGCGCGTCCGCCGCGCAAGGAGCGCTGAGCGTGACGCATCCTGCCTTCGACGACGACCTGCACACCCACGACACGCGCCACTTCGGCATGTACCTGGGCCACGTCACCGACCGCCGCGACCCGGAAGGGCTGGGGCGTGTGCGGATCTGCGTGCCAGGCCTGCTCGAGCCCCACGGCGCCTGGGCCTTCCCGCTGGGCACTGGGGGCGGGGGCTCGAAGAACCGCGGCCTGTTCGCCGTCCCCGAGGAGGGCGCCGAGGTGGCCGTCTTCTTCCACCAGGGTGACATCGACCAGCCCTTCTACCTCGCCGCGCACTGGGGCAAGCCCAACGGGCAGAGCGAGGTGCCCGAGGAGGCGCAGAAGGATCTGCCCGACAACCGCGTGCTGGCCACGGAGACCTTCCGCATCGAACTCGACGAGACCAAGGGCTCGCGCAAGCTGAAGCTGACCAACCGCAAGACGGGCGACTTCCTCGAGTTCAACGCCGAGACCAACACGGTGACGCTGCAGGGGACGACGTCGATCACCATTAAAGCCGTCGGGGCCATCTCGCTGGAGGCCACCCAGGTCAACATCGCCGGACGCGTCGTCCGCCCCACCCAGGACCCGATCTGATGCGCGAACTACAGCTCCTCGGGGAAGCGCCGATGTCCCTCGAAGACCGTCAGGATCACCACGGTGTCTTCCTGCACGAGGTACACAATGCGGTACGTCTTCTCGAAGACCTCGCGCACCTCGGTCCGTCCCACCTCGGGGACCGAGCGGCCTGCCATCGGAGCCTGTCCGGCTTGCTCGGCGGCTTGCAACAGCCGGTCGATCCAGCGCGCCGCAGCCCCGGGATTCTGGGCCGCAAGGTAGGCCTCGATGGCCTCCAGATCCCGGACCGCCCGCTCCGACCAGTGCAGCGCCCTGGGCACCGGAGCAGCCTTCTTTTTCGTGCTCATCGCGCTGCGCGGGACTTGGCTCGGGCCTTCATGCTTGCCACCACGTCAGCATGGGAGCGGGTCCGGTTTGCGGTCGCGTCTGCAAGCCCCTCCTCGACCGCGGAGACGAAGCTGGCGCGCTCCGAGAGGCGGTCGAATTCGGCGGGGCTGAGCAACACCCCGGCGGCCTTGCCGTTCTGGGTGATCACGAGGGGCTGTCCGGTCTCGGCAACGCGCTTCAACAGCTCGGCTGCCTGGGCCTTGAAATCGCTGACAGGGACGATGTCTTCGGAGATACGAACGGCCTTCACGGGGACTCCTGAGGAACCAAAGGTAGACCGTTATCGGTCTTTTTCAAGTCGGAGGTTCGCCCCATGAGCCTGCCCCTGTGCCTCGAGATCCCGGAGATTCCCGACCCGTTCGCGCTCACGCTGCCCGGAGGCATCGAGATCGAGGACGTCAACCTGATGAAGATCATCCAGCCGGCCCTCACCCCGCTGGTTCCCTTCTTCGATCTCATCGATACCATCGTCGCCCTCTTCAACTGCATCAAGGCCATCCCCGACGCCTTCGGCCCTCCGCCCGACCCCACCGTCTTCGCCACCTGCCTGCCCGACCTGGCCAAGAAGCTCAACAAGCTGCTCAACATGCTCCCGCAGGTGGCGCTGCCGCGGCTGATCGTGCGGCTGCTCACGCTGGTCATCGAGTCGCTGCGCACGGTGCGCTCGCAGCTGATGCACCTGCAGGCTCAGATGCTCCAGATCCTGGGCACCATCGACCGCGCCAAGCAGCTCGAGGACGCAGGCCTGATGGCCATCGCCCAGTGCGCCCAGGCCAACGTCGCCCAAGAGGCCGCCAACGTGGGCAAGAGCCTCGCCGCCATCGGCAAGCTGCTGGGCCTGATCAACCTGTTCATGGGCCTGATCGGCGGCCCCGAGGTGCCCGACCTGTCGAACCTCGCCGGCCGCCCGCTCGACGACACCATTCCCCCGCTCGACGAGTTGCTCAAGGCCCTGGAGGCCGTCCGCGAGCTGGTGCCTGGGGGCGTGAAGTGACGACCCCGCGGGGGTTGCTCACGCCCTTCCAGCGCGACCGCAAGCGCGACTTCGCCAGCGGCGAGGGCGACGACCTGCTGGCGTCGAAGGTCGAGCAGGTGCTGGCGACGGAGGGCTCGACGCTGCGGTCGACAGGCGAGCTGCCCTGGAGGACAGCGTTCGGGACACCGCTCGGGGCGCTGCGGCACCAGCGCAACGAGGTGGTGCTCGGGGAGCTGGCGCGGGTGTACATCCGAGATGCACTGGCGCGGTGGGTGCCGGAGGCGACACTGGTGGCGGTCGAGGTGCAGCGCGAGGGCGTAGAGCTGCGCCTGCGAGTGCGGTTCCGCGCCGCCAACCAGGAGCAGACCACCAGCCTCTCATTGGGCTGAGCACGCCGCTGTCCCCGCCGGGCATCCA
>JALOQB010000298.1 GCA_025453595.1 Polyangiaceae bacterium
GCACCAACGGCTCGGCGGCGGGCCCCTGCCAGGGCTCTTCCAACGCGCACTGCGGCGCGACCTTCCTGCCGTCTCCTGAAGAACAGGCGCCCTACCTCCCGGAGGGCCACCCGAGCTGCACCACAGAGGCGGGCTCCGAAGGGGTTTTCTCGGGGCCCAAATCCAACATTCCGTGGTCGATCAAGTGGTCGCGGGGCTTCTGCAACACGCTCATGGCGGAAGGTTACTGGGGCGGGCACGTGGGCCCCTGGTTCCACCGGGAACGGTTCGGGTTCAGCTTCTGGGACGACGACCCTGCGAACAACAACAACAACGCGGTCCTGCGCGCCAAGTGGACCGGGAAGTCGATGCCCAACCTGTACTGCAACCCGGCGGATGCAGGGTGTGATCCGGAGAAGACAGGCCCTGGTAGCGCGCCGTGAAGGGCGAGTGATTCACCGCTCGGGGGAGCAGCGAGGCGTCACCCGTGGTGATGGGGCAAGGCCAGCAGGTGCATCCTGGAGGTCACGCAGGCGCCGCGCCAGGGCGACGGCGTCCTCCCTGCGGGGCGCTGGTCGTGGGGGAAAGGGTGCGGCGCCGCCGAGGACCTGCGCACACCAGAAGAACGTCCGTAGCTTGAAGGCTTCCAGCCAGTCGGCGGTGCTGGCGCCGGCCTCTCGCAGGGTGCGGTAGGAAACGAGGGCTGTGCCGATCTCGGAGGCCCAGGGGTGCCCCTCGGGTCCGAAAGCTCCGGACTCCCGGGACCGTTCCACGCTCTTCTGCAGGAGTCGCGCGGCCTCGTTGATCCAGAGCGCTGCCTCGTCATGGCTCGCCTCCTTGCCGGCGGCCAGCTCCGCGCCGTGCACGATTCGCGCGGCCGCCTCGGCCATCCAGATATCACCGTGGTTGACGGCCCACCCCCACCCGTCCTTCTTTGCAGCAGCAAGCTGGAAGGTCTCCACGGCGGTCGTCCACTGGCCCCGCATCATCCGCTCGACGCCATCGATCCACAGGAACCGTGCCGCCTCGAGGAGGCGCTTCTGGTAGCAGCCCGCGAGGTTCTGCTCCGCCATGCGCCGGACCTCGGCGTCCCCGAACGTGAGCGCGTGGCCGAGGTAGAGCTCGCACTCGAAGAGGGTGTTCTCGAGCAGCTTGTGCACGTTCATGTGGTAGCCGCCAAGCTGGGCCCACCACCGGCCGCCGTCGAGCCGCGGGTGCATCTCCAGCAGCGCCCGCAGGCGGCGAAGCTCCGCGTTCATACGGGCGCAGGTGTCGCGGTTGCCCAGCTCCCCTCGCTCCCAGCGCCTCCAGGTATCGCCGAGCTCGCGGAGGGAGCGACCGGCCGCGGTGCGCGCCCCTTGCTGCTCCCGCGCAAAGGCGCCGCTGTCAAAGGCCTCCGGAGGCTCGTTTCCCTCGACGGTGAACGTGATCTCCAGACGGACGATCCCCACCGCGGCATCGTCCCAGCTGGCGGTGCTCACCGCGACCAGTTCAACCCTGTAGGTGGCGCCTCGGTGCGGATCAAACCGCACCTCTCCGGCCAGGGCCCCCTCGTCGGTGAAGCGGACGCCCGGAGGGAGGCGTACCAGGGTGGGGCACTGCAAAAACCCCTCCTTCACCGGAAGTTCATCGCCCGCAGGATGGTGCAGCGACTGCCCTACCCGGACCGTACCAAGGTCGACCGCGCGCCGCGTCACCTTGAGCCCGTTCCGCGCTGCGCAGCGGTAGTGCTCGCTGTACAGCTCGACGCAGGACCAGCTGCGAGGGCAACCGTCGCAACCGTGGCACCGCCCGTCACGGTAACCGGTGCTGCCGATGGAGGCCTTGCCGCCCGGGCAGCCGAGCCCTGCAGCCACGCCCGTCGCCTCCGGGTCGCCCCCCTGGAGGTCGCCAGGAGCAGCGGCGAGGGCGTCCATGCATCGCGCGATCCTCAGGTCCTCGTGGGTGGCCTCGCGGCAGTACGCAGCGTCGTCCTCCGGGACGTAGATGAGCGAACGATCGTCCTCGAGCGCCACCTGGTAGGGGGCCTCGGTGCCGGCGGGCCAGTGCGGCTCACGGTAGCGCAGGGCAATGACTCTCCCGAGCTTCCAGCCCTGTGGCCCCATGTTGCACAGGACAAAAGCACCAACCCCGAAGCGAAATTTCAGCATCCACTCTCCCCTGCCCTCGCGGCTCTCCGCAAGGAAAACCTCTCTTCTCTGCAAACCGTCATGGGCCACAGCACCCTTGCACAAATGCAACACGATTGCAAATAAGAGGATGGAGTGAGGCTGGAGCCAGGAACGAAGCCTCGACGGGTGTATAGAAAAGGCAAGTGAGCACAGGGCTCACTCCAGCCGAAGCATCGGCGCAGGGGCGGGCAGTTCATGCCTGCACGGTGCGGTGAGGGAGCGTCCGTCCCTGGTGCGCAGGCGCACCGGCTGACCCCGGCGACACCGGTCGTCGATCGCCCGGAAGGCGCGATCGGCGGCCCCCATGATGTCATGGCCCTCGGCGGCGACGATGGAAGGATCTCCGGATAGCACGCCACAGCGTTCGCCGGTATCGAGGCGCACGTGATCGTCGAACGTGAAGAAGCCATGACCACCCTGGCAATTCTCTCGCAGGATGTGCTGAAAGGCATGGTTTCGGCGGTGGGTATCCCACGGGAGGCCCGTGAGTGGCGCAAGGCGTACCCCATGCGGCGCAACAAGGGCGGGGAGCCGGGTCCAGTCGCGCGGCGTATCCCCGGCGAAGAGAAAGTCTAGAAGAGGAACGCGGTCAGGTGGCGCCAGCCGTTTCACCTCGGCAAGGAAGCCCTCGACGCTGTACTGTCGATCGCGCTGTGCGGAGGTGGCAAACACGTTGCGCCAGATCGCGAAGCCGTCGTGCTTCGGAGCGACCGAGACATCGGCCAGCCACTGAACCACGACGCCACAGGTGTAATAGCCGCTGCGGACCGGGACCGCGGGGTCGACAAGGCTGAGTGTACCCAGGGACTTCAGGCACTGATTGAGCGCAAGCGTGACACGCTCGGCGAACTCCCCTGTCGTGAGCAGCCCGAGCTTTCGGGCGCCGAGGAGCGCCAGGTACTCGGCCGATCCCTCGTGCAACCACGCGAGGTGCTCGTCCTTCGGGCCCCGAAACAGCTCTGCGTTCCACAGGTGCACGAGTTCATGAAGCAGGAACCGGGATGCTTCTCTGTGGTTGTTTGTTGGTTCGGTCCACCCTCGCCCGCGGAAACGCAGCGCGATCTCACCGTTCTTCTGCGTATCTCCGCGATAAGTCGCACCGGGCACGCCAGTATCCGGGTACGCAACCAGCACGAAAGGCCTCGTCTGCAACGCCTGTCCGAATTGCTCGCCCAGCAGCGGGACTGCCCGGCTCATCACATCGTCGAGGTTCTTCCGTAGCCACGCCGGCACGCCAGGCGCCACGATGAACTGCGACCCCTGGGCCGCTGGGTCTCCAAAGTACACGTAGTGTCCCTTTTCGGCCCTGCTCACGGCGTCAAGTTCGATGCGAACCACTGGCGCAGGTGGCTGAAAGGACGACGTGACCTGCTGCCCCTCGGCGGCATGCAATTCGATCGAAATAGGCCTCTCGCTCTGCCCCAGAAGGTGGTGGGTGTTGAGCACAAATGCATGTTGCCCCATCACGAATAGCGCTGGATACAAGCGGTCATGCTCCGCTGCATCTGGCGTGATCAGCAGCTCGAATTGCTCGAATGCTCCGGCGCGCACCGCGCGCACTTCATCGTCGACCAGTTCAAGGCCGGGGGTGAGCATGTGCCACGATACGTTCCGGATCCGCGCACCGGGAAGATGGTACTGGAACGATGTCGTCGGCTGCGGCAGCTGATAGGTCACACGCAAGCCGCTCGCGACCTGCCGGGCGATGATCACCAAGCGTGGCACGGATACCTCAACGGGTGCAGGTCCCGGGAGCAACGGCGGGGGGGATGGGGCCATGGACGCTGGTTTGTGAGGTACGCACCCCACGACCGCGGCGAAGATCAGCATGTGGCTCATGGGGTGGAATCGCCATGTGATCTGGTTCGAATTACTCCTTGTCATCGGTCGCTCCATCGCTGCTCACGTCAAGCACAATAGACGTCCTCCTCGCTTGCAGGCAACCGCAGGACATCAGGAATTCACGGGACGAGTGAAGGGACAAAGAATGTCACTGCTCGCGGTGACATTACCCCTTTTCATCGCGCAAGAACGTGGACACAAGGGGGTGATGAGCGCACAACAAGAGGAGCTGAACCGCATCCTGACCTTGCCCCAGGAGGCCATTTACACGGAGCTGAACCGATTTTTTTACCGATGGGCGGACAGCCTGGCGCTGGCGTCCGAGATCGATCAGCTGGAGGCGCACCTGGCGCCCAGGCGTCTGGCTGCGGCGGACGTCTGGCTGGAGCGCGTGTTCAGCGGGGAGGAAGAGCCCCGGATGCGGCTGGTGGATCGCATCATCCTGGTGACCCCCTTCAGCTACAAGGTGCGGGGCAAGAAGCTGGACGACGGGCACATCGAGCAGCTCTGTCGCGCCCCTCACCTGGAGAACGTCGTCTGGTTCTCGACGCTGGTCTCGACGCGCCTGGGTCCGCGCTCGTTCGCGGCGTTCGCGTCCTCGCCCACGCTACGGACCTTGCGCAATCTGTCGACCCCGGACTGCAAGCCAGGCAAGAGCGGGGCAGCGGCGCTGGGGGCGGGCCCCTCGCTGGCGTCGCTACGTTCCCTCGAATTGAACCGTTGCCAGCTCGACGAAAAGGCCATCACGGCGTTCTGCAAGGGGGGCGCGCTGGAAGCGCTCAGTCGCCTCGAGCTCTCCAGGAACGCGGTGGGGGCGGCCGGCGCGAGGGCGCTCGCGAGTGCGCCGATGCTACGGCACCTTGAAAAGCTCGATCTTGACGCTGCGCAGCTCGACGACGACGCCTACCGCGCGCTGGCCGAGGGGGGCTCGCTGGGGGCGCTCCGGTCGCTGAAGCTGAGCAACAACGCGCCCACAACCGCGGGGATCGAGGCGCTGACCCGCGCCCCCTTCTTCTCGCAGCTCACCGAGCTCGATCTCTCGGGCCAGCCCCTCGATGCCGCGGCCGTCGAGGCGCTCCTCGAGGGCGCCCCGCGCTCGCTGACCCACCTGACCCTGGAGTCCAACGGGTTGACCGCAGAATCCCTCGAACGCCTGCTGCGGCCCGAGGTGCTGCCGTCGCTGCGTGAGCTGAACCTGAACCAGAATCCGCTCGGGCCCCAGGGGGCAGACTGGATCGCCCGTTCACCCTTGCTGGCCCAGCTCACCTCGCTCCAGCTCGGTGGGTGCAAGCTTGGTCCCGCGGGGATCCAGTCGCTCGCGGCATCCCCTCACCTCGGCGGGCTCACTCGCCTTGGCCTGCTGGGCAACAAGAGCGATGTCGACGCATGGAGTGCCCTCTCCAGCGCTCCTGCGCTGTCCGTCGCGGTCCGCACCGAGCTGGCCAAGCAGCTCTCGTTTGCCCAGGACTGAACAAACAAGGATCGGGGTCAAGGGAACACGAGCCAGCCCCGGAGGGCCCATCGTTGGACCGCTTCGATGGCTGCGCCTTCCGGGTCTTGCCGCGATGCGAAGAACTCGAGGGCCCTCTCCAGGGGCGACGGACAGAGCAGTACATCAAGGGCCTGAGCCTCGTCCGGCGGTACCTCATCGACGTGGATCTCGAACCCCTGCCGCCAGGAGACCACCTGCTCCCACGAGCCTGGCTCCACCACGCGCAGCGGGGCCCCTTCCACCACGGCTCTGGCGCCGGAGAGAGAGGCAAACAGCTGGACGGAAGGGTGGAGCTTGAGCGAGGTTTCCCCGAGCGCCGCCCCGAGCGCCGCCAGATCGCCCAGGTTCACCGGAGGGCGGTCAGGGGACCAGAAGGCGCGGTTGCGCGCTTGCTCCACGCGGGCGACCGCGGCCTCGGCGAGCAGCCCCAGCTCGGTCAGGGTCTCGTCGAAGCTGTCGCCCAGCCGCGCGAGGGACGCATGCCTGGAAGGGCGGCGGCGAACGTGGGTCACCGCGAGCCGCGGAAAGAGATCCCCTGCGACGCGCCGGAGCGCGGGGAAGTCGTCCTCCATCGAGGTCACCAGGCGAGCGAGGTACATCCGTTCGTAGATGGCCAACCGTTCACTCGCTGCCTCCCGGTCGCCTCCGAGGTGCTGGAGCGCCAGGCTCCGGTCCTCACCGAAGAGGGCACGCTTCATCGCTGCCTGGGCCTCGAACAGGGAACTCATGGCACGCCCCGGCCGAGCGCCCGCTGCTCCGCGGCGGCGGCCCGGTGAGCCTCCGCGATCACGTCTTCGATGGGAGGAATCCGGTCGTCCCACTCGATCAGCGTGGAGCGAGGACCGCACCGGGCGATCACCCGCTCGTAGAGCCTCCATACAGGCTCGACGACCGGGGCGTCGTGGGTATCGAGCAGGTGATCCCCGAGGTCCGAGTGGCCGGCCAGGTGGATCTGCCAGAGGGCCTCCGGAGGGATGGAGTCCACGTACTCCTCCGCAGAGAACCCGTGATTCCTGGCGCCAACGTACACGTTGTTCACGTCGAGCAAGAGGCCACACCCGGTCCGGCGCGCCAGCTCGGCGAGGAACTCGTGCTCCGGGATCGTCGAGGCCGCGAAGGTGACATACGTCGATGGGTTTTCGAGGGCGATCGGTCGACCGAGCAGTTCATGGACGCGAAGCAGGCGGGCTGTCACGTGCTCCAGGGCTTCCTCGGTGTAGGGGAGCGGGAGCAGGTCGTGGAGGTGGTGACCCCCCAGCGCTGTCCAGCAGAGGTGGTCGCTGATCCAGGCCGGCTCGATCTCGTCACAGAGGCGCCGGACCGAGGCAAGGTAGCCTGCGTCGAGGGGATCGCAGCCGCCGATGGAGAGGGAGACCCCGTGAAAGACCACCGGCATGCGCGCGCGGGCCGCCTCCAGCGCGGCACGCGGCCGCCCTCCCACGTCGAGAATATTTTCCGTGATGCACTCGGTCCACGGCACCGGCACGGGGCCGTGAAGCCAGGCATCGAAATGCTGCGATCTCATGCCGATCCCGTGGCCGAGGCTTGTCTGCATGGCTCAGTTGGAGGCGACGGTCCCCTTGATCGCGTCGCACTCGGCCTTCGTGAGCTCGCGCGTGTTACCGCCGCAGGAATTTTGCCCCTTGCAGCTGTGCTTCTGGCCCTGCGCGACCCCCGCGCAGGAGCCCTGGCCCTTGCACGAGTTCCCCTCCTTGCACATGACCTTGCCGACGGATGCAGGGGACTGGGCCTCCGGCGAGGCGTTGCAGCCCGCGATGGCCAGGGCCACGCTGGCGGCAAGGGTGGCACCGATCGTGCTCTTGATCTGTTTCATCTGGTCGCTCTTCCTGGATACGCCGGTGCACCTCTTGCCCGGCTCCCCTCCTCTACGGGGAGCCTCCCGGCTTGTTTCACTCTTTTTTCCATCAAGAGGGTGATCCTTGAATCCCCCCTTGTTCAAGAATCGCGGCCGTTCGAGACGTCGAGCGGATACGGTGTAGTTCCAGGTCTCTGGCGTGGACTGGCGTGAGACCAGAAAGGCCCCCTTGAAACCGTTGGTTCCCTTGCTCTGCGGGCTGTGGCCCTGGCTGCTTCTGCAGCTGGTGGCTTGCTCCGCTCCCTCTCCCTCCGACTCCAACGTCGGCACGGCGACCACCGCGGCTGCCGTGGTGGCGCCCGCGCAACCAGCCCTGGAACCGGGAGCTGCCCCTCCTCCTGGCTTGCCACAGGCACACAGACCACCGGCCGCACCCGCCGCGCCCATGGCACCGGAGCTGCGTCTCGCCCTGCTCCAGGCTCGCCAGGCCGAGGCCTCCGACGCCCATCGCATCCTGACCACGCCGGATGGCCTGCGCGCCAGCGTGCCGGAAACACACCTGCGCGCTCGCTTCGACGAGCAGGGCGCCGAGTTGACCAGCGACCAGGACGCAAAGGTGCAGGCGCGCCTCTCGCTCACGTCCCTGGGGCGCAGCGGCGGCGCCCGGCAACGCGTGAAGGCAGCGAAGCCCGTGGCCAGCAAGCACACAGTGACGTGGGAGCGCCCGGTGGGCGGGGCTCGTGTGCAGGAGAGCTGGCAGGCGGGTCCGCTGGGGCTGGAGCACCGGGTGCTGGTGCGGCAGCGTCCGTCCGGGGAGGGGACGGTGGAGCTGGAGGTCTCGGTGGCAGGGCTGAAGGCGGAAGAAGATGGGGAAGACGTGAAGCTGACGTCGGCGAACGGCAGCCTGCTGATGCAGGCGTACTTCGTGCGAGACGCGCGAGGGAAGCTGTTGCCGGGGAGGATGAAGGTGAGCGGGGGGAGCGTGGTGTACACGTACGAGGACACCGAGGCGGCGTACCCGGTGGAGGTGGACCCGCTGGTGTTCACGCAGCAGGCGAAGCTCCTCGCCGCAGATAAGGCAGACCTCGACTACTTCGGCTGGTCGGTGGCGCTCTCCTCCGACGGCAACACCGCCCTCATCGGGGTCTTCGGAGAGGACGATGGAGCGACGCTCGGAAACGGAGCAGCTTATGTCTTCATCCAGACCGCTGGCGTCTGGACCCAGCAGCAAAAGCTCCTCGCTGCGGACAAGGCGAACAGCGACCGCTTCGGCTATTCGGTGGCGCTCTCCTCCGACGGCAACACCGCCCTCATCGGCGCCTCCGAAGAGTCCGATGGAGATACGGGGTTCAACGGAGCAGCCTACGTCTTCACCCGGACCGCTGGCGTCTGGACTCAGCAGCAAAAAATCCTCGCCGCAGATAAGGCAACCTTCAACTATTTCGGCTATTCGGTGGCACTTTCGTTTGACGGCAACACCGCCCTCATCGGCGCCATCTGGGGGGACGACGGTCCGAGTGACATCGGAGCAGCCTACGTCTTCACCCGGACCGCTGGCGTCTGGACTCAGCAGCAAAAAATCCTCGCCGCAGATAAGGCAACCTTCAACTAGCGCTCTCCTCCGACGGCAACACCGCCCTCATCAGTGCTCTCGGAGAGTCCGATGGAGCGACGACGGGCAACGGGGCAGCTTACGTCTTCACCCGGACCGCTGGCGTCTGGACTCAGCAGCAAAAAATCCTCGCCGCAGATAAGGCGAGCGGCGACGTCTTCGGCTGGTCGGTGGCACTTTCGTCCGACGGCAACACCGCCCTCATCGGCGCCTCCGAAGAGTCTGACGGAGGTACGGTGCTCAACGGAGCGGCCTACGTCTTTACCCGAACCTCAGGTGTCTGGACTCAGCAGCAAAAAATCCTCGCCTCAGATAAGGCGAACAATGACAACTTCGGCTGGTCGGTGGCACTCTCGTCTGACGGCAACACCGCCCTCATCGGCGCCGCTAGAGAGGACGACGGTCCGAGTAACAGCGGAGCAGCCTACGTCTTCACCCGCACCGCTAGCGTCTGGACCCAGCAGCAAAAAATCCTCGCCGCAGATAAGGCGAGCGGCGACGTCTTCGGCAATTCTGTGGCACTCTCGTCTGACGGCAACACCGCCCTCATCGGCGCCCCCTTGGAGGATGACGGAGCCGCGACGGATAACGGAGCGGCCTACGTCTTCACGCTGGCGCAGGTCGGGCAGGCCTGCTCCTCCAACGCCGAGTGCCCCTCCGGCTTCTGCACCGACGGCGTCTGCTGCAACTCCGCCTGTGCCGGGGGCGTCAGCGATTGCCAGGCCTGCTCCGTCGCCGCCGGCGCGGCCTCCAACGGGCTCTGCGGCCCCACCACCGGCAACACCTGCAACGATGGCAACGGCTGCACGCAAACCGACACCTGCCAGGCCGGCACCTGCACCGGCTCTAACCTGGTCACCTGCACCGCGCTCAGCCAGTGCCACGACGTCGGCACCTGCAA
Organism: Polyangiaceae bacterium; assembly: GCA_025453595.1. Lineage (GTDB taxonomy): Bacteria > Myxococcota_A > Polyangia > Polyangiales > Polyangiaceae > JANWXX01. Next base: position 9,814 of record JALOQB010000298.1, read on the forward strand.
CCCGGCGACGGGCGTTTGCTCCAACCCCACCAAAGACGACGGCACCGCCTGCAACGACGGCGACGCCTGCACCACCAGCGACGCCTGCCAGGCTGGAACCTGCACCCCGGGGCCTGCCCTCGTCTGCAACGAC
>JALOQB010000299.1 GCA_025453595.1 Polyangiaceae bacterium
GTCGTCCTCGAGACCCGCGACCCCCGGTCGCGGCTGGTGGTCTCGCGTATCTCCAGCAACGGCTTCTACGTCACCGATGTCCTCGTGACGACCGACGAGCAGGGCAACGAGGTGGTGAAGGCCAAGCCCTTCGGGAGCCTCTACGCGTTCAGCTTCAACCTGCCCCCGGGCATCCTGGTCTGCGACCGGGTGACGTACCTGAGCGGCACGATGGAAGAGTTCTTCGGTTACACCGAGATGACCTTCCCCAGCTTCGAGGTCGAGCCCTTCGACACCCGACCTTCCGCGAAGACCACGAACCGCACCTGCCAGCTCCCCGAGCCCACCGAGATCCCCGCGGAGCGCGCCTCCGACGATGCCTTCCTCGAAGAGAACGAGGCGGGGCTGATCCGCGTCCGGAGCGCCCGCGTGGCCGCCCACTTTGGCCCCAATCTCCCCGAGGAACAGCCCTTTGAATTCGGGCCCACCTTCCCCTGCCAGGGGGACCGCGCCTTCGTGTTCAAGCCGGGCGCGTCCAACTGCGACTTTGACGGGAGCGGCAACCTCGATTTCTCCCCTGGTAACCCCGAGGGGCTCTGCTCCTGCTTCTGCTACCAGGACCCGGATTGCAGCGAGTGGTCCGCGTTCCGTGGCCGCGGGAACTACCGGGTTGTCCTGGGCAACGATCGCCGCCAGACGATCCAGGCGAACACGACGGCCATCACCGGGTTCGACCCCCTGGCCCACTCGGGCAAGACCATCCGCTCGCTCACCGGGATCGTCTCGAACTTCTCCGGGGGCAACCTCAACTGGACGATCGAATCCCGCTGCTCCGATGACCTGGTGCTCTGCCCCGACGGGCAAGACACCTGCGTCGATGAGCCCCCCGCTGGCATGAGCTCCAAACAGGCTTGCATCGGCAAGCGCACCGCCGTCGACAACGACTCCGAATCCGGCAACTGATATGCGCAACCCCTCCCCTCGATCCACCCTGCCTGCTCGCCTGTTGATGACCCTCGTGCTCGCGGCCCCCTCGGCCGCGCTCGCCCAGGGTGAACCCGCGCAGCCCCCGGCGCCGCCGGCCCAGCCCCCGGCGCCGCCGGCCCAGCCCCCGGCGCCCCCCGAGGCCAAGCCCGAGGAGAAGCCCGCTCCTCCCGCGGCGAAGCCGCCGGTGCAACCCCCGGACGCGCCCTCCGAGCCCGCCAAGGCCAAGGCCAAGGACGAGGAGAAGAAGACCGAGCCGGAGGCCGCCCCCAAGGCCAAGCCTTACGAGCCCATCGACATCGTTCGTTTCAGCGACTTCATGGATACCCGTCTCACCTTCGTGTTCGGTGACGACGACATCACGAAGTCCAACGGTGAGGTCTTCCCGCTGTCGCCTACCGCCAACTTCGGCGACCGGCCCCAGTACCGCCTCTTCTTCGACAACCTGAACTCGCGCTTCGCTGGCCGCGAGAACCTCACCCACCTGGTCCTCTACCGGAAGCTCCCGGGCTTCATCCCCAACCTCGACACCGAGGCCGCGCTGGTCCTCCGCGTTGATACCGGGCAGCTGGCCGCCCGCAGCAACAACGTCAACTCTGCGTTCTACGATTCCGGGTCCTACCTGCGCCTGTTCTACAAGACCGGCACGTACGAGGTGAAGGACTCGCGCAGCGGCAAGATCGACAAGCGCAAGACCGGCTTCGACTTCGTCTTCTTCCCCCTCGATACCGACCGCTTCCGCCTCGGTTACCTCTACGATATCAGCTGGGGTGGCACCGCCCAGTCGATCAACCAGTCGATCTTCCCCCGCCTCTCGGGGCAGGCCCCCGGCGCCAAGCTCCAGTACACCGGCGCCGGCTACTACGGCTTCGTCGGCCTCAAGACCGCCCAGATCGTCGAGCCCCAGGCCAAGGTCACCGACTCCCAGGATATCGAGTTCACCCGCATCCAGCAGACCAACTACGGCTTCCTCGCCGGCGGTGGCGCGGACCTGGGCGAGATGGTCCGCATCGATGTCGGTGGCGGTTACTTCCAGCAGGGTCGCTTCGAGCAGCGCGATGTCGAAGGCAAGCGGGTCTACACCTACGGCTTCTCCGGGCGCCTCGTGTTCCACGATCGCATGCCGGTGCCAGGCTCCGTTGACTTTGCCCTCTACCGCAACGACCCCAACTCCCCGATGGTGATCTTCCGCCCGGAGAGCTACGAACCCGGCGTCACCTCCTGGGCCGTCTCCCTCGAAGGGTCGCACCTGCGGCAGAACCTCAAGGACTTCGACCGCGCCGGCGCCACCAAGCTCCAGGGGGCCACCGCAGGCGCCGTCCAGGCCACCCTCAAGAGCGGTTACTTCCGCATCCAGGGTACCGGCATCTTCCGTGATGTCCCCTTCGTGCTCCGGAGCCAGCCGGGGTTCATCCCCTTCGAGACCATCCCCAGGGAAGCCCAGACCCAGGCGGAGATGTTCTTCGCCTTCGCCGCCGATTACTTCATCGAAAAACTCCACCTGACCCCCAACCTCGGCGTCGGTATCCAGATGCCTTCCACCTTCAAGAGCTCCCAGGTGGACGCGTTCGGCATCGACATCAGCCGCACCGTGGTCATCCGTCAGCAGGGCAACCTGGCGCTGCTCCCCGAAGGCAAGGGCCGCGTCCCCATCGTCCAGACCCGCGCCAGCCTTCGCTGGGATCTCAGCCCCATGATGGCCGCCATCTTCTGGGCGCAATACGTGCGCGACAACAACGCCACCCGCCTCGAGCAGGCCACCGACGGCACCAACTACCTGCGCACCTTCGTCGCTCCCGATTTCTTCGGCCTCGGGACGGCCCTCCAGGCGCGCTTCTGAACCTTCCCCGCTGATGTCCGCGGCCCCGGCTTCACAGCCGAGGCCGCTTTGCTTTGTCGAGAGGTTCTGCCTTGAAGGATGGTCTTTTCTGATATCAGTTCAGAATGACCTCCTACATCAATCGCGCAGCACTGCTCCTGGCCACGGGCGTTCTCGCCGTGGCCACCCCTCGCCTCGCCGCGGCGGCCCCTCTCAAGGTCGTCCAGACCTCGTTGAAAGGCGGAATTGCCACCGACGGCACCGGCGTCGCCACCCCGCGCGGCCCTGACGGCAATACCCCCGCGGACCCCAGCGCCTTCTACGACTCCTGGCGCCCCATCGAACTCAAGATCCCGGCAGGAGCGACCATCCAGAAGGCGTACCTCGCCGTTCACGGCGGCTTTGACTCGGTGCCCACCAACGCCGAGCAGCGGGTGCGCTTCGCCGGCAAATCCCTCGCAGAAGCCGGCGCACCGGTTTTCTCCAACACCAACGTGCGAGTCTACGATGTGACCACGGGCTTCGGTGTCTCGCCCGCCGTCACCCAGTACGCGGTCCAGGAGCGCGGCGATTCAGACCCGTTTCTGACCTCTTCTGGCCCGCGCATCGGCGGGGAGCAGCTGGTGGTCGTGTACGCCCATGCAGGATCGCCTCAGCGTCAGGTCTCCTGGTTCATCGACGATGCTTTTGGCAATGCGGCTGGTACCTCGACGGTCCTTGACGGCCTCCCGACGTGCTCCCAGGGCACGCGCACCGTCACCACCTCGTTCGGCATCATCTGGGAGACCGAGTCGGAGCAGAACAGCGGGGTGTTCCTCAAGCAAGGGAGCGCGCCGGAACAGCTGATCTCGAGCGTGCTCGGCGGCTGTGATGACGGGCAAACCCCGACGACGCCAGGCTGGCGTGCCCTCTTCACCGTGGGCTCTTTTGGCTCCGGGAACGATGGCGTCATCACCGGCGTGAGCGGGGATGATTTCTCCAAGGAGCCGAGGGTCGACGGGACGAATAGCAACAGCCGCCTGTCGGACGAACTCGTCCAGATCTCCGGCCCTGCCACCGCTGACACCTGGACCATCCGGTTTGTTGGCGATGGTGATTCGAAGCTGACCTCGCTGATCACCGTCATCGAGCAGGAAGATACCGATTGCGATGACATCAAGGATGTCTCGGACAACTGCCCCACCATCATCAACACCGATCAGACCGACACCGACACCGATGGGGTCGGCAACGTCTGCGACAACTGCCCCACCACCAAGAACACGGACCAGGCTGACCTCGACAAGGACGGCAAGGGCGATGCCTGCGATGACGACATCGATGGCGACGGCAAGCTGAACGCCGTCGACAATTGCCCCACCGTCCCCAACGCCGATCAGGCCGATGCGGATGGCGACAAGAAGGGCGATGTCTGCGACGACGACCTCGACGGAGACGGCCTCTCCAACGTCATCGAGGCCTCCATCGGCACCGACCCCACCAAGAAAGACTCGGACGGTACGCCCTCGACCCCGATGACGACAACGACGGTCTGCTCACCAAGGATGAGGTCAACGCTGCCAAGACCGCGGGCCTGGGCGATGACGTTGACGGTGATAACAAGAAGAACTGGCTCGACACCGACGCTGATGCCGATGGGCTGCTGGACAACCAGGAAGGTCTCGGCGACAAGGACGGCGACAAGAAACCCAACTTCCTCGACCCCCTGACCGAAGACCAGGATGGCGACGGCCTCACCGACGAACAAGAAGGTTCGGTCGACACCGACGGCGACGGCAAGCCCAATTTCAACGACCCCGACGACGACAACGACGGCATCCTCACCAAGGATGAAATCGCCGCCGCCACCACCGCGGGCCTGGGCGATGACGTCGACGGTGATAGCAAGAAGAACTGGCTCGACAAGGACGCCGATGGCGACTCCATCGAGGATGGGGTCGAAGGCACCGGCGACAAGGACGGGGACAAGAAGCCCAACTTCCTCGACGCCGCCACCGAGGATCAGGACGGCGACGGCCTCACCGACGACCAGGAAGGCGGCGGCGACACCGACGGCGACGGCAAGCCTGATTTCAACGATGCAGACGATGACAACGACGGCATCCTCACCAAGGACGAGATCAACGCCGCCAAGGTTTCCGGGCAAGGTGATGACGTCGACGGCGATGGCAAGAAGAACTGGCTCGACAAGGATGCTGACGCCGATGGCCTGGATGACAATGACCCGGCGGAAGGTCTTGGCGACAAGGACGGCGACAAGATCCCCAACTTCCTCGACAACAACAAGCAGGACACCGATGGCGACGGCCTCGCCGACGAGCAGGAAGGCTCGGGCGACACCGACGGCGATGGGAAGCCTGACTTCAACGACCCCGACGACGACAACGACGGCATCCTTACCAAGGATGAAATCGCCGCCGCCATCACCGCGGGCCTGGGCGATGACGTCGATGCGGACGGCAAGAAGAACTGGCTCGACACCGACGCCGACGCCGATGGCCTCACCGATACGGACGAAGGCACCAGTGACAAGGATGGCGATGGGAAGCCCAACTTCCTCGATGCTGCCACCGAAGATCAGGACGGCGACGGCCTCACCGACGAGCAAGAAGGCGGTGGTGACACCGATAACGACGGGAATCCTGATTACAAGGACGCCGACGACGACAACGATGGCATCCTCACCAAGGATGAAATCGCTGCCGCCACCGCCGCTGGTCTGAGCGACGACGTCGATGCGGACGGCAAGAAGAACTGGCTCGACAGCGATGCCGATGAGGACGGTCTCATCGACGATCTCGACGGTCTTGCGGACACCGATGGGGATAGCAAACCCAACTTCCTCGACCCGTTGACCGAGGACCAGGACGGCGACGGCCTCACCGACGAGCAGGAAGGCGGCGGCGATACCGACGGCGATGGCACTCCGGATTACAAGGATGACGACGACGACAACGACGGCATCCTCACCAAGGACGAGGTCAGCTCGGCCAAGGCATCGGGGCAGTCGGAAGACGTCGATGTGGATGGCAAGAAGAACTGGCTCGACACCGACGCGGATGGCGACGACAAGCTCGATGGCGACGCTGCCGAGGGGCTTGGTGATACCGACGGCGATGGCCTCCCCAACTTCCTCGACAGCGACAAGCAGGACACCGATGGTGACACCATTCCCGATGATTTCGAGGGGAGCGGCGACACCGACGGCGATGGCAAACCTGACTTCAACGACGATGACGATGACGGCGATGGCATCCTCACCAAGGATGAAATCGCTGCCGCCGTGGCCGCTGGTCTGAGCGACGACGTCGATGCGGACGGCAAGAAGAACTGGCTCGACACCGACGCCGACGCCGACGGCCTCACCGATACGGACGAAGGCACCAGTGACAAGGATGGCGATGGGAAGCCCAACTTCCTCGACGCGGCCACCGAGGACCAGGACGGCGACGGCCTCACCGACGAGCAGGAAGGCGGCGGCGACACCGACGGCGATGGCACTCCGGATTACAAGGACGCAGATGACGACGGCGATGGCATCCTCACCAAGGATGAAATCACCGCTGCCACTGGTGCTAACCTCGGCGACGACGTTGACGGCGATGGCAGCAAGAACTGGCTCGACACCGACGCCGATGGCGACGGCAAGCTCGACGGTGATGCGGCGGAAGGGACCGGCGACACCGACGGCGATGGCGCCCCCAACTTCCTCGATAGCGACAAGCAGGACACCGACGGCGACGGCCTCCCCGATGAGCAGGAAGGCTCAGGCGACACCGACGGCGACGGGAAGCCTGACTTCAACGATGATGACGACGACGGCGATGGCATCCTTACCAAGGACGAGATCGGCGCGGCGGCCCAGGCTGGTCTTGGCGACGACGTCGATGGCGATGGCAAGAAGAACTGGCTGGATCCGGACGCCGACGCCGACGGGATCGACGATGGCACCGAGGGCACCGGCGACAAGGACGGGGACAGCAAGCCTGATTTCCTCGACGCTGCCACCGAGGACCAGGATGGCGACGGCCTCACCGACGAGCAAGAGAGCCCGGAAGACACCGATGGCGATGGCCTCCCGGACTTCAAGGACGCCGATGATGACAACGATGGCATCCTCACCAAGGACGAGATCGAGGATGCCACCAAGGCCAGCGTCAGCGACGACGTCGACGTCGATAGCAAGAAGAACTGGCTGGATCCGGACGCCGATGGCGACGACAAGCTCGATGGCGTCGAAGGCCGCACCGACGACGATGGCGACGGCGTGCCCAACTACCTCGATCCCGAGGATGGTGGCCAGGGCGGCGCGGGCGGCGGCAGCGGCTCCGGTGGCTCCACCTCCGAGGGTGGCTCCGCGGGCATCGCTGGCTCCGCGGGCGCAGGCGCAGGCGGCGCAGGGGCCGGTGGGGCCGGCGCTGGTGGCGCAGGCGCAGGCGGCGTGGGTGGGTCCGGAGGTTCCGGACAGGCCGGGAAGACCGGCGGGGACGTGAACGCGGCCGGTCTGGACATCGAGGGCGGGTGCTCGACGAGCGGCGCAGGCCAGGATAGGTCCTGGGGCGGCGCGCTGCTGGGCCTGCTGGGTCTGGCGCTGGGTCGCCGCCGCCGTCGCGGCTGAGCGGGGTTCGCGAGCCCCGCGGCCGGCTCGTGGGGGGCGAGGGGCGGAGGGGGGGGTAAGGATGACCCTTGCCCCCCCACCGCGAGCTTTCTGGGCCTCGCGGTAAGCGAGCGCCGAGCTTGGCGCGGCTGGCGAGGTAGTCGATCAGGTCCATCTTGGTGAGGATGGCGAGGACGCTGCGCTGCTCATCGGTGACGAGGGCGACCTCACCGCGCTCGAAGATGCGGGGCAAGCTGCCTGCGTTCTCGTGGAGGCCCACGGTCGAGACGTTGCGGATCATCACCTCGGCGACGGCGGTGGAAGGCTGGTGGCCAGAGACCAGGAACTTCAGCAGGTCGGACTCGGTGATGATGCCGCAGAGGCGACCGTTGTCGGTGCAGGGGAGCTGGGAGATGCCGTGCTGCTTCAGCAGGTCGAGGGCATCCTTGAGCTTGTGGGTGATGTCGATGGTGATGATCTCGCGGCGGGGCAGGGCCCGGACGATGTCACCGATGGTGCCGATCTCCCAGTCGGTCTCGAGGAAGCCGTGCTGGCGCATCCAGGCGTCCTCCACGAACTTGGACATGTAGTTGCGGATCGAGTCGGTCAGGAGGGTGACGACCCGGGAGCCGGGGGGGAGGTCGCGGACGACCTGCATCGCCGCATGGACGGCGGCGCCGCTGGAGCCACCGCAGAGGAGGCCTTCCTGGCGGATGAGCTGGCGAGCGGTACGGAAGGAGTCGCGGTCGTTGCTCTTGATCCAGCGGTCGACGAGGGAGCGATCGAGGACGTCGGGGATGAAGTCGTAGCCGATGCCCTCGACCTTGTAGCTGCGGATTTCACCGGGGCCAGCGAGGATGGAGCCCTCGGGGTCGACGCCGACGACGAGGCAGCTGGGGAGGGCCTTCTTGATGGCGCGGGCGACGCCGCTGATGGTGCCGCCGGTGCCTGCGGTGAGGACGACGGCGTCGAGCTTTCCGCCGCACTGCTCGATGATCTCGGGGCCGGTGGTGAGCTCGTGGGCGAGGGGGTTATCGGCGTTGCCGTACTGATCGAGGATGTGGGCGTTGGGGAGCACCTCGCGGAGGCGCCTGGCGACGCCGATGTGGCTATCAGGGGAGTCCCAGGCGGCCTCGGTGGGGGTGCGGATGATCTCGGCGCCGAGGGCCTCGAGGGCGACCTGCTTCTCGCGGCTCATCTTCTCGGGCATGGTGATGATCATGCGGTAGCCGCGGACGGCGGCGGCCATGGCGAGGCCGATGCCGGTGTTGCCGCTGGTGGGCTCGATGAGCGTGTCGCCAGGCTTGATGCGTCCGGATTTCTCGGCCTCGAGGAGCATGCGGACGCCGATGCGATCCTTCACGGATCCGCCCGGGTTCATGTACTCGAGCTTGGCCAGGAGCTCGCCGGGCAGGTTGCGGCCAATGCGCCCGAGGCGCACCAGGGGGGTCTGTCCGACAGCATCGAGGACCGAGTCAAGGATGGGTCTCATGAGGCAGCATCCTACCCTGCCGCGGCCCAAAAGGGCGCTGGAACCGGCAGTCCTCGCCGGTCCGGGGGCTCACCGACCTGACGCACCGCACCAGCGAGGGCCTCGTCGATCTCGGAGAGCTGGAGGGAAGAGACCGGGAAGGCGAAGGGGAAACCCCGGACCTGGAGGTGACCTCGGGCCAGGTGCTCGAGGAGGGCGTGACCGAAGACAAGCGGGCGCAGCGCGCCCTGGCCCGCGAGGAGGTTGAGGGCGCCCGGATCCTCGCGGCGGATCGCCTCCTGCGTGGCCTCGGCGGCTCCGGGGAGGTGGGGCAGCAGCAGGCCTCCCTCGTCGATCATGGCGAGGGTATCCTCGACGCGAGAGCGTGCCTGCGGGGTCGAGGGCGCGGCGGCCAGGAGGCCCGTTCGCCCCAGGATCAGCTCGCGCTGGCGCCCGTGCAGCGCCATCTTGGCCGCGGGGAACGCCGCCCAGATCAGCGCGTTGAACAGGTCGTGCCAGTTGCAGGCGCGGGTGGGCACGCGGCCCTCCAGGATGCTGGCGTCGTAGGAGCCCGGCGGTGGGGCCGGGGCCCGCCGTGGTCGAGGTCGTTGCAGCTCGAACACGAGCCCCGGGAGCCGTGAGGCGAGGCGTCCGGAGCCCAGGTGAAGCCCGTACGCGCCGGGTTCAGGCCAGGACGGCAGCGCGGCGAGGCGCCGGGCCGCGTCCGGGTCAGGGGCGAAGCGGGCAGCCTCCAGCAAGAGCTCCGGAGCCCAGGGGGAAGAGGACACCCCTCCGTGTCTAGACCACTCCTGGCCTTGGTGGCGAGGGGGCTTTACACTGGCCGGGATGAGCGACACCAAGCGAGAGATGGATGAGCTGCGCCAGCGCCGGGGCGAGCTGGATCGGGAGATCTTGAACCTGTTGCTCAAGCGAGCCCGCCTCTCGCGAGAGGTGGGGGCCCGGCACAGCGGTCCCGCCAAGCTGCCCTCCTCCGAGCGCGACACCCTCGAGGCCCTGGTCACCGCTGCCGGTGACGAGCTACCGCCCGAGGCGGTCCGGTCCATCTTCCGCGAGATCCACACCACCTGCCGGTCCCTGGAGGCCCCGGTGCGGGTCGTGTTCGCGGGCGGAGAGGCGAGCCAGGCCGCGGCGCGCCGCCAGTTTGGCCCCCTCGCCCAGCTCGACCCGGTGGGCGGCGCGGCCCAGGCCATCGCCCTCGTGGCCGACCGCAGCGCCAGCTTCGCCGTGCTCCCCTACGAGTCCTACTCCGAGGGCGCCATGCCCTCGACCCTCCAGGCGCTACGCTTCAGCGACGCCCACATCGTGGCCCTCATCGACGAGGAGGCCCCGGCCCAGGGAGAAGGGCAGGTGCGCTACTGCGTCGCCGCCCTGCGCCCCGCCAGCCGTACCGGCCACGACATCACCGCGCTTCTTTTCACCACCAACGATCGCCCTGGCGCCCTCTTCGATTCCCTCAAGCACTTCGCCGAGCGCGGCGTGAACCTGCGGAAGATCCAGTCGCGTCCGTCCAGCGGCGAGGGCTACGTGTTCTTCGTCGAGGTCAGCGGTCACAGCACCGATCGCTCCGTGGTCGCCGCCATCGAGGGCATCAAGGGGCAGACCCGCACCCTCAAGATCCTGGGCTCTTTCCCCGCATGATCCCCCTCGCTCGACTCCCTCGCCTCGCCCTCGTCGCCGCGCTCCTCGCCCCGGCCCTCGTCGCCTGTGGCCCCAAGGAGAGCATCGTCGCCGTCGGTGAAGGCAAGAAGCTCTCCGCCGAACAGATCGATGCAGACCCCCTCGCCCTCCTCCCCGGTGGCGCGGTCTTCCTCTGGCAAGCGGACGCCAAGGCCCTCCTCAACTCTTCCCTCGGCCCCTCCGCCCTCCGCACCGCCCAGGCTCTCCTCCCCCTCACCCCCGAGATGAACTTCGAGCCCCGGCGCGACCTCCGCCGCTTCGTCGGCGCCGGGTACTCGGTCCAAGGGGCCGACTTTGCCATGATTGCCCAGGGTAATTTTGACCCTGATGCGATCAAGGCCGTCGCCAGCCGCGGCGGGATGTCCGCGGCTGGGCGCCCCTTCCAGAAGACCTCTTACGGGGGGAACGACCTCTTTCTCACCGGCGATCTCGGCTTCGTCGTGCTCACCTCCCAGTCCCTCCTGGTCGGTAACCCGGCCGGCCTCCGCCGCTCCCTCGACCGGATCCGCGATGCCCGCGTCCGTAGAGAAGTTCCGGACTGGGCAGAGGAGCTGCTCCGGACCGAGGGGGCCGAGCTGGTGCTGGCCGGGGATGTGGCTGGGCAGAGCGTCTCGGCGGCGGCGGCGCAGCAGGCGCCCTTCGTGCAGCGGCTGAGCAAGGTGCGCCTGGTCGGTGACTTCAAGGACCCAGGGGTCAACCTCGCCGGCGCCCTCACCTACGAGGATGGGCCCGCGGCGGCGGCAGGCAACGATCAGATCCGGGCCGCCGGGGCCCAGGCTGGCGCGCTGAACCTGATGTTTTTCATGGGCATCAGCAACCCGCTGCGCAACCTCCAGACCAACCTGCAAGGCAACGACGTGCAGCTGGTGGCGCAGATCGACGGTCCGGCCCTGGGGGGTCTGATGGAGCGCGCCGCCACCCAGCTTCGTGCAGCGCCCCCGGTCGCCTCGCGCTAACAGAGGGGCCGCATGACCTTCGTCGACTTCGAGGTGACCCCGGGCGGAGCGCTCCGCGGGGGTGTGCCGGTCCCCACGGACAAAAGCATCGCGCACCGCGCCCTGATCCTGGGGGCCCTGGCCTCCGGTCCTTCCCAGCTCCAGGGCGTCGCTCCCCTCGGGGCCACCGCCGTCACCCGCCGCGCCCTGGAGGCGCTCGGCGTCCGGTTCACGGAAGAGAGCCCGGGGCAGCTCCGGGTCCAGGGGGTGGGCCTCGGGGGCCTCCGTCCTCCTGCGGCTCCCATCGACTGCGGCGGCTCGGGTACTTCCTTTCGCCTGCTCGCCGGTCTGCTGGCGGCCCAGCGCTTTGCCTCCACCCTCTCCGCCGATGCCTACCTGAGCCAGCGCCCCATGGCCCGCGTCGTCGCCCCCCTGCGCCGCCGGGGCGCCGTCATCGAGGGCCGCTTCCACCCCTCCCGCGCCGGGGAGCTGCTCCCGCCCCTCGCCATCGGCCCCTTGCCTCCGGGGGCCGCCCTCCTCGAATGCGAGGAGAGCTTGCCCATCCCCAGCGCCCAGGTGAAGAGCGCCCTGCTCCTCTCGGGCCTCTACGCCGACGGGAACACCTACATCCGTGAACCCGTCGTCTCCCGCGATCACACCGAGCGCATGCTCCGGGCCCTCGGTGTCCCGGTCCAGGCCGTGGCCTCCATGGTCGAGCTCGATGTCGCCCAGTGGAACCGTCGGATCCCCCCCTTCTCCATCCAGATCCCCGGGGACCTCTCCTCCGCTGCCTTCCTGCTCGTGGGCGCCCTCCTGCTGCCAGGCAGCGAGCTGACCCTCCGGCAGGTGGGCCTCAACCCCACGCGCCGCGGCTTCCTCGAGTACCTCCGCGACGTCGGCGCCCCCCTCGCCGTCGAGGAGCGCGGCGACCAGATGGGCGAACCCCTCGGTGACCTCCAGCTCATGTATGGAGGCCCCCTACGGCATGGATCCCTGGGCGGAGAGACCCTGGTGCGCGCCATCGATGAGGTCCCGGCGGTGTGCGTGCTGGCCGCCCGCAGCGAGGGTGTCACCGAGATCTGTGACGCCGCAGAGCTTCGCGTCAAGGAGAGCGATCGGCTGGCCGCCATGGCCCGCGTGCTGCGCGCCTTCGGGGTCCGCTGCGAGGAGCTCCCCGATGGCCTGCGGATCGAGGGCCAGCCGGAAGGCCCCCTGCAGGCTGCCGAGGTCGAGAGCGGCGGCGATCACCGGATCGCCATGGCCGCCACCCTGCTCGCCCTCGTTGCAGACGGCCCCAGCCGCGTCCAGGATGTGGGCTGCGTCGGGACCAGCTTCCCTCGGTTCGCGGGTACCCTGCGGGCCCTCGGGGTTGCGGTGCGCGCGGTCGAGCGCGATTCGCAGTAGCGTTGGTGGGCCTTCGCGGCCCGTGCCCGCGCCCGGGCAAGGGGATGGGGCTGCGCCCCGGGGCTTCATGGAAACGGTGGGCTTGCGCAGCCCACGCCCGCGGCAAGGGGGCCGATGGGGCTGCGCCCCGGGCGCTTCGCGGAAACGGTGGGCTTGCGCAGCCCACGCCCG
>JALOQB010000300.1 GCA_025453595.1 Polyangiaceae bacterium
TCCTGGCGGAAGCCAGGTAGTTCCGGCGGAACCCCGGCAAGTAGCTCAGCAGCCGTGAGGCTTCTGAGAAGCCCCTCCGTTCTCGGAGGGGAGGTTCACGATGTTACGAAAGACTTCATCCAAGATCATCTCTGACCACCGCGCCTGGATCAGGCCCCGGTAGGCCAACCACATCAGCAAATCACGCAGCGGAGCTGGGAAGAGGACACACGCATCGTAGACCACGCAGGAGGCATCAGAGTTCGTAGAAGCCAAGGGCTTGCGCCTCCGCCGTCAACTCCTCGATCAGGCGCTGGCGACGCTGCTTGTCGGCGGACTTGTAGGCCCGTAGGTGGGCCTGCTCAATCTGGTAGCGGGAGCCAGCCTGGCGGGCCTCAAGACGTCCTTGCAAGATAGCTTCGTGGACGTGCGCGACAGGAAGGTCGAGGCGGTCTGCAAGCTGTTCCAGCGTGAACTCCCCCACCGGCTCCGCCTGTGTGTAGAGAGCCTCCAGGTCGAGCCTGCGCTCGGCTGATACCAGTTCGTCGGGCACCTCGTAGCCGAGGGCGGCCAGGTGGGCGAGCCGGGCCAAGTGCCCCTCCCGGACAATGCGGGCCAGCTCAACCAGCAAGGCTTCGGGAGCGTCGGGGTGGCGGTTCTTGAGGTAGACGAGCAGCAGCAACGCCAGCGGCACCTTCTGGTAGGCGGAGATCAGCGCCATCACCTCGGGCGGTGGCCCGTCCTGGTCGTCGGTGGCCGTGGCGCGCATCCGCAGGGTCGGCTGCCAGGGTGAGGCGGTGCCCATCATCTCGGCGTCCTCGGCAAGGCCGGTGGCCTGGTCGACAGCCTGGGCGAGCTGCGGCAGGTCGGCCAGCAGGCGGGCCGCCTGCTCGGGTAGCGCCTGCCCCTCAGCTTCGCCCCGCAGCACCTCGGCCAGCGCCTGGACGTGCTCGGAGAAGACGCGGTCGTCGGAGACCAGCCCCTCGAGCACCTGAGCGATGTGGGCCGGGTTGGTCAGTGCCACCAGCCGCCGGGCCAGGGCTGCGACCAACCGATGTGGCCCCGAAGTCGGTGCCGATGCCCGGGGCCTCCCCCGGGTTGAGGTCTGGATCCAGCGCTGAAAGGCCAGCATCGGGGTGAAGGTACCACGTGCATGCAACAGGGGCAGCGTGTGCTCCGAGGCTAACAAGGCCCCCCTGCCTCGCTTGACTCACGCCAACTGTGTCACGGTGCCGAAGGTCGGACTCGAACCGACACGCCTTGGGGGCGGCGGATTTTGAATCCGCTGCGTCTGCCATTTCGCCACTTCGGCTACAGCTCTGATCTTGTACCTTCACTCCCTGGGCCGGTCAAGCCTCGCCCCGGCCCCGGTTGCGCTAGGCTGACGTCGATGCGCCCTGCTCGCCTCGCCCCCCTTTGCCTCCTGGGCGCTCTTGTCGCCGGCTGCGGGGGGGCTTCCGCCCAGGACCTCGGCTCCCGAACCTCCTCCCAGGGGGGGGCCGGTGGTGGTTCCGGAAGTTCCGGACAGGCGGGCGCCAGCGGCGAGGCCGGGGCAGGGGGTGGCGCCGGGGTGGGCGGGGCTGGCGCCGCGGGGGTCGCCGGTTCCGGCGGGCCGGGAGGGGCCGGCGGGGAGGCCGGCGGGGCAGGGGAGGGCGGAGCACCGGGGGGCGGGGCGGGGCAAGCAGGGGCCGGAACTTCCGGACAGGCGGGCGAGGCAGGGCAAGGCGGGGCGGGCGGGGCGGTGGCCTGTGGTTTGCTGCAACCGGCGGGGCCTCCGGTCGAGATCGTCCCGGGGGAAAACCAGGCGCTGCGGTTCCCGCGGGTGGCCTCCGTGGATGCGGCGACGGTGGCGCTGGGGGCGGGGATCGAGCTCGCCGGGTCGCCCGGGTCCACGGTGCCGATCGGGTGGGCGCTGGCACAGCCGTGGGCGAGCTGGCCCATCGTGGCGCCTCCGCTGGGGCAGATCACCTTCGGGGGTGGTTCGGCCTTCGAGCTGGCCGGAGGCGAGGGGCAGCTCTGGTTGCTCTCCGCGACCGGAGCGGAGGTCGGAGGCGCGGGGCTGACGCTGCTGCCCTTGCTGGGGCAGGGCCCCGCTCCGGACCTCCTGGTCGTGGACACCCTCTCGACCCGACCGCTGTTCCTGACCATGGCGGGCTCCTCCTTGCTGTCCGCCGGGCAAGAGGGTGAGGTTATCCGGGGTTTCCATACACAGGGGGAGAAGACCCTGGCGCTGGAGCCGACGCTGAGCTGCGGCCAGCCGCCGCGAGCCAGCGCCATCCCGATGCCGGGGGGAGGGGAGCTCTGGCTGGGCGTGTCGAAGGCGAGCCCTGGGTCCTGCGGGCCGGGAGAGGCGCTGTCGAACCGCCTGGTGCTGTGGCGCCGGGAGGGGTCGAAGCTGGTGGTGGTGCACGAGCGTGAACCGGAGACCTCCCTGGAGTTCGCGGCGCTGCTCCCCAGGAGCGACGGGGCCTGGTTGCTGACCCAGCAGGGGGATTCGCTGACCGCAGGGCCGCTGGTGGCGGAGCGGCTGGACGCCGCCGGGATCCCCACCGGCAAGACCTTCGAGCTGCTGGGCAGCGGACAGCTCTTCACCAGGCCCTCCGTCGCTGCGGTGGGCGATCGGGTCGCGGTGCTCTGGGTCGACATGCTGGGCCAGGTGGACAAGCTGCTCCTCAAGGTGGCCGACGAGGCCGCCTCGACGCCGCCGCTGCTAATTAGCAATGATTTCTCGACCGAGCAGCGCCTGGTGGGCTCGCCGGATGGCTCCCAGGTGCTGCTGGCATGGGATGGCATCGGCCCCTCCTCGCCCTTGCGGTTGCTCCGTGTTGACTGCGCCCCTGACGCGCTCTGAGAAGACCATGGAAAGTCCATACAGATCGGGTCCAGAGGCAGAGATCCCCCGGGAAATACCCTTCGATGATCTGCGAGGGGAGAGCCAGCGGCTGCTGCAGGAGGCGACCGAGGGGCGGGGTCCGCTGCTGCTGTCGGAGCGGCTGCCGCTGGTGGGGGATCCGCGAAAGTGGTGGGCGCTGGCGCTGGGGAGCGCGGTGCTGCTGGCGCTGGTGCTTGGGTCGGGGTTTGGCGAGATCGAGGCGGGGGGGCGGGGGGTGACGCAGCTGGAGACGACGCTGGTGGCGGCGTTGCTGGCGGGGGGGGTGCTGGGGGCTGGGCTGGGGGTCCGCGCGAGGCGGCTGCGGCGCCGCCTGCCCATCGATCCAGGGGTCTACGTCCTCGTGAGGGAGGTGGTGGATGCACGCGGCGCCACGCTGCGGTTGCTGCCCACCTCCCGGCTGGAGCGGATCGAGCGCCGCGGGGGAGATCTGGTGCTGTCGTTCCCGTGGGGGGAGCGGGTGCGGCTGCAGGCCGGGGGGAAGAGCAGCGGGTACCTCCAGGGGGAGCTACGGGAGCTGGGGCAGGCGCTGGAGGAGGCGGAGCAGGCGGGCCATCGGGAGGGGATCCTGGGGCTGGATCCGCTGCGCCACGAGCGCGAGCGGTGGGCGACGCTGGCGGAGGCGAGCCCCTCCCGCACCACCGAAATCCGCAGGTCGATGTCGCTGGTGGTGCCGGTGTTGTTGCTGGGGTCCCTGGGGTCCTGGCCCCTGTGCCTGCGGGTCGCCGAGGCGAGCGACCGGTGGGGCATCCAGCAGGCCGCCGCGCAGGACCACCGGGCGCTCCTGGTGAAGTACCTCCAGCAAGCTCCTCCGCAAAAAACGACGCGTCGCAAGGCCGAGGATGCGCTCTTTGCGATGGCCGCGAAGGCGGCGTTCACGGGCTCCTGGATCGAGTACCTGCGCGTGGCCCGGTCGCGGCGGGGAGAGGCCTCGGAGCGGGCCTGGATGCTGCTTCAGCAGGAGCAGGACATCGATCTGCAGCTCGATTTCCTCCGGTTCGGGGAGGACCCTTGGCGCCAGCAGGCGGACGAGCAGCTCCTGCTCCGCGCCCGGGAGCACGAGCATACCTGGCTCCTGGAGCGCTACAGCGAGGCCGGGCTCCGGCGGGAGGAGGTGCTCCGTGTGCTGCTGCCGAGGAAGCGGCTGGCGACGGCCTTTGTCCAGAAGAAGCCGGCGGAGCTGCGCTCGCTGCTGAGGCAACCGATCGACGAGGCGGTGAAGCAGGAGTCACGGGACGCGCTGGTCTCGATGTTCACCGCGGCCCGGGGGCGGCTCCAGGACCTGACGCAGGGCCGCACCCTGCTGGCGCGGGTGCTCGACGAGGCGCTGCTGGCGAGCCAGGAGCGAGGGCAGCTTCTGGTGATCGACGCGCAGCCGCAGCGCGTCGGAGCGGAGGCCACGGAGGCGCGCCTGGAGCTGCTCGTGGCCCTCCGCCTTGCGATGGAGATCTACGTGGATCCGGCGCTGCTGGCGATCCAGGAGCCAGGCGCCGACGGGGCCCCGGCCCCCCAGCTGGTGCTTGATTTCCAGATGACGCCCTTGAAGGCCGGGGCCCGGACCGAGATCCAGGGGGCCTTGCGGGTGGTGGATCCGGCGCTGAACCAGGGCAAGGGGGCCAGCGCGCAGCCGGTGCGCTTCCAGGCGCCTGCGCTGCGCTCCGAGGGGCGTACCTTCCGCGGGGCCGCGCAGGAGGCCTTCGTGGGCGCCTTGCTGGGGCAGGGTCAGATCCGATAAGCGTGAGGGGATGAGGCGAGCTGGATGGTGGTTGCTGGTGCTGGCAGGGTGCTCGGGCAAGATCAGCCCGGAGCGACCGGCCCCTGTCCCTTCGGGCAACACGCCCACCACGAGCCCGGCAGCGACGAGCCCTGCGGCCGCAAGCGCCCCTGCGGCCCCCTCGGCCCCCGGGGTGAGCCCCCCGGCGAGGCCGGGCGCGTCGGGGGCGGCGCCAGCAGGGAGCGCGGCGCCGGTGGCGCTGGGGGGGATCCCGATCACGGTGCCTCCCTCGGTGCGCCCCGGGGAGCGTCGCCCCTTTGTGCTGTACCTCCACGGGCTCGGAGCCTCCGGCAAGATCCTCGTGGATGCGCTCAAGATCGCGGGCCTCGCCGAGGAGAAACGCTTTGTGTACGCGGCCCCCGACGGGGCCCAGGACAGCCTGAAGCGGCGCTTCTGGAACGCCTCCGGCGCCTGCTGCGACCTGGATCGCAGCGGTGTCGATCACGTGGGGGCCCTGCGGGGGTTGCTGGGCCAGGCCGCCGCGCACCCCCAGGTCGATCCGGCGCGGATCTTCGTGGTGGGCTTCTCCAACGGCGGCTTCATGGCGCACCGCCTTGCCTGCGAGGTCCCCGGGGTCGCCGGGATCGCCAGCATCGCCGGCGCCGGCCCAGGCCCCGGGGAGACCTGCTCCCCCGCCGCCCCGGTCACGGTCCTGCAGGTGCATGGCGAGGCCGATGACGTGATCGCTTACCAGGGGGGCCACGCGCTGAAGAAGACCGCCCTCCCCCGTCATCCCTCGGCCCCCGAGACGGTGGCCGCCTGGGCCGCCCGCAACGGTTGCCCTTCGACCCCCATGGCCACCACCGGTACCCTGGATTTCGAGGAGAAATTGCCGGACGCCGAGACGCGTATGGGCCTTTACTCTGGCTGCAAGAAGCCCGTGGCCCTCTGGTCCGTCCAGGGGGGGAACCATTACATCGCTGCCCACCGCAAGGGGCAGGAAGCCATCTTCCACTTTCTGGAGAAAAACGCTCGATGAACGCTCGTATTCTCTGTCTCGTGGCGCTCGCAGGGGCGGGGGCCCTCGTCGCCTGCGGGGTACCCACCCCCACCACCCCCGACAAGACCGCCGACAACCAGAACGGTCCTGGCCCCAAGGGGGTCCCCGAGAACTGGAAAAACAAGTGCGATGCGGCAAAGGGTCAACTTCGACCCCTCGTGGTAGAGTGGCCCGCACCGGACCGGGCGGCGCTGGAGTCGCAGGCGCGAAAGGGGGAGCTGGTGGTGCGCTACCAGGGCTGCGATCTGGAGGTGCTGCGGCAGTGCAAGGCGCCGGGGAAATTTGCCTACAAGTACACGGCGATCACGCCGAAGGAGGAGCGGGAGACGATCGACAGCACGGAGAAGCTGTACGCGAGCATCCCGGTGTACGCGGCGAAGTTCGAGGGGAAGCTGGCGCAGAGCGGGCAGCTGAACGCAGAGATGACCATCGTGGGGGAGTACGGCGTGGACGGGGAGCCGCCGGCGGTGGATCAACTGGAAGGGGACTGCAAGGGGGCGACCCACGTGGTCTCGGCGCTGACGGTCGGGGCTTTTTCGTTCTACTCGGGCTCCTCGCGGGAGATCGGGGGGAGCGCGACGGTGATGGGGGCCGGGGCCGGGGCCGAGAGCAGCAAGAAGAGCGAGAGCCTGAGCCGGGACGGGGACACCAAGGCGTGCGCGTCCTCGAAGCGCGGGGACGGGGCTCCGCCGGAGAACTGTGGCTCGCTGATGCGTCTTGAGCTGGTGTCCCTGCTGCCCGCGGGGCAGGGGACGCCGCTGGAGTGCAAGCCAGGGACGCGGCTCGTGGGCAAGGAGTGCAAGGCGGTCGAGAAGCCGTCCGAGCTGGCCCCGGATGACAAGACGTTCACCGACGACAAGGCCGGCGCAGGCTGGGGGACGCGTTGCTTCTCCCACTTCCGCGCCGGCTCCCTCCACTACGCCCGGGCCGCCTGCCAGAAGGGCCTCGAGAGCAGCCCGAGCGACGAGAACCGGGCCGCGATCCTGTTCAATTACGCGCTGGTCGAGGAGAAATCCGGCGATCCGCTCGCGGCCTGCGAGAAGCTGAGCCAGTCCCTCACGCTCCGCGAGGGGCGCGCGGACAAGGCGATCCTGAAGGTGCTGCGGGGCAAGATCGACGAGCTCAAGTGCGCCGAGATCGTCTCGAAGAAGTGAGCGGAGGGCCCCCGGGCAGGAGCGGGGCCACTTCCTCCGCCCGGAGCGCGGTGCCGCGGGTCGAGAGCAGCGCCCGGTAGAGCAGCAGCTCCAGCTCCAGATCGTTGAGGGGCCAGTCGTGCTCGACCAGCAGGCCGAGCGCGTCGTCCGAGATGCCCACGGGCCCCCCTCGCAGCGCGGTGCCGAGGCGCGTCAGGTGGTCGAGGGCGATGGCGCGCAGATCCTCGGGCCTCGCCGCCAGCGTGGGCAGGGGCAGCGCGCGATCACCGAGGGCGTTGGCCAGCTCCTCCACCAGACGCCCCCGCACCACCAGCGTGTCGACGGTCTCGCGCACCGAGGCGATCAGCGAGAAGGAGAGGGAGGTCGGCGCGTCCAGCCAGGGCGCGCGCCAGTCGTGGGCGGCCGGGTCCACCAGCAGCCGCGCCAGGAACCGCTGCACCTCCGGCGGTAGCGCCGGCAGATCGAGGATCACCAGCGTCCCGCCGTGGGCCAGCAGCAGCGGCGAGGTGACCTGGTCCACCCAGCGGGTCAGCGGGTGCTCCCGCGGGTCCGAGCCATCCACCAGCACCATCGGGCCATCGCGCCGGGCGCTCTGCAGGTGCGCCGTGGCCGCGTAGGCCTCCGCGGGGACCCCCGCAGGGGTCAGCAACACCAGGGGCCCTCCGGCCTGGGCGGCTCGCTCCAGATCCTGCTCCAGGAGCATGGAGGCCGGGCTGTAGCGGCCCAGCGGCGACCGCCGCACCGCGCGCCGCGCCAGGAGCCCGAAGCGCTCGCCCTGGCGCGCCAGCGCGTTGCGGGCCTGGGCCAGCGCGTCGTTGAGCCCGCGCACCTCGGACTCCGCGTCCAGCTGGCGACGCCGCGCCCCGGCCATCGCCGAGGACAGGGAGAACACCGCGCAGAGGCGCGCCGTGAGCCCCCCCAGCGCCTGCACTTCCTGGAGCGTGAGCAGCGTGCGACGCCCGGAGCGCGGCATCGCGAGGACCCCGACCGCGCCCTCTTCATCCCGGAGCGCGGTGGCGCAGGCGTACCCGTGAGCCTCCATCCACGCCAGCGCTGGCCGCAGGTCCGGGCGCCGCACCTGCAGCGCCCGCGCCACCTCGAGGCGCAGCGTCTGGTGGGGCTCTGCGTCGCAGAAATCCAGGAGCCCCGCCGGCAGCGTGCCGATGGACTCATGCATGTACCCCGCCCGGTCCACCGTGAGCACGTCGCTGGTCTCGATCCGGTAGAGCGCTGGCGAAGGCGCCGACGGCCCCAGCCGGTCTCGCAGCGCCGCCAGGGTGCTGCTCAGGGCGATCGGCGGGTCCGGGAGCGCCGCGGTCTCCTGGGCCCGCCCCAGCGCGTCCAGCCACCGCGCCGTGTCCGGCACGAACCGCGCGGAGACGTGCTGCGCCAGCACGCCGACCAGCAGCAACAGCACGCTGGATATCAGCACCGTGCCCCCTGCATGCTTCGGCGCCGAGGCCGCGACCCCCGCGGTGAACAGCGCCACCGGGGACCCCAGCACGCACACCAGCAGCAGCGTCCTCAGCGACCGGCTCACCACCGTCGCGTCCGGGATCACCAGCGCCCCGCTCACCCCCAGCGCCGCCAGCAGCGCCGCCGCCGGCAACACCCGGTCCGGCGCCGCAAAGCCCAGCCACGCCGCCGGCGCCCCGCTCAGCAGGAACGTCAGCGCGATCGCCAGCGCCGCTGCCCCCCGATCCGCCACCCCCAGCTCCAGGCGACGCAGCATCCGGAAGCGCAGCGTCGCCAGCGTCAGCAACAACAGCTGCCCCCCGCCCCCCGCCACCATCGCGTAGTCGATCGTCAGCGGATCCACGATCCCCTGGCGCCCCGGCAGCAGGAACGTCGCCGCAGGCACCGTCGCGCTCATCCCCCCGATCAGCACCGCCGCCATCGGCGCGTCCAGTCGCCTCGCCCCGGGGCTCGACCCCAGCAGCCCGCGCCCCTCCGGCACCCGCGCCAGCCCGTAGAGCGCTCCCCCCACCCCCACGCTCACCCCCACCGCCGCCGCCGCGTCGAAGGCCGCTCGCCCGGCCCCCGCGCTCCGCGCTGCCAGGAAGATCGCTCCCCCCGTCAGCACCAGCCGGAACGCCACCCTCG
>JALOQB010000034.1 GCA_025453595.1 Polyangiaceae bacterium
TGAAACGCCTCAGCCACCAGGGAGGGGGGCAGGATCGGGGAAAGGATGGGTTTTCTTGCGCAAGAAGTTTACAGGGGCGATGTTCGTGTCCACGAGAGAAGAGAGACGAGGCGATGAGCGACGAGGCTTCACGGCAGACGATCCTGCTCAAGTACGCGATCCTGGTGGGGATGACGCCGCTGATCCCGCTGCCGCTGCTGGATGACCTGGCGCAGGGGTACTTCGAGCGCCGGATGTTCGAGCGGCTGGTCGCGTCGCACCAGATCACGATGACGGAGGCGCAGATCGACGGGCTGGGGGCCCCGGCGGACCCGGCGGGGTGCGTCAAGGGCTGCTTCACCGCGTTGCTGCTGTACCCGCTGAAGAAGATCCTCCGGAAGATCTTCTTCTTCCTCGAGATCAAGCGCACCGTCGACCTGATCGCCAGCACCTATGCTCGCGGCATGTTGCTGGACCGCATGCTGCAGCGGCGGCTCTGCGCGCCGGCCGGGCCCCACGAGCCGGCGCGGATCCGTCAGGCAACGGACCAGGCGCTCCAGCGGGTGGGCACCAGCCCGATCGAGCTGGCGGTGCGGCACTCGTTCCACGGGTCCACCGAGCTGATCCGGCGCCTGGGGGATCAGCTCTTCGCCGCGCTGCGGCGCTTGACGCGAGGAGCGAGCAGGCAGCAGGTCGCGGAGGCGGTGCAGTCGGTGGAAGAGCAACCAAGCGACGAGCTACGAGGCGTGGAACAGCAGGTCGAGAAGGGGCTCAAGAGCGTGCCTGAAGCCCATTTCCAGAAGCTTGAAGAGGCGGCTCTCGAGGCGCTCGGGCAGCCCGTCCCGGAGAAATCATGAACGAACCCAGACCGCTTGCGGCCCCGAACCCTGTCCTGATGCTGGCCCGCCAGGCGATCGGCCTGAAGCCCATGGAGGTCACGGCCAAGCGAAAATACCTGGCGCTGCTCTTTGCGGCGCTGGTCGACGTGGCGCAGGCCACGGTGATCCCGACGGCGAGCGCGGGGGCGATGTCGCCGATCCAGTGGGGGGTCGACATCGCGACGACGGTGCTGCTGGTGGCGATCCTGGGCTGGAACTGGCGCCTGCTGGCGGCCTTCGTCTTCGAGCTGATCCCGGCGGTCTCGCTGTTCCCCACCTGGTCGGCGCTGATCTTGACGATCACGGCGCTGACCCCGAGCAAGGACTCGAGCCCGGCTCCGCTCCCGCAGCCGACCGCGCCGCCCCCTCAGCCCACGCCGGGCGGTGCCATCGATTTCTCCTCGCTGCCCCCGGTCGCGCCGCCGCCCCCGGGGGCCGCGCCGCCCGGGAAATTCCCCGGGTCGTACCACCAGCGCTCTCGCTGAGCGGGGTTTCCTTCCGGCGTGACGCAACCGCGCGGGCGAGGCGCCGAGGGAGGGGTCTCCAAGGAGATCCCCCATGCCTGACCCCGTGAGCCGCGCCGGAAGCAAGCCCCTGCCCACCTTCAACGAGGCCCTCTCGACGGCCTCCCAGCGAACCTTCGCCGAGCCGATCCCGGTGAACAGCGAGCCTGCAGTTGAGCGCGTCCCGGAGCAGGACAAGAAAGGGGCAATACGGGCCGGTAAATGGGCGGCAACCCATGCCTTGGAGCACGGTGGGGTGCACCTCCTCAAGCACCATCCGAAGCTGGTTGGACAGGCTACCGCGCGGTTCGTGGGGGTACCCGGGCTGACCTCGACGATCTCGAAGCTGGCGGCCGGGGCCGCACCTGGCGCCTCGCTGATTGTCACAGGTATGCTGGTCCGCGAGCTATCGTCGGTGATGTTCGGGGCGCCTACCGTGAGCGACGACCAGAAGGCCCGCGTGCAGAATCAGTTCCGGCAGGCGGCCACGGTGATGGCGCGGGACGTGCTGCCTGCGGGCTACGTCAAGGAACGCATCACCGACGAGCCCGCCGCTCTCGCCCGGCTCAAGGACACGCAGGAGAGCCTCGGGGTGCGGCTGAAATCCGAGGAGCAGGCCGAGCTGACGATGCGCCGCTTCCAGCAGGAGCTCAAGAGCTCGGCGACCCAGGGCATGAGCGAGGCGGCTATCCGGAATATCCGGACAACGGGGGAGCTGGAGAAGGTTCTGGGTAAGGACGCGGCGCTCCGCCAGCGGTACCACGAGGATCTAGGCTTCCAGGAGGGGATCAAGGCCGGCATCTGGCAGGCGCAGCACGAGCCTTCCGAGTTCGAGGCGCGGCGCTCGATGGTGGCTAGCCAGCAGCGGTCCCGGTGAGCGGGAGGAGACACCATGAACCAGGGTTCCCCCTTCCGCGAGAGCGACCTCACGCCCCCTCCACCCGCAGCGCCAAAGCCTCATCATTACCCAAAACAATTGACCCCCTCCAGGGCAACTTCGTGGAGCAGAGACGAGGGGCGGTCCAGCGCCGCGAGGTACCCCTGCTCGGCGATCAGCAGATGGCGAAATCCGGTCCACAGCGTTCGCCACCCAGGCTCCCCATCCCCCTTGCGGCACAAGAACCCTCCCAGCGACGCCACCGCTCGCAGCGCCTGGTACGCGTTGGCTCCGTGGCAGAGTTTGGGTCGCAGCGCGTGCAACACCTCGAGCTGCGTGGGCGTCAGCACCTCCGACGCTGGCGGCGGCGTGGGTTGCCGGGCCGCATCTCGCAGCCTCAGCAGATGCCATGCGCCCACCGACGCGAACACGAGCGCGTTGTGCAACGCATGGGCGGTCTCAAGCTGGCGCTTCTCAAGTCCGCAGCCCGTCTTCACGCCCATATGGAACTCTTCTATGATCCAGCGAGCCTCGTAACAGCGCACCACAAACTCAACTTGTGCGGGCGTGTTGATCGGTTCGAGCGTGACGAGGTACCAGCAGACGGGGTCGACTCCGGCAGGGGCGTCGGTCTCGTAGACCCACACCAGGTTCAGCTTCAAGGGGTCGCCCTGTGGCACACGATTCTGAGGGGGTTCGACAGGCAACATCGCCGCGCGGATCTCGACCGAAGCAACTCGCGCTGGCTGTCCTTTTCGTGCAGGTACCGCCACGGTCTTGGTGGACAGCACGGGGGCGAAGACCAACGCGGTCTTGAGCTTGGGAAAGGCGCCTGGCAGGCCCTTGGCTCGCGCCGCCTTGACCTCGTCGTTGCTCAAGCAACGGTCGGTCTTTACGCGCCACACGCAGCTGTCGCCCAGAGCGACGGTGGCCTCGAACAGCTCGAAGATGTCGCTCTCGCGGTCGCCGACGTGGATGAGTCGGCAAGACATTTCACGCAGGGCGCTGTGGCAGCCCTGCGCGGTCTCGATCCACTTGCGACTCTCGAGGTCGGGTTCCTTCTTGCGCTGGGCACTCGAGAGGCCCTTGCTGCGCCGAACCTCTTCGGGCCGAGTCCAAACCTTCTGGTGGAGCACCCCGAGCACAGCGTGCTCATCAGCAGTCACGGCCAGACCTGTATGGAAGATCAAGCCACGGCCCTCGTCGTTGCCGATGCGGCTGAGACCCTTGGTGGCCTTGTGAGAGGAGAAGTCGGCCTCGCACGTGTCCTGGAGAGCGAGGATCACCTCGTGGGCCTCGCACCTCCTGGCTGTGGCCTCGATGTGGCCAGACAACAAGGCATCGTGGGCGACCTTGGAGCTGCGCAGAAAGCGATAGCCGAGCTTGGCCTGCGACCAGTCAGCGCAAGCCGCGGAGAGGGGAGCGCTGGGGTTGGTGAAGAGAGCCTCGGCGATCTGGACGGCCCGCTTGGTGCGGGCCTTGTGGCCGAGGTTGGCCAGCCCGAACTCAGAGAAGGCGAGAGTGGCAGCATCGGGGTGAAGCATGAGGCAGTAGCCAAGCGCACCAACGAAGCCAGGGCAACGGTTGACCCCTCCCATGGCCCCGATCCGGGGGGGTCAATTGTTTTGGGTAATGATGAGGCGCCAAAGCAGGAGCTTCCGGACTGGTATGTGCTGCCCATGCTTTACCTTCTGCTGCGCCCGATCTCCCTCTCGGTCGTGCTGTTCGCCATGGTTCATCGCTGGATGGCCAGCTGGGTTGATGAACTCTCCTGGCTCTGCCTGGCGGCGATGGTTTTCCTGTGGGGTGGCCTGCTTTTCTCCTCCCAGGCGGTGAGGCGCCGGGTCCCGGAGCGGCTGTGGGGGTGGCTCCAGGAGCGCAACGGCACGCCGGTCATGGCCGCGCTGGGGTTCTTGCTGTGGCATGCGTTCTGGCTGCTGAGGTTCATCAACCCCGACGGCATCCATCGCCTCGATGTCCTCCAGGAAGCGACGCTCTACACCGCCGCCAACCCCACGCTGCTGCTGGTGCTAGCCCTCCTCACGACGGTGCTCCACGCGCCCGATCTCCTGTTCCTCCACTATTTTGTGGTCAAACCGATCCGGCAGCGGGAGGGGCGCGAGGGGTGAATCAGAAGAGGACGCCGAGGTGCCAGCGGAGGGCGTGGGCGGCGCCGGTATCGGGGGAGGTGGGGACGGGGGAGCGCTGGGCGGCGGCGATCTCGCCGGGCTGGTAGCCGAGGCCACCGAGGGGGAAGAGGACGCCGTACTGGAGCATGGTGAAGAAGCCGCCCATGCGATCCGGGTCGTCGTTGAGGGAGCCGTCCTTGGACTGATAATAGACCTGAAAATCGAGCTCGACGCCCAGGTCATTCTTGTGGCCCGGGGCCTGGACAAACTCGGAGGCGCGGCTCCAGATGATGGCGGCGCCGCCGCCGAATTTCTGGCCATTGGCCCCGCGAGAGAAGTCGTAATCGAGCTGGGGCTTGAAGTAGTAAGCGCCCTGCACCCGCGAGAGGATGTTGCGGAACAGGATGAGGTCGACGCGATAATCAGGGTGGAAGCTGGCCATCGAGAAGGTGCGGTCGATGGGGCCCTGGGTGGGGAGGCCGGAGCGTTTGGGGGAGAGGGCGTCGGTGCCGAGGACACCGCCGTCACCGGAGGCCCAGCCGAAGCCGAACTGGACGCGGAGGCGGTCTTCCATGGCGCGGTACTCGGTCTGGGTGGTGACCATGTACTGGCGGATCTTCCAGCCGTCGCTGGCGCCGACGTCGCCCTTGAAGTCGGAGCCCTTGGTCAGGGTGTTCTCGATCTCCCCGTGGACCGCGGCGGCCTCGATCTCGAAGCGGAACTTGCGGTAGCGGACCTGGCCCCAGGCGTTGGGCATCAGGGCCCAGGCGTTGCGGCGCACCAGGCCGTTCTGGACGCTGCTGGAGGCCTGGCCGAGGGCCGCCTCGGTGGTCGAGTCGCCGGAGACGTCGTTGGCGAGGATCTGGTTGCGGTAGAGGGTGTAGAGGCCGCCCTGGACGACGGCCTTGCCGCTGGCGAGATCCTGGCGGACCAGATCGGGGTTGCGCCGGCGCATGATCATCAGGCCGTACTGGCTCACGTCGTCGAGCTGCCCCAGGTCGTAGGGCTGCCCTTGCATCTCGTAGACACGCTGGCCGATGGCGCCCTCGCTGGGGAAATCCCACATCGCCGCGACGTGCAGGTCGAGGGACTTGATCGAGGTGGCGAAGAGGATCCGGTCGACGGTCGATTGCCAGTCCGAGTCGTAGCCGTCGCCGGCGTTGTGCATCATCCCGAGGCCCCAGTGGTTGGGCTGGCGCCCGAAGCGCACCAGCACGCCCACGGGGGTCATGTACTCGCCCCAGGCCCGCTTGACGGCGATCGAGTTGGTGAGGCTGTTGCGGCCGGCGGTGGGGGGCTCGACGGTGTTCGAGAAGAACGAACGCGGGGCGTAAGGGCTCTGGCCCCCGACGCCGACCTTGCCGGTGGTCGGGTCGTAGGCGTTGTAATAGCTGTTCGGCGTCGAGCCCAGGACCAGGTTATCGAGCAGATCGATCTGCGACAGGATCCGCAGGTTGTCGGACAGGTGCAGCTCGGGGTTCAGCCGGAAGCGCATGTTGGCGCTCGACTGGGTCTTGTTGCTGCAGCCCGCGGCGGTCGAGTCGCCGCAGTTGTCGAGGCCCGACGAGGGCACCCGGGACCCATCGGTCGCCGTGTACTGGTAGTCGATGGGCGGCGACCAGAGGCCCGGGTTCCGGTCGGTGCGGCCCAGGAAGAAGTTGTGAAACAGCTCGGCCCGCAGCCGGTACAACCCGTGGATCTCGAAGACCGGGCGCGAGTGGGTCCACCAGTCTTCCGAGAAGATCTCGCTGGAGCGCTGCGACAGCGCCCCCTGGACCCCGGTGCTGGTCGAGGGCCGGGGCGCAGGACGCTCGTCGGCGCGGGGAGCCTCGGGGCCCGTGGGGGCGGACGAGGCCGGTGGCGCGGGCGCAGCGGGGGCTGTCCCCGACGGGAGCGGAGCCGGGGTGGCCGCGGGGGGAGCCGCGGGAGGCGCCGGGTCGGTTTGCGCGAAGGCAGGGGCCGCCTTGCCCAGGAGCAAAGCGGGGGCGACCAGGGCGAAAGCAGGCAAGAGGGCGTTACGCATACGGCAGGGGGCTTGCAGTCCCGGGTCAACCCCGGGCGCCGCGGGACACTCGCACGCGGTCCTTTCCGGTGTCAAACGCTGGCGACACGCGCCAGCTCCAGGAACACACATGGGTGCGGGTTCTGCTCGTCCGCCCCGTGAAATGCCTCGGTCCGGAGCTGCCATGGCCCCAGCGCCCAGAGGTCCGGAAAAAAAGTGTCACAGGGGAAGTGACCCAGCACCAGCGTCAGCGCCACCCGGTCGCACCGCGGCAGCGCCTCGGCGTAGAGCGAGGCCCCGCCCCCGATCACCACCTCTTCCCCGCGCTGCGCCGCCAGCGCCAGCGCCCCGTCCAGCGAGCCCGCCACCTCGCACCCCGGCGCCTGGAACCCGGCCTCTCGCGAGACCACGATCATGTGCCGCCCGGGCAGCGGCTTCCCGATGGACTGGTACGTGCGCCGCCCCACGATCAGCGGCTTGCCCAGCGTCATCGACCGGAACCGGCGTAGATCCCGCGGGAGGTGCCAGGGCAGCGCGTTCCCCGCGCCGATCCCCCGCGCCAGATCCATCGCCGCCGCCAGCAGCACCCGCTGCTTCACACCGCGACCTCGCCCTTCAGCGGCGGGTGGTGCTGGTACCCCTCCAGCCGCAGGTCGTCGAGGGTGAAGCTCTCGAGGCTCGTTCGCTCCGGGTTCATCCACAGGCGAGGCAGCGGGAAGGGCGCCCGTTCCAGCTGCGTCTGCACCTGCTCGATGTGGTTGGTGTAGATGTGCAAGTCACCGAAACTATGGATGAATTCGCCGGCCTCTAGCCCCGTCACCCGGGCGATCATGTGGGTCAGCAGCGCGTAGCTGGCGATGTTGAAGGGCACCCCGAGGAAGGCGTCGCCGCTCCGCTGGTAGAGCTGGCAAGAGAGCTGGCGGCCGGTCACGGAGAACTGGAAGAGCAGGTGGCAAGGGGGGAGCCGCATGTCGTCCAGGTCGGCGGGGTTCCAGGCGGAGACCACGAGGCGTCGGCCGATGGAGGCGGTCGGGTCCCGCTTGAGCTGCTCGATCCCGTCGAGGACGCGGGCCAGCTGGTCGATGGGCTCGCCCCCCGGGCGGGCCCAGGAGCGCCACTGGCGGCCGTAGATGGGGCCCACCTCGCCGGTGGCGTCGGCCCATTCATCCCAGATGTGCACCCCGTCCTGCTGGAGGCTGCGGACGTTGGTGTCGCCCGCCAGGAACCAGAGCAGCTCGCGGGCCATGGCGCGGAAGGCCAGCTTCTTGGTGGTCACCGCGGGGAAGCCCTGGCGCAGATCGAAGCGCGTCTGGTACCCGAACACGCTGATCGCGTCGATCTTCTGGCCCGTCGAGGCGAGCACCGCCCGCGTGGGCTTGCGGACCCCGTGGGTCAGCACATGACGCAGAAGGTCGTGGTAGGGCTCCATGACGAAGGCGCGGCAGGCTAGCCGCAAGCCCCCCGGCCGTCGAGGGGGACTCGCCCCACGTTCACCGCGGCAAGCTAGGGGATTCAAGGAAATAAGCGTTGGCCACGGCGGCGCGCATACGATCGGCCTCGATGGCGGGGATCTTGGCGGTCTTGCCCTTGCCGCGGGGCGCCGGGAAGCCGACCGGGGCGAGGGGGCTCGCGCTGCTGACGGAGGGCTCGTCGGGGAGGTCGGCGATGCTGCGGGCGCCGGCCGCGAGGGCCTGCTGGGCCTGCCAGCCCGAGCTCTCGGGCAGCTGGAGGGCGGCGCGGAACGTGTTGCCCAGCTCGATGGCGGACGCAAAGCGATGCTCCGGGCTCTTGGCGAGGGCCCGGGCCATCAGCAGGTCGAGGACCGGCGGCGCGTGAGGGATGAAGGAGGTGAGGGGCGGCGGCATCTCGTCGAGCTGGGCGGCGCGCACCATCAGCTCGTTGCGCTGCCCGTTGTCGAAGGGGGTGCGGCCGGTGAGCATCTCGTAGAGCACGATGCCCGCGGAGTAGAGGTCCGAGCGGCCGTCGATGGGGACGCCGTTCACCTGCTCCGGCGACATGTACGCGCCGGTGCCGGGCTGCATGCCGCCGCTGGTGCGCGCCACATCGGCGGGGAGCCGGGCGATGCCGAAGTCGGTGAGCTTGGCCAGGCCATCGCGGCGGATCAGCAGGTTGGCGGGCTTGACGTCGCGGTGCACGATCCGTAGCGCATGGGTCGCCGCAAGGGCGCCGAGGAGCTGCTGGAAATAGTGCCAGGCGCGCATGAACGGCAGCGCCGGGAGCCCCCCCGGCGTGGCGCGCCGGACGTGCCGCTCGATGACCACATCGAGGGATTCCCCGTCGACAAATTCCAGCACCAGGGCCAGCTGCCCCTGGCTCTCGGCGAGGCCATGAAAATGGACGATGTTGGGGTGCGAGAGCTGCCCCAGGGCCTGCGCTTCCCCCAGGAACAGCTTGCGCACGTGGGGGCGGCTCGACAGCGACGGGTGGAGCACCTTGATGGCCACCTCGTGGGGCGGCGTGCCGGCCCGCGGGCCCGCGGGGTTGTAATAAAGCCATCCACGATAAACCGTCCCCATCCCGCCGTCACCGATCACGGGGCCCATCACCGCTCGGCCCCACCCCAGCTCGACCACCCCCCCGGGGAAGGGGGTCGCCGTCAGCGGTGTCTGACAGGTCGGGCAGCGGTGCGTCCCCGGGGGGCTGACAGTGCGGCAGGTCGGGCAGGAGAGCACAGCTCATCCTACCCCCGAGGGCTCCGTTACGCGAAAGCTCCTTGCAACGCGCCGTGCGGGTGTGAGACGGTCTATGCGGCGTTTCCCGCGTAATGGTGTACGAGGGCGCCCTCCAAACGGAAGAAACCCGATGAGCCTCCGTCTTCGCTGGATGTTGTTGTCTCTCTCCGCCTTCACGCTGTCCCCGGCCCTCGGCCACGCCGAGGAGGCCAAGAGCGGTGAGTTCTCCGTTCAACGCTTCCAGCCCGCCCCCGGGCCCCGGAACTTCTTCACCGTGCAGGGCGCACGGACCGACGGAAAGATGGCCTGGTCCGCGGGCCTATTCGTCAACTACAGCGACACCCCCTTCCTGCTGAAGAGCTGCCTGTCGGTCGATAATTGCAACGACAAGAACGCGGTCCAGAGCCGCGATATCAAGGTCATCAAGTCGATGGTGACCGGCGACCTGCTCGCCTCCCTCACCCCGACCCCCAGGCTCCAGATCGGCCTCCGCGTCCCCGTGTCTTACGTCCAGGGCGACGGCATCGACACCGCCACCGGCAACGCCGCCCGCGACGGGCTCAAGGCCACGGGCCTCGGTGACCCCATGCTCGAGGCCAAGATGCGGGCCCTGGGCAACGTCGACTCGCCCCTGGTGCTCGGCGGCGCCGCCTTCATCTCGGGCCCCCTCGGCAGCGCCACCGCCAAGGATTCCTACATCGGCGATCGCGGCCCCGTCCTGGGCCTCCGCGGCATCGCCGACGCCCGCGCCGGCGCCTTCGATTTCGGCGTCAACATCGCCGGTCTTTACCGCCAGAGCAGCCGCCTCGGCTCCACCGAGCTGGGCCCCGAGTTCCGCTACGGCGTCGCCGCCGGCTTCCGCGTCAGCCAGATGCTCCGCCTGGTCGCGGAAGGCTTTGGCTCCACCAAGTTCAGCTCCAAGGCCGGCACCAGCTCCCTCGAGGTCGACGGCGGCATCCAGATCCGCCCCCTCAACTCCGGCCTCAACCTCACCCTCGGCGGCGGCCCCGGCGTGCTCCAGGGCGTCGGCGTCCCCACCTTCCGCGCCTTCGCCGGCGTCATGTACGTCAGCGAGGTCGGCGACAGCGACGGCGACGGCTTCCGTGACTCGGACGACAAGTGCCCCCTCGAACCCGAGGACAAGGACGGCTACGAGGACGGCGACGGCTGCCCCGATTACGACAACGACGGCGACGGCATCAAGGATGTCGCCGACAAATGCCCCAACGACCCCGAGTCGATGAACGGTATCGACGACGGCGATGGCTGCCCCGACGAGATCCCCGACTCGGACAAGGACGGCATCCCCGACGCCGACGACAAGTGTCCCAACGATGGCGGCCCCAACGTCGTCCGCGCCAAGGGCGAATTCTACGGGTGCCCCGACAACGACAAGGACGGCATCCCCGACACCAAGGACCAGTGCAAGGACGAGCCTGAAGATACCGACGGCTTCAAGGACGAGGACGGATGCCCCGACCCCGATAACGACGGCGACGGCATCATCGACACCGAGGACGAGTGCGTCGATGTCCCCGGCACCCGCGAGATGCGCGGCTGCCCCGACCCCGACACCGACGGCGATGGCATCCCCGACTCCAAGGACAAGTGCAAGGATCAGCCCGAGACCTACAACGGCTTCAAGGACGAGGACGGATGCCCCGACAAGGCCCCCGGCTCCCTCGTCGAGGTGACCGACGACGGCATCAAGATCCTCGATCAGGTCCAGTTCGCCACCAACAGCGACAAGATCGTCGGTAACAAGAGCTTCGCCATCCTCAACCAGGTCGCCGGCGTCCTCGCCGCCAACGAGAGCATCTTCCTCATCGAGGTCGCGGGCCACACCGATAACGTCGGCGGCGCCGACCCCAACAAGTCGCTCTCCCAGCGCCGCGCCGAGGCCGTCGTCGCCTACCTGGCCGACAAGAAGGGCATCGACCGCAAGCGCCTCGTCGCCAAGGGCTACGGCCAGGAGAAGCCCATCGCCGACAACAAGACCGCCAAGGGCCGCCAGCAGAACCGCCGCGTCGAGTTCGTCATCCTCAAGTCGATCAAGAAGCCCGGCGTCGCCCCCGCCCCCGCGGCCCCCGCCGCCCCGGTCGATCCCGCCGCCCCGGCCGAGCCGGCGCCCGCCCCGGCCCCCTGAACCCCGGCCACGGGCCGCCCCTCCGCGGCCCCTCGCCGCGCCCCCTTCGCCGGGGGCTAACGTATGGAACTTCTTCCCCTGGCGCTCCATCTCGACGAGCGCCGGGGCCGGGGTCCATCGCTTGCCCAGCCGATCCTCGAAGGAGCGGATGCGGCGGAGCACCTCGGTGGCGCCCACGGTGTCCACGTAGCGGAACGGGCCCCCACGGAAGGGGGGGAAGCCCAGCCCGAAGATCGCCCCGATGTCGCCGTCCCGGGCGCTGCGTAGCACCCCGTCGCCGAAGCAGTGGAGCGCCTCGTTCACGAACTGGAGCGAGCACCGCATCTGGATCTCCTCGGTGGGCATCTTGCCCGGCTTCGGATCCACGCCGAGCAGCCGGTACACCGACGGATCGGGCTGCTTCGAGGGCGCCTTCTTCAGGGGCAACCGGCCCCGCTTGCGCGCCGCCCCGTAGAGGTAGAGCCCGCGCTCGTTCTTCCGGCCCTTGCGCCCGTCGTCGACCAGCCGCGTCACGGTAGCCGGAGGTTCCATACGATCTCCGAAGGCGGAGAGCATGACGGGGCCGACGTGGGCGGCGACGTCGATGCCGACCTCGTCGATGAGGGCCATGGGGCCGACGGGCCAGCCCCACTGGAGCAGGGCGCGGTCGATGTCCTCGATGAGGACGCCCTCGGCCAGCAGGTGCGCGGCCTCGTTCATGTAGGGGGCGAGGATGCGGGTGGTGTAGAAGCCGACGCCGTCGTTGACGACGATGACGGTCTTGCCCTGGCGCTTGCCGAGGGCGACCGCGGTGGCGGTGGCCCAGGGGGCGGTCCGGGGGGTGGCGATGACCTCGAGGAGCGGCATCTTGTGGACCGGGCTGAAGTAGTGCATCCCCAGCACCGTGTGGGGGCGCGAGGAGGCCTCGGCGATGCGCGAGATCGGGAGCGACGAGGTGTTGGAGGCGAAGATCGTCCCGGGGCCCGTGAGGGCCTCGACCTCGCGCAGCACGCGGTGCTTCAGGGCCAGATCCTCGAAGACGGCCTCGACGACGACGTCCGCGCCGGCGACCCCGGCGTAGTCGGTGGTGCCGGTGACGAGGGCCATCTTGAGCTTCTGCTCCATGGCGGTGAGGCCGCGGCGCTTGACCCGCTCCCCGTAGAGATCGGACACGGCCTTGAGGCCCCGGGCCAGGCCCTCGGTGCTCTGGTCCTTGAGGCGGACCCCGATGCCCACGTTCGAGCTCACGTAGGCGATGCCCGCCCCCATGAACCCCGCGCCCAGCATCGCGATGCGCTCGACGGGCCGCGCCACCGCCGTCGGATCGTCCACCCCCGGATCCTTCTTCAGCGCGCTGGTCGCGAAGAACAGCTCGACCAGCCGCGCCGAGGTCTCGCTCACCACCAGCTCGCCGAAGGCCCGCGCCTCGACCTCCCGCGAGGCCGCCATCCCGCCGCTGGCGTGGGCCTCCAGCACGTCCAGGATCCGCTCGACCGCCGGGTAATGCCCCTGGGTCTTCGCCAGCGCCTTGCCCCGCGCCTCGCGGAACAGCACCCGGCGCCCCAGCGGGTTCTTCTCCAGCGCCAGGGTCTGGAGCCGGCGCGCCGTGGGCTCCGGCCTCTTCCGGGGGCGGTCGCCCCGGGCCAGCGCCAGCGCGCGCTGCGCCGCCGCCTCGACCAGGATCGACGCCGGCACCACCTCGTCCACCAGGCCCATCTTCCGCGCCCGGCTCGCCTTCACGTTCCGGCCCGTGAGCCCCAGATCCAGCGCCTCCGCCAGGCTGGTCAGGTCCGCCACCCGCTGCAGCCCGTCGGCCCCCGGCAGCAGCCCGAGCTGCACCTCCGGCAGGCCCACCGCCGTCTTCCCGTCGTCCGACGCCACCCGCCCGTGGCAGGCCAGCGCCAGCTCGAAGCCGCCCCCCAGGCACGGCCCGTGGATCGCCGCCACGATCGGCTTCGGGAACCTCGCCAGCCGCTCGAAGCCCGCCTGCGCCTTGCGGCACAGCGCCTCCGCCGCCGCCGCGGTCTTGCAGCCTCGCAGCATCGTGATGTCCGCCCCCACGATGAACGAATCCCGCTTGCCGGAGGCCAGCACCACGGCCTTCAGGGAAGGGTCTTTTTCTACCTCGGCCAGCGCCTGCTCCAGCGCGGCGGCGGTGCCTTCCTGGAGGGTGTTCACGGGCTCGCCAGGGAGGTCGTAGGTGAGGAGGGCGACGCCATCAGGGCGCCGGGAGAGAGAGAGGATGGAGTGCATCAGGCGTCTCCGTTTTCGAGGACGACCGCGGCGCCGAGGCCGCCGGCGGCGCAGAGGGTGAGGAGGGCGTGCTGGCCGCCGCGCTTGCGCAGCTCGCGCAGGGTCGAGAGGACCATGCGGCCGCCGGTGGCGGCGAAGGGGTGGCCGAGGGCGATGGAGCCGCCGTTGACGTTGAGGCGCTCGCGGTCGATCTGCCCGAGGGCAGGGCGCCCGAGGTGGCGCTGGCAGAAGGCGTCGCTCTCGATGGCCTGGATGTTGGAGGCGACCTGGGCGGCGAAGGCCTCGTGCATGTCGACGAGGGCCATGTCCTGGAGGGAGAGGCCGGCGCGGTCGAGGGCGCGAGGGGCGGCGAAGACGGGGCCCATGAGGAGCTGCCAGGCGGGGTCGACGGCGGCGTAGGCCCAGGAGGTGAGGAACCCGAGGGGGCGGTGGCCAAGGGCGCGGGCCCGGGACTCGCTCATCAGCAGCAGCGCGCTGGCGCCGTCGGTGAGGGGCGAGCTGTTGCCCGCGGTGATGGTGCCATGGGCGCGGTCAAAGGCCGGCTTGAGGCGCGCGAGGGCGTCGAGGGTGGTGTCGCTGCGCACGATGTTGTCCTCGCCCACGGCCTCCCGGAAGGGCGGCGCCAGCACGGTCATGACCTCCTCGCGGTAGGTGCCGTCGGCCCAGGCGCGGGCGGCGTTGCGGTGGCTGGCGAGGGCGATCTCGTCCTGCCACGAGCGGGCGATCTGGTTCTCCTTGGCCATCTTCTCGGCGGCCTCGCCCATCTGCTCGCCGGTGGTCGGCTCCCGGGAAAAACCGGGGATCGGCGGCACCAGATCCCGGGGCTTCAGCGCCCGGAAGGCCTGCAGCTTCTCGATCGGGGTGCGCCCCTTCTGCGCCTTGAGCAGCGCGTCGCGCAGCGCCCGCGAGAGGCCCAGCGGCACGTCGCTCATGCTGTCGGCCCCCCCGACCAGGGCCACCTCGTGCTGCCCCGCCAGCATCGACTCGGCGGCGCTCGTCATCGCCTGGATGCTGGTCGCGCAGGCCCGCGACACCGAGTACGCCTCGACGCTCCTCGGGAGCCCCGCCCGCAGCACCACCTCGCGGGCGATGTTCAGCCAGTCCAGCGTGGGCACCACCTGACCGTAGACGCACAGCGAGATCTCGCTCGCCTTCACCCCCGACCGCTGCAGCAGCTCGCTCACCACCAGCGTCGCCAGGTCCACCGTGCTCAGCGCACGGAACCCCGTCCCTTGCTTCTGGAAGGGCGTCCGCAGGCCTGCCACGATCGCGATCCGCTCGGCCCTCGCCGGCGCCCTCGCCGGCGCCCTCGCCGGGGCCACCTCGGCGGGCGGAGGCGCGGCCTCGGCCGGCGCAGGGGCGATCTGCGCTGCCTCGACCGGCGTGACCTCGACCGGCGCAGGCGCGGCGACCTCGACCGGCGCAGGCGCAGCCTCGGCGGGCGCAGGTGCGACGGCGGTCGGGGGCGCCGCGGGCGTCGCGGGCGTCGCGGGCGGAGCTGCGGGGCGTGGGGCCTGGGTGTTGCGGGGGCCCCCCTGGCGATGGCCGTGCTTTTTCTTCGACATGAAACGACCTCTCCTGGATGCAGGATGGAGGCCCTCCGTAGGTGCGATAACGCGACGTGTCAAGCTCGCTTTTTCTTACCTGTCACCGGCCGCTAGGGGTACCAGAAACTCGCCGTTTACATGCCGGAAACATTGGATATTCCCCCGGGAAAATCCGTCGATTGTGGTTGCGAACGGGGGCGGCGGGTGCGATGGAGGCGGGGCTTGATTCCCGTCTAGGAGGGTTCATGTCGGCGAAGGCACGTTTTGACGCGATCCAGTCGGTGGTGACACGCAAGGCCCAGGGGACGTTGCAGGAGAAGCGACCCCAGTCGGCGCATTTCGGCGAGCAGACGTTCTCGCTGCAGGAGGCGCAGCGGCGGCTACCGAAGGATGTGTTCAAGAAGCTGAGGGAGACGGTGCTGGGGGGGGCGCCGCTGGATCCGGCGATCGCGCCGGCGGTGGCGCACGGGCTGAAGGAGTGGGCGCTGGAGCGGGGGGCGACGCATTTCACCCACCTGTTCCAGCCGATGACGGGGATCACGGCGGAGAAGCACGACTCGTTTCTCTCGTACGAGGGGGACGGGCTGATCGAGCGGTTCGGGGGCCGGGAGCTGGTGCAGGGCGAGCCGGACGCGTCGTCGTTCCCGTCGGGCGGGCTGCGGGCGACCTTCGAGGCGCGGGGCTACACGGCCTGGGACCCGACGACGTCGCCGTTCCTGGTGAAGCACCCGAACGGGGCGACGCTGACGATCCCGTCGGCCTTCGTGTCGTACACCGGCGAGTCGCTGGACGAGAAGACGCCGATGCTGCGGAGCCAGGAGGCGATCTCGTCGGCGGCGATGCGGCTGCTGCGGCTGACGGGCCGCAGCGACGTGAAGCGGGTGACCTGCACCATGGGCCCGGAGCAGGAGTACTTCCTGGTGGACCGCGCCTTCTTCGCGCTGCGCCCTGACCTGGTGGCCTGCGGCCGCACGGTGTTCGGTGCGCCGCCGCCGAAGGGGCAAGAGCTGGAAGACCAGTATTTCGGCGCGATCAAGGACCGGATCCTGGCGGTGATGAGCGAGGTGGAGCACGAGGCGATCGGCCTCGGGATCCCGGTGAAGACCCGGCACAACGAGGTGGCGCCGGCGCAGTACGAGTGCGCCCCGATCTTCGAGGTGGTGAACCGGGCGGCGGACCACAACCTGCTGATCCTCGAGCTCTTCCGGAGGATCGCGCCCAAGCATGGCCTGGCGTTCCTGGACCACGAGAAGCCCTTCGCGGGGATCAACGGCTCGGGGAAGCACAACAACTGGTCGATGGCGACGGACGGCGGGGAGAACCTGCTGGAGCCGGGGACGACCCCGATCAAGAACACCCAGTTCCTCCTGTTCCTGGCGGCGACGATCCGCGCCGTGTTCAAGCACGGCGGGCTGCTGCGGTCCTCGGTGGCCTCGGCGGGCAACGACCACCGGCTGGGGGCGAACGAGGCGCCGCCGGCGATCATGAGCGTGTTCATCGGCGACGAGCTCCAGGGGATCTTCGAGCAGATCGGCCGCGGGTCCGGGGCCCACAACGACAAGCGGGGCACCATCGACCTGGCGGTCAGCGCGATCCCGGCCATCAGCAAGGACACCACGGACCGCAACCGCACGTCGCCCTTCGCCTTCACCGGCAACAAGTTCGAGTTCCGCGCCGTCGGTTCTTCGCAGAACATCTCGTGGCCCAACACGATCATCAACACGATCGTCGCCGAGAGCATCGACTACGTGGCCGACCGGCTCGAGGCCGAGCTGAAGGCGGGGCTGTCGGTGGGGGACGCGGCGGCGAAGATCCTGCCGGGGCTGGTGGCGGAGGTGAGCCCCGTCGTCTTCAACGGCAACAACTACGACGAGGCGTGGCACCGCGAGGCGGAGCGCCGGGGCCTGGCCAACGACCGGGACACGCCGGCGGCGCTGCGGCACCTGGTGAGCGAGCCCTCGCTGGCGCTCTTCGAGCGCTACAAGGTCCTCAACCGCAAGGAGGCCGAGAGCCGCTACACCGTGCGGCTGGAGAACTACTGCAAGCGCGTCGCCATCGAGGCCAAGGTGGCGGTCGAGATGGCGCGCACCGGGGTGCTCCCGGCGGCCTTCTCGTACCTGGGGCGCCTCGCCCCGCTCAAGGATGTGCCCGCCGCGGGCGAGGCCTTCACCGAGGTCAGCAAGCTGGCCAACAGCGTCGCCCAGGGGATCAAGGCCCTGGAGGCGGCGCTGGGGGCCACGCACCACGTATCCAACGTGGTCGAGGAGGCAGACGCCTTCCGCGCCAAGGTGCTGCCGGCGATGCTCGACCTGCGGGCCTCGGTGGACGCGCTGGAGGTGCGCGTCGACGACGATCTCTGGCCTTACCCCAAGTACCGCGAGATGCTGTTCATGGTGTGAGCGGCGGGGGCGGGGCAGGGGTGCCCCAGCCTTGCTCCGGGTGGGCGCGCAAAGGGCGCGCAGTGGCGGCGACGGTGGTGGGGTTTACTTCCGGAGAGGGGGGCCCTAAACGTCGGCAGACACGCGGAAAAATGCAACGCCGCAGCCCGCGCCTCTGCTAAGGGATGGCGGCGACATCCTTTCCCCGAGGTCCCGCTTCCCATGTTGAAGGCCGAGCCCCTCCCTCTCCTTGCCACCGGCGCCGGAAAGAAAGCCGCCGTGGCCGTCACCGGAACCATCCTCTACGGGTTTGTCTTCGCCCACGCGGTGGGCAACCTGCAGGTGTTCCTTGGCCCCGAGACGATCAACGCCTACGGGGCGATGCTTCACTCGATGCCCAAGGCCCTCTGGGGCGCCCGCCTGGTGCTCCTGGGCAGCGTGGTCACCCACGCGGCGCTGGCGATGAACATCTACGCCGGCGCCAAGGCCGCCCGGCCCACCCGCTACAAGGTGAACGCGCCGATCGCCGAGCAGAGCATCCTGCAGCGCTACGCACGCCAGACGATGATCCTCTCGGGGCCCATCGTGATGGCGTACCTGATCTTCCACCTGGCCCACCTCACGGCGGGCGCGGTCCCCGGGCTCCCCTTCAAGGAGGGCGATGTCTACGGCAACCTGGTCCGGGGCTTCCAGAACCCTGCGGTGGCGGTCTCGTACATCGTGGCCAACCTGCTGCTGGGTCTTCACCTGTTCCACGGCGGTGTGGCGCTGTTCCAGACGCTGGGCCTCCGTCACCCCCAGTGGGACGCCCGCACCCGCCCCATCGCCTTCCTCGTGACCGCGGTGGTCACGTTCACCAACGTCATCATCCCGACAGCGATCCTCACGGGGCTGATCGGTAGCGAGCTTCGCTGAGAGAGGACGCAGATCATGGAGCTTCGTAGCAACGCCCCCACCGGCCCCATCGAGACCCGCTGGGACCGTCACCGGGCCGAGATCAAGCTGGTCAACCCGGCCAACAAGCGCAAGTACGAGGTCATCATGGTGGGCACCGGCCTCGCCGGCGCCGCCGGGGCCGCCTCGCTCGCTGACCTCGGGTACAAGGTCAAGGCCTTCTGTTACCAGGACAGCGCCCGCCGCGCCCACTCCATCGCCGCCCAGGGCGGCATCAACGCCGCCAAGAACTACCAGGGCGACGGCGACAGCATCTACCGCCTCTTCTACGACACGGTGAAGGGCGGTGACTTCCGGGCTCGCGAGAGCAACGTCTACCGCCTGGCCCAGGTCTCCGTTGACATCATTGACCAGTGCGTCGCCCTGGGCGTGCCCTTCGCCCGCGAGTACGGCGGCCTCCTCGCCAACCGCAGCTTCGGCGGCGCCCAGGTGTCGCGTACCTTCTACGCCCGGGGTCAGACCGGCCAGCAGCTGCTGCTGGGCGCCTACTCGCACCTGGCGCGCACCGTCGCCGAGGGCAAGGTCGACCTGCGCACCCGCTGCGAGATGGTCGATCTGATCGTCGAGGACGGGCGCGCCCGCGGCATCGTGACGCGCGACCTGGTCACCGGGAAGTTCGAGGTGCACCTGGCCGACGCGGTCATCCTGGGCACCGGCGGCTATGGCAACGTCTTCTACCTGTCGACCAACGCCAAGGGCTGCAACGCCACCGCGGCGTGGCGCGCCCACCGGCGCGGCGCCCTCTTCGCCAACCCCTGCTTCACCCAGATCCACCCCACCTGCATCCCGCAGGCCGGCGAGTACCAGTCGAAGCTGACGCTGATGAGCGAGTCGCTCCGCAACGATGGCCGGGTCTGGGTGCCGCGCAAGCGTGAAGATTGCACCCGCGATCCCTCGTCGATTGCCGAGAAAGATCGCTTCTATTACCTCGAAGAGAAGTACCCCGCCTTCGGCAACCTGATGCCCCGCGATATCGCCTCGCGGCAGGCCAAGTTCGTCTGCGACCAGGGGCTCGGCGTGGGCCCCGAGATCAACGGCGTGCGCCGCGGCGTCTACCTCGACTTCGCCGACGCCATCAAGCGCGACGGCAAGAAGGCGATCGCCGAGCGCTACGGCAACCTCTTCGACATGTACCAGCGCATCACCGGCGAGGACCCTTACAGCGTCCCGATGCGCATCTACCCGGCCACCCACTACACCATGGGCGGCCTCTGGGTCGATTACAACCTGATGAGCAACATCCCGGGGCTCTTCGTCGCGGGCGAGGCCAACTTCAGCGACCACGGGGCCAATCGCCTCGGCGCCTCGGCGCTGATGCAGGGGCTGGCCGATGGCTTCTTTGTGTTGCCCTACGTGATCGGCCACTACTTGGCCCAGGCCGGCAAGTCAAAGACCACCGAGAGCAGCGCGGCGGTCACCGCCACCCTCCAGGAGACCCAGGGGCGCTTCCGGAAGCTGATGGACATCGGGCAGAAGGGGTCGCGTACCGTCGACGACTTCCACCGCAAGCTCGGCGGGATCATCTGGGACAACTGCGGCATGGCCCGCGACCCCAAGAACCTCCGGAAGGCGATCGAGCAGATCCCCCAGCTGCGCGACGAGTTCTACAGCACCGTCAAGCTCACCGGCTCCGGTGAGTCGCTCAACCGCGACCTCGAGAAGGCCGGTCGCGTCGCCGACTTCTTCGAGCTGGGCGAGCTGATGTGCCGCGACGCCCTCGAGCGCGACGAGAGCTGCGGCTGCCACTTCCGCGAGGACCACCAGGCCGACGGCGAGTGCGTCCGCGACGACGATCGCTACGCCCACGTCGCCGCCTGGGAGTGGCGCGGCAACGGGCCCGAGGCCCGGGACGGCAACTACGTCCGTCACCAGGAACAGCTCTCCTTCGAGTACGTCAAGATGGCCCAGCGCTCCTACAAGTGAGGCAAGCAACCGTGGCAGAAACGATCGATCTCAAGTTGCATGTGTGGCGCCAGAATGGCCCCAAAGACGCCGGCCGGTTCGAGGATTACTCCCAGTACGCCCGCGGCATCTCGACCCACGCCTCCTTCCTCGAGTTCCTCGATGTCGTGAACGAGCGCCTCGTCCTCGACAACAAGGAGCCGATCATGTTCGACCACGACTGCCGCGAGGGGATCTGCGGCATGTGCGGCATGGTCGTCAACGGCGAGCCCCACGGCCCCCAGAAGGCCACCACCACCTGCCAGCTCCACATGCGCTCCTTCCGCTCCGGCGAGGAGCTCTGGGTCGAGCCCTGGCGCGCCTCCGCCTTCCCCGTCATCCGCGACCTCTCCGTCGACCGCGGCGCCTTTGAACGCATCATCCAGGCCGGCGGCTACATCACCGCCCGCTCCGGCGCCGCCCCCGACGCCAACGCCATCCCCATCGCCAAGAGCCTCGCCGACGAGGCCATGGACGCCGCCACCTGCATCGGCTGCGGCGCCTGCGTCGCCGCTTGCCCCAACGCCAGCGCCAGCCTCTTCATGTCGGCCAAGATCGGCCACCTCAACTCGCTCCCCCAGGGCCAGGCCGAGCGCGACAAGCGCACCCTCGCCATGGTCGCTCAGCACGAGAAAGAGGGCTTCGGCTCCTGCTCCAACCACTACCTCTGCGAGGCCGCCTGCCCCAAGGAGATCAGCATCCGCTGGATCGCCCGCATGAACCGCGACCTGCTCTCCGCAGCGATCTCCTACAAGCCTGCCGAGCAGCGCGCCGGCGGCGACGGTTTATCCTGGGTTTGAAGCGCGTCTGCCGTACCCCTTGGGGATGACCAAGAAACCCGGGGCAGCCTCGGGCAGAATGGCCGGCAGACCCCGTCGCGACCACCTCGGTGCGTATTTGCGGTGGTACGACCTCACCATCACCGCCAGCGTCGACGAAGCCTTGCGCTGACCGTCATGTCTGGGTCGCGAGCCACCTCCTCGTGGTAAGCAAGCTCCATGACGAAAACCTCGGAGAAAGGGGGCCTTGGCAAGTTCGACATCTCGCTCAAGCAGTGCATCCGCGATGACCTGCCGGGGCTCCTGCGTTTCATCGATGATCGCCTCGAACTGGTCGAGATCTTGGAGCCAGAGCTGCACCTGGCGGAGCTTCGTCGGGACAAGCTCCTGGTGGTTCGTCTGTTCGATCAGAAGATGGCGCTGAACGTCGAGTTCCAGACCGATTCGGATCTGACCCTTCCGGAGCGCCTTCATGGCTACGCCTGCCAGACCTACGTGCTCCACAAACTGCCCACCCTCGGCGTCGTCATCCACCTGCGCCCTCGCAGGGAGCCCCCCATCTCACGCTTTGTCTGGACGGTGAA
The DNA here is from genome assembly GCA_025453595.1 of Polyangiaceae bacterium. GTDB lineage: Bacteria > Myxococcota_A > Polyangia > Polyangiales > Polyangiaceae > JANWXX01. Next base: position 21,623 of record JALOQB010000034.1, read on the forward strand.
CCAGCGCCTGTTGTGGCAGTACGAGTTCGTCTCGCTCCTGCTCTCGGACCACTCCGCCGAGGAGGCACTGGCGACCGGGTCTCCCCTGCTGGCGGCGCTGTCGCCCCTGATGCAGCAGGCCTCGCTGGAGACCGTGAAGGAGGCGGCGCAGGTCATCTGGCGGAGCGAGCGCGATGCGGACGTCAAGGATCGCTTCTTGACGGGGTTGACGGTCTTTGCAGGGGAGCTTGCCGGTCTCCAGGAGATCCAGCAAGCTATCGCTCAAGCAATCATGGAGCACGACCTCATCCGCGAGTTCAAGGGCTACAAGAACATCGTCGAGCAAGGCCTGAAGGAGGGCCTGAAGGAGGGCCTGAAGGAGGGCCTGAAGGAGGGCCTGAAGGAGGGCCTGAAGGAGGGTCGTTCGTCGACGCTGCGGCACCTGTTTGAGCGTCGGTTGGGGCGCCCGCTGAGCGAGGGAGAGCAGGCCGCGCTGGTGGAGAAGATCGAGGCGCTGGGGGCGAATGTGGTGAGCGACGTGGTGCTCGACACCAGCGAGCCCGAGCAGCTTCAGGCCTGGTTGCTAGCCCCCTGACCCGATCGTCACGAGGGGCAGCCCCCACGGCAGGCTAGCATCGCGAGGAAGACGGAAGGCACGTCCCGCCGTTCACCCCGCCGGTCGCGTCGGCCGCCGCGGATCGTGGCGCGTCATCGGGCCCCGCAGCGCCGCCAGCGTCGCCATCATGTCCGCGGGCGGCGGCGTCTCGAACCGCAGCGCCTCCCCCGTCACCGGGTGCCTGAACCCCAGCACCGCCGCGTGGAGCGCCTGGCGGCCGAGCCCATCGCCCAGCGCTCGCAGGCCGCTGTCTCGTAGGGGTTTTCCATACAGCGGGTCGCCGAGGAGGGGGGTGCCGGCGACCTCGGACAGGTGGACGCGGATCTGGTGCGTGCGGCCGGTCTCCAGGCGGCATCGGACGAGGGTGCAGGGGCCGAGGGGCTCGACGGGCTCGACGTGGGTGATGGCGAGCTTGCCGTGGGCCACGCGGGAGGTGAAGCGGAGGCGATCCGTCGGGTGGCGTCCGTGGAGGGTCTCGATGCGGGCGGGCGCCGGGTGGCCGACGACAAGGGCGAGGTAGGAGCGCTCGATGTCGTGACGCTCGAAGAGGGCCTTGAGGCCCTCGCGGGATCGGTCCTGCTTGGCGACGACCATGACGCCGCTGGTACCCTTGTCGAGCCGGTGGACGATGCCGGGGCGGGCCCAGGCCTCGCCCTCCTCGGCCTCGAGCTCGAAGCCCTCGCGTGCGAGGAGGCCGTTGACCAGGGTGCCGTCGAGGTGGCCGCGAGCCGGGTGGACGACGAGGCCCGCGGGCTTGTCGAGGACGAGGAGCCACTCGTCCTCGAACAGCACCGGGAAGGTGATGGAGGCGTCGGGTCGAGCCTCGGTGGGCGCGCGAGGGGGGGGGGTCACCTCGATCTCGTTGCCCGGCTGGAGCTTGCGGGACGCCCGCCCCGGGGCGCCCTGCACCAGCACGTGACCGCCGTCGATCCAGCGCTGAGCCTCGCCCCGGGTGATCGGCTCGGGCCACCGGAGCGCGAGGTACTGATCGAGACGCAGCCCCCCGTCGCCTGCCTCGACGATGAGCCTCACCAGAGCTTGGATTTGATGTGTCCGCGGGACTTGATCAGGATGTCGACGAGGGCACGGTCGTAGAAATTTTTCTGGTACAGCGTCGGCGCGACGCGGTTCTTGTAGAGGGCGCGGCCCTCCTCGATCTCTTCCGCGAGCAGCTCGAAGAGCGAATCTTCCTGGATACCCTGGACGATCTTCTCCTCGTTGTAGAGCGAAAGGTCGCTGGCGATGGCCCGGGCGAGGCGGCGCGCGGCTTCTTCGGTCTCAATCAGGGGCATGGGGCGCAGTATCGCGTGGTTGAGGCTCCCCTGTCAAAAGCGCTCCAGTGCAGGCAGCGATCAGGGGGAAGACCACGAGCGAATAGCGACCTGCGCCGAAGAAGACCCCGTGGACCACCAGGGTGCTCCCCAGCACCGAGAGCAGCGCCCCGGCCAGGAAATGGTGCCGGTCCTGCCCCCATCGGACCCCCGCCAGCGCCGCCAGCGCCACGTAAGCCATCCACCCACCCCGGGTCAGCGCCAGCAGCGCCCCGGCCACCGCCAGCCCCTTGCCGAGCTTGCCCTGGGCCCCTCGCCCCAGCCCCGCCAGCGCCCCCACCAGCAGCAGCCGGTGGAACACCGTCTCCACCGCGCCCCACCGCACCTTCGCCTCGTACGGGAACGCCGCCGGCGCCGCGTCGTGCAGGTACCAGGGGCCCGCCCCGCAGTAATCGAAGGTCGCCGCCAGCTTCGCCGGCACCAGCCCCAGCCACCGCGCCGGCTCGCGCGCGATGATCCGCCGCGCCGCCGCGCCGAAGCATTGGTCCTTCGCCACCTCCGGGAACACCTCCCGGCACTCCTCCGGTACATCGACCGGCGACCAGTGCCCCGTCGCCTTCGGGCCCGCCCCGATCAGCAGGTTCCAGCCCCCGTTTGCGCTCACCAGCGTGCACCGATCCATCCGGGCGCAGTTCCGCGCCGCCCACGGCAGGCACACCGCCAGCGCCCCCGCCGTCAGCAGCGCGCCCCTCGTCAACCTTGCCCTCAGCTCCTGCCGCCGACTGTAGGGAAATTCTGTGTATGGAGCGAGCAGCCCCAGGAGCGGCGCGGCCAGGAGGCACTGGGGGCGCACGAGGGCGCAGAGGCCCAGCGCGAGGGCGGCGGCGGCCCACCAGCGGCGGTCCGAGGAGGCGGCGGCGACGAGCCAGGCGACGAGGGCCAGGAGCGCGGCGACGACGCCCTCGGTCATGAGCGCCGGGGTGTAGAGGACGAGGGCCGGGTCGAGGGCGACCAGCAGGCCCGCGAGGAGGCCCGCGCGGCGCCCGGCGAGGCGGTGGGTGAGCGCATGGATGGCCGCGGCGGCGGCCACGCCGAGGGCGGCGTTGAGCAGGGCCGCGACGCCCGGGATCGGCCCCAGGACCCGGTAGAGCAGCGACAGCAGGAAGGGGTAACCCACCGGGTAGTGCGCGGCGTAGGTGACGACGCCGTCGGGCCAGAGCCAGGTGTAACCGGCGCCCTCGGCGAGGCGGGAGGCGAGGCGGTGGTAGAAGACCCCGTCGGCGGCGGGCGGCACCTGGCCCGCGGCCCAGGCCACCACGGCCCCGCGGGCGAGGGCCGCGGTCAGCACGACGAGCAGGCGGTCGGTCCAGGGCACCGCGGCTCAGCGAGGCAGGGGGAAGGTGGGGATGGCGCCGACCTGGACGAGGGCCTGGGCGACCTCGCAGGCCGGCAGCCCCACCACCGCCGAGTAGGACCCGTGGATGCGCTCGACCAGGAAGGAGCCGAGCCCCTGGATCGCGTAGCCGCCGGCCTTGTCGCGGCCCTCCCCGCTGGCCACGTAGGCGTGGATCTCGGCGTCATCGAGGGCCCGGACGTGGACCTCGGTGGAGATGGTGCGGGCGACCTTGCCGCCGGGGCCGGTCACCGCGAAGCGGGTCATCACGCGGTGAGCACGGCCCGCCAGGGCCCGGATCATGGCGCGGTTCTCGGCCTCGTCGCGGGGCTTGGCCAGCATGGTCTCGCCGAGGACCACGGTGGTGTCGGCCACCAGCACGGACCCCAGCCCCCGGGCCGCCGCGGCCGGCAGCGCCAGGGCGAGCTTGGCCTCGACCACCCGCTCCAGGTACGCCGCCGGGCCCTCCCCGGGGAGCTCGCCTTCGTCGGCGTCCACGGTCTGGACCTCGAAGGGGACCCCCAGGGTCACCAGGATCTCACGTCGCCGCGGGGAGGCCGATGCCAGCAGGAGCGCCATGCGCCGCGGTCTTGCGCCAATCCCCCGAGCAAGGCAAGCACTTCACGCGCTCCAGCGGCGTCTTTGCAGTACTTCCGATGCGTCGCCGGAGGCAGGCATGGTATGGAGCCCGCCGTCCTCATGCACCTGCGCCGAGCCTTCTCCCTGGTCGCCCTGGCACCGTTGCTGCTTTCCGCGAGCGCCGCGCGGGCCGAGGATTGCTCCCCGGCCAACCGGGTCTCGACCTGCGTGGACGCGGATAACCTGTGGCTGCGGCCAGGGTCCTCCCAGTTCTCCTCGGTGGCTGGCACCTCGGTGACCCCCGCCGGGCAGGTGGGCTTTGGCTTCATCACCGCCTTCCAGAAGCGCCCGGTGGTGTTCCGTCTGCCCTCCGCCGAGCCCGGCGGCACCGACGCGTACGCCATCGACGACCAGCTCAACGGCAGCTTGCTGTGGTCCTTTGGCCTGGGCAAGGGCCTCGAGCTCACGCTGGTCACCCCGGTCACGCTCTACCAGAGCGGCGTCGGCGTCAGCCCGCTGGTGAGCCAGAAGAGCACCGAGATCCCCCGGTCCGTGCTCCGCGACGCGCGCATCGGCCTCCACGCGGGCCTGCTCCAGCGCCGGGGCGGCTACCTGGCCCCGGGCCCCGCGGTCAGCCTGCGCGGCGAGGTCATCGTGCCCACCGGCGATGGCGAGCTGTTCGCCGGCGGCAAGGGCGTCGGCTTTGCCCCCTCCGCGGTCGCCGACTGGCGCTTTGGCCCCGTGGTGGTCGGCGTCGAGGTCGGAGCACGTGTGCGGTCCCAGGTTGACCTGGCCGGCACCACCGTCGGCACCCAGCTCTACGAGGCCCTCGGCGTCAGCGTCGACGTGCTGGGCGAGAAGCTGGCGGTCACCGGCGAGGTGTTCGCCCTCCAGGGCTTCGGGCCCCAGAAATCCCTGACCCGCAGCGCCGCCGGGGTGAGCGAGATCGGGGACCGCTCCACCCTCGCCCCGGCCGAGTGGCTCCTCGGGCTCCGCTCGGCCCCGGCCCTCGCCGGCGACCTCTCCCTCCATCTGGGCGCCGGCACCTCGCTGCCCCTCTCCAGCAACGACGTCACCGCCCCCGCCTTCCGGGTGCTGGCCGGCGCACGCTACGCCCCCCTCGGGCGCGACTCCGACAACGACGGCATCCTCGACGTCAACGACCGCTGCGTCAGCGAGCCCGAGGACCGCGATGGCTTCGAGGACGAGGACGGCTGCCCCGACAACGACAACGATCGCGATGGCGTCCCCGACAGCCGCGACCGCTGCCGCGACGCCCCGGAAGACAAGGACAACTTCCAGGATGACGACGGTTGCCCCGACCCGGACGACGACAACGACGGCATCCTCGACGCCGACGACCGCTGCCGCAACGACCCGGAAGACAAGGACGGGTTCCAGGACGACGACGGCTGCCCCGACCCCGACAACGACAACGACGGCATCCTCGACAAGGATGATATCTGCCCCAACGGCCCCGAGGACAAGGACGGCTTCAAGGACGAGGACGGCTGCCCGGACCTCGACAATGATGCCGATGGTATCCTTGATCAAGTTGATCAATGTCCCTTCGAGGCCGAGGATAAAGACGGGTTCCAGGACGAAGATGGCTGTCCGGAGCCGGACAACGACAACGACGGCATCCTCGACAAGCTGGACAAGTGTCCGACCCAGCCCGAGACGATCGACGGGGTTGACGACGAGGATGGCTGCCCGGAGCCCAGCGGCAAGGACCTGGTGACGCTGCAGAAGGGGCGGCTGGACGTGCCGACGCCGATCCGGTTTGCCGCGGGCAACGCGAAGATGACGGCAGAGATCGAGCGCTCGCTCCGGATGATCGCGCAGAAGGCCCGCGGCACGCCGCGCTTCGAGCGGCTGGTGGTCGAGGCCTACGGGGACGGGCCGACCCCGGCGGCGAAGCAGGAGGCGCTGGCGAACGAGCGGGCCGAGGCGATCCGGGCGGTGCTGCTGGCGGCGGGGATCCCGGCGGATGCGCTCTCGGTGGCGGTGGGGGATCTGACCGCCAAGCGCCCTCCGCGGGCCTCGCACCTCGATGCCTTGCTGATCCAGAAGCGCCCCCCTCGCACGCCATGACCACCTCACGCCTTGTCCCTGTGCCTGCCGGCGACGACCTGATGCCGGCCCTCTCCTCCATTGAACCGGGCTGCTGGCTCCAGGCCTCGGGGCACCTCGAAGGGGTCGAGATCAAGCTCCCCGGCGAGGCCCTCGATCTGCAGCGGACGCTCCGGGGTCGCCTGGTGCTGGTGTCCCTCGCGGGCCCGTCCGGTGGCCCCTTCACCGTCACCCTCGCGCGCCACACGGACGCCGGGATCGAGGTGCTCGGTGGGGTGCTGACCCGGGCGCGCTCCCAGGGGGTCACGCTCTTCGTTCAATCCACCGCCGTGGCCCCCCGTGAGCCCGGGGTTCGTCGCGAGGTGGTGGGGGTGGCCCCCGCGGTGACTTCTCCCGCCGCCGCTCCCGCTGCCCCCTCCGCGGTGCCGAGCGCTGCGCCATCGGTCTCCACGCCGCCTGCACCGGTCCCGCCGCGCACCTGGGCCGAGGTGGCCGCCGCCAGTGACGACGCCGAGGCCGAGGAGGAAGACCTGCTGCCGGAGCGTGGCGACCTGGTCGATCACTTTGCCTTCGGGCTCTGCGACGTCATCAAGGCCAACGGGGACCGGCTCCAGATCCGGGACGTGAAGGGGTCCGGGCGCATCCGCGAGGTTGTCCTCTCGGCGCTCAAGGTGATGCCCCCCCGGCCCCAGGGCAACAAGCGCTGCTTCCGCCTCCAGCGCCGCGGCTGAGCGCCCCTGTCCGGAATCACCCCCGGGCCGCGTCCCTCGGGGGTCATGTCGCTTTCCTTCGCCCCCTTTGACAAGATCGCCGAGCGGCCGGACCAGTGGCAGGCCGACGAGATCGCGCTCAGGCGCCTGGCCCGCCTGCCCTGGGTGGTCTCCGAGAAGATCCACGGCGCCAACCTCTGCATCGCCGTCGAACCCGCCGGTCTCCGCGTCGGAAAGCGAAAGCGGTGGCTCGAACCGAACGAAGATTTCTTCGGTCACCACCGGCTCCTGGCGCGCTTGCGCCCTTCCCTCCTGGAGCTCGCCCGCCTCGCCCGTCAAGGCCGCGATCAGGTGGCCTCCGTCCTTGTTTACGGAGAGCTCTTTGGTGGCTCGTACCCGCACCCCCAGGTCACCCCGGTCGCGGAGGTCGAGCCAGTCCAGACCGGGGTCTGGTACGCCCCCGACGTGCACCTGTGCATCTTCGATCTCGCCCTGCGCTTCGAGCAAGGAGATCGTATGGAGTTCCTGGATATCGACCGTACCTTGGCGCTGGCCGGGGCGAGCGGCTTGCTCGCCGCCGAGCCGCTGCTGGTGGGGTCTTACCGGGAGGCGATGGATTTCTGCGAGCGCTTCCCGACCACGCTCCCGACCAGGCTCGGGCTCCCCTCGCTGGGGCCCTCGAACCTGGCGGAAGGCGTCGTGCTCCGCCCGCAACGCGCCGTGACCCTCGATACCCCGCGAGGCCCCGTTCGACCGCTGCTGAAGAAGAAGATCGACGAGTTTGCCGAGGACGAGCGCTACCGCGGCGCGCGCCCCTGGGCCCGGACCGTACAAGGCACGGAGCCTGTGCTGAACCGGCTAGAGCAGGAGGCCCTCTCGTTGTTGACACCGACCCGGGTCGCAGCGGCAGTCTCCAAGGTCGGTCGCCAGGATCCGCAGGGCATCGCCGAGGAGACCCTCGGCGATCTGTGGGAGGAAATACAGAATCGTACCCCTGTTCTTGCGTACTAGTTTGATGCAGGTGATCGGTTGTTCATTATTATGATCTTCATTGAGAGATTCTAATTTCTTATGTGTTTTATT
>JALOQB010000301.1 GCA_025453595.1 Polyangiaceae bacterium
CTTGTCGGGTCGAGGACAGGGCAGCGTGGGATGCCCCGAGAGTGCATCGACAAAGGCATCCAGCAAGAGGGGGAATGCCTCCTGGAGGTTGGCTCGTTCACGGGCGGTCTGGAGGTCAACCCAGAGGGCCTCGTAACGACCGGTCTTTGGCAGGTGGTCGACCATCCATCGTGCGCTCGTCGTCTTCCCCGTCTGGCGCCCGGCTCGCAGCACGAAGTACTTCTTCTGCTCGATCAGCTTCAGCGCGTTGGCGAGACGGCGCCGAGGGGGCAGCATGTGATGCTCCCCTTCGATGCAAGGACCCGCTGTGTTGAAGAACGGTTGCATGGCCCTGACCCTAGCACAGGGGCCCCACCGCCTCGCTTCACCGAGCCCGGAGCATCACACGCGTAGACGGCGCCGGCGGGCCACCGCGGCCAGCGCAAGGAACACCCCGACCACGGCTCCACGACCCGAGGGAGACGTGTTCCCTGCGGTCCGGCACCCGCATCCTCCGTCCTCTTCGCTCACCTCGCCTCCGGGCGTCGTCCCGTTTCCACCCGCTCCGCCCGCGCTGCTCCCGCCCACGCTGCTCCCGCCCACGCCCCCTTCACCGCCCGCGCCGCCTGCGCTGTTCCCTGCGCTGCCGCTTGCCCCCGCGTTGCCCCCAGTGCCTGGGGTCTTTGCCACGCACTGCTGCCCGTTGCACTCGAAGTCACCGACGCAATCCAGGTCCGAGGAGCAGCTGGAACGGCACTGACCGTTGAGGCACGTGTAGGGGTCACACTTCTTGAGGGAACCATCCGCAGCCCTGGCCGTCGACTTGTCCGAGCAGGAGGCCTCGCCGAGGGTGCACTGACCGTTGGTGGCGCAGACGGCGCCGGTGGAGCAATCCTGGTCGCTGCTGCACTTCGTCTTGCAGGCCTTGGCGGCTTCGTCGCAGGCGAAGGGGGGGCAGAGGCTGGAGAGCTGCTGGCAAGCTCCGAAACCATCGCATTCCTTGCGAGTGAGCGAGTCGCCCTCGCAGGCCCCGGCGCCGCAGAGGGTCCCTGCGCTGGCAAAGGCCTGGCACTCGCCATCGTCGCCGCAGACCCCCGGCTTGCCGCAGGGGCTGGCGTCATCCTTGTTGCAGGCATTGCGAGGGTCGGTGCCGCCGGTGACCGGACCGCACTTGCCGCTCTGACCACTCTGGTTGGCGTTGCCGTTGCAGCTGACGCAGGCGCCATCGCAGGCACTCTCGCAGCACACGCCATCGACGCAGAACCCCGACGAGCACTGCTCGTTGCTCGTGCACACGTTGCCCGCGTTCAGCACCGGCAAGCAGGCCTTCTGCGAGCAGAAATACCCGGAGGAGCACTCGCTCGTCGCATTGCACTCGAGCAAGCATGCTCCGCTTGCGGCGGCGCACACGTACGCTCCGCATGAGATCCCGGACGAGGAGATGCATGTCCCTGAGCCATCGCAGACCTTGCCCGCGGACGACGTGGTTCCCACGCAGCTTGTCGCTCCGCAGGGGACGCCGGCGGGCGCTGCTGTCCGGCACACGCCGCCAGCCGCGCACGACCCATCCGCTCCGCATCCTCCCGCTGTCGCACACCCGCTGTCCTTGCTCCCCTCCACCACCGCCCCGCACACCCCCGACGGACCTGACGCCTTCAGCGACGCCTCGCACGCCTGGCACGCACCCTCGCAAGCAGTTGAGCAGCAGACTCCATCCACACAGAACCCACTCGCGCATTCACCGCTGCTCTCGCAGGTCGCTCCGGAGGCCTTGTCGGGCTCACACTTGTTGCTCGTCGGGTTGCAGAAGTGGGTCCCGACGCAATCGCTGCTGGACGCGCAGGTCGTGGCGCAGGTCGTCCCGTTGGCGCAACCCGTGTATGGTGCGCACGGCACCGGCGTGCTGGCATCCAGGCACTTGCCCTGGCCATCGCACACCTTCCCGGTCAGCCCTCCGGCCACGCAGGTCGAGGCCCCGCAGGAGGTCCCCTGTGCAAAGAGCGCGCACTGGCCCTGGCCGTTGCAAGCACCCGAGGTCCCGCAGGTCGCGGGGTTCTGCTCGGTGCACTCGCTGTCCGGATCGGTGTTACCCAGGATATCGCCGCAGACGCCGTTGAGCCCCTGGCCCTTCTTCGCGGTCGAGCAGGCGCGGCAGGTGCCGGTGCAGGCCTCGTTGCAGCAGTAGCCATCGACGCAGAACTGGGAGGCGCACTGGCTGTTGGTGGAACAAGGTGTGTTGGGCTCCGCGTTTTGCGGCAGGCACTGACCGCTGGGGATGTCGCAGTAAAAGGTCGCCTGACAATCGGCGTTCTTGCTGCACGAGGAGAGGCAGGCCCCCGCGGCGCAGACAAAGGGCGCACAGGATTGCAGCGTCTGCGCGGGGCAGATCCCGCTGGCCGGGCAGCTTGCCGGGAGCGCCGCGGTGCCGGCATCGCTGCAAGCCGCAGCCGCACAGGTGATGCCGAGCTTGGAGTCGCACTTGCCGGTACCGTCGCAGAAGCCCGTGGACTGACAGACGCCTGCGCCGACGACCTGGCACTCGTTGTCTGGGTCGAGACCCAGAGAAATCAGACCACAGGAACCATCCTGACCAGAACCTTTCTTGGCAGCAGAGCAGGCCTGGCAGGAGCCCGAACAGGCGGTGTTGCAGCACACCCCGTCGACACATTGGTTGGAGAGACAGGCGCGACAGCCAGCCTCCTTGCAGTCGCTGTTAGCAGCTATATTGCAGGCTGCGCCTTGAAGTTTCCTGGGAGCACATTGACCATTGGCAGCACAGAACCTGGTCACAAGGCAGTCTGCATCAGAACTACAAGGTCCTTCGGGGAAAAATACGTAAGCAGAACCGGAATCGCTGCCCTTATCGTCATCTCTAGTAGCACCGACAAGAACTGTCTCTCCGCTTATAGATACACTGGCGCCGAAGTTATCACCGGCAGCACCGTCAGAAGCTGTGAGCTTGCCCTGCTGTGTCCAGGAATTCCCGCTCCGCGCAAATACATAAGCAGCACCAGCATCAATACCATTATCGTCATTTCCAGGAGCACCAATAAGGGCGACATCGCCACTCAAAGATACATGACCATAGAAGGGACCGATAGCTTTAAACTGCTGCGTCCATGAATTTTCAAACATTACAAATACGTATGCATCCCCCCCCCCAGCAATAAGGGCGGTATTACCGCTCAATGATACGCTACCGCCAAACTTATCGGAGTTGGCCCCATCGGAAGCGGTGATTTTGGCCTGCTGCGTCCAGGAACTTCCGCTCCTTGCAAACACGTACACAGAACCAGAATTACTACCTTTATCGTCATCATCAGGAGCACCGATAAGGGCAGTGCCTCCGCTCAACGATACGCTCCTGCCAAAATTATCATTAGCGGAACCATCGGAAGCGGTGATTTTGGCTTGCTGCGTCCAGGAACTTCCGCTTCGCACAAATACATACGCAGAACCTGAACGACTCCCTTTGTCATCATCTTCAGGAGCACCGATAATGACTGAATCACCGCTCATAGATACACTGGTACCAAAGTAGTCACCGGTGGCTTTGTCGGAAGCGATGAGTTTGGCTTGCTGCGTCCAGGAACTTCCGCTTCGCACAAATACATACGCAGAGCCGGCATCCCCCCCCGCACCTAGTACGGATGCACGCGGGGCACCAACGATAGCTGTATCTCCGTTCAACGACACGCTCTCGCCAAAGTAGTCCTCGTATTCACCATCAGAGGCGATGAGTTTGGCCTGCTGCATCCAGGAACTTCCGCTTCGCACAAATACATACGCAGAACCAGATAGGGCCCCATTGTTAGTGTCATCTCGATAAGCCCCGACGAGGGCCGTATCTCCACTCAACGACACGCTCTCGCCAAAGTAATCTTCAGCAGCACCATCACTCGCAACAAGCTTGGCCTGTTGAACCCACACGATCGGATCCACCACCACCGGCCACTGTGCACCCCGGGCGTCCACTCCCAGCGTGATTCGTCCCCCTTCCACGCCCAGCTTCGAGGGCAGCACCTTCCCTCCTGCATCCACCACGTGCAGTTCCTCGTACCGCAGCCCTGTGGCCTGCCCTTCTCGCCAGAACTCCACCCCCTTCCTGTCCTCCGCCAGCACCGGCACCAGGCCCCCGCTCACCCCCACCTCCAGCACCAGCTCGCCCACCGCGCTGCACGGTGCTCCCTCCAGCGTGAAGCCTTGCTCCAGACCCAGCTTCCCGTGGACGTACCACTCCTCCAGGCCAAGTTCAGGGCGCATGTACGACACCCGGTTGCCAGTCACCTCGCGCCGACCGGTGGCCACCTCGCGGCGATCCTCACCGCAGCCCAGCCGCGCCAGCCGCAGGCCCAGCACACCTTGCCCCTCGTGGTCGGGCTGGACACGCACCTCGTCGCTGTCAAAGTGTGTATGGAACTTCTGCTTCTCGTGGCGCGCCACGGTGCCAGCAACGTCGTACGCAGCCGGGGAAGAGGCCTGCTCGAAGGCCAGGTAGGCGGCGCGCAAGGCGGGGGGCATGGGGTCCTGCTTGCGCTGCTTGGCGCCCTTCTTCTTCGTAGCAGGGGTCTGCCTGGGAGCAACCCCCAGCAGGGTGTCGAGCGTCGAGGGGGCGGCGAGGCTGCTGCTCGTCCACACGCCAGGGGAACCAGGCCAGCGAGTCGTCGCGTTCTGGCTGCCCAAGAATGCCCCCACCGCACCGTGGCCTGGCGACGGATCGAGCGCGGGCGCCATGGTCACCGAGGAAGGTGCCGCGGAGGCTGGCGTCATCCAGGCAACCAGCGAGGAGAAGAGGACGGCGGAACCAAGACCGAAGGCGAGGGGACGGCGCATGGGGCAGCGGCACCAGCAGGTTTCGCACCAGGCTCCGGGCGCGTGGGCCTGTGGATGGAGCGGGTGGCTGGAGCGAGCCTGCTGCAGCGGTCCTGGGGGTCGGGAGGGGCTCGCTGGGGCTGGACCAGGGAGGGGCTCCAGGCGGCGTGGAGTGCTCCGCGGAGTGCTCCGTGGAGTGCTCCGTTGCGGTCCGTGGGCGCCTTGTGAGGCGCAAGGAGGGCGCGGAGAAGTGGCATGTTTCGTGCTGATACGCGGGCCGTCATGGGATCTGTGCTCCGGCGTGTGGGTGCCTCGCTCTTGCTGACGGGCGTGCTCGGGTGGACGTCCGCGGGGGTGGCCAATCCTGCCGCCGCGGAGGCCCTTTTTCGTGAGGGGCGCAAGCTTTTGGACCAGGGGCAGCTGGAGGAGGCCTGCGCCAAGCTGGCCGAGAGCCACCGTCTCGATGCCTCCCCGGGGGCCCTCGGGAGCCTCGCCCAGTGCCACGAAAAGCAGGGGAAAATCGCCACCGCCTGGGCGGAATACCTGGCAGCGTTCCGGCTTGCCACGGCCCAGGGGAAGCAGGCCCAGGCCCAGGTCACCCGGGATCGCGCAGCCGCCCTGGAGCCCCGGCTCATCTACCTGACGATCAAGGTGCAGTCCCCCGCGCCAGGGTTCTCGCTCCAGCGCGATGGGCAACCGGTGAGCGCCAGCGCCCTGGATACACGGATCCCGGTCGATCCGGGCAGCACGTTGCTGGAGGCCGAGGCCCCTGGCCATGAGCCCGTGCAGATCAAGCTGTCGCTCGAAGAAGGGAAGACGGAGAACGTGGTCGCGATCCCGCCTCTCCGGAAGAAGGAAGCCCCCGCCGCGCCGGTGGCCTCGGGGCCGCCTTCTGGCGCGCCATCGTCCTCGTCCGCGCCTCCTCTGGCATCCTCGGCGTCACGCGTCAGCCCACCGTCTGCCGGGGAAAAACCCGGGGCGCCCGTCGCCGGGTACGTGCTCGGGGGGGCCAGCATCGTGGCGCTGGGCGTGGGAGGTTTTTTCGGGCTCTCGTCGCTGGCGGATTACCGGGAGGCCGAGCGCGACTGCCCCTCGCGCGTGGGCTGCTCCAGGAGAACCCTGGAGACACGCGATCGGGCCGATGCCAAGGCCTGGGGCGCCAACGTCGGGATCGGCGTGGGCCTGGTTGGCGTCGCGCTGAGCACGTACCTCCTCTTCTTTCGCAAGGAAGAACCCAGGGTCGGAGCCCTGCGCGTGGATGGTTCGGTGGCCCGCGATGGCGCCGGGTTCCAGCTCCGGGGGGCCTTCTGATGCGGGGCCCAGGCTTGCTCCTGTTGCCGGTGATGCTGACCGCCTGCCAGGTGCTCGGAGGCTACGAGGAGTTCGAGGGAGGCGAGAGTGCGCAGGCGGGCTCCGGTGGGTCCGGAGGTTCCCTACAAGCAGGGGCCGGGGGAGCAGGTACCGGGGGAGCGGGGGCCGGGGGCGAGGCCGGGGCGCCGGGGGTCTGCGCCGGGAAGACAACGCCGCCGATCACCGGAGGGCCCGCCATGGTGGCCACCGAGATCGGGGACTACAACACGGTGTCAAAGACGCTGGAGAACCCGGCCTGCGCGTGGGTCGACCGCACAGAGGTCACCTTCGAGCAGTACCAGGAGTTTCTCGCGCAGGTGAAGGTCACGGAGGAGAAGCCGACCGGGGAGGTGCTGCAGCCCGAGGAGGCCTGCGAGGTCGGAAACACCGATCTGCGCCCCGATGCGGCGTGCATCAAGGGGGTACCTGGGGGGCAGGGCACGCACCCGGTGGTCTGCGTGGACGCCTGCGATGCGGCGGCGTTCTGCCGGTGGGCGGGCAAGGAGCTGTGCAGCGGAGGTCCGCAGCAGAGCGTGTCGCGGAACCCGATGTTCATGGCGTGCTCGCAGGGCAACAGGCACTCGTACCCCTACGGCAACGTGACGCAGAACCAGTACGAAGCGGGGCGCTGCAACGACAGCCAGAAGCCGGGGGCGAGCTGCCCGGGAGGGAGCTGTGCGAACGAGGTCGGCAGCAACCAGGGATGCTCGTCGCCGGAAGGGGTCCTTGACCTGGTGGGCAACGCCGCCGAGTGGACCGGGGACTGCAGCAGCGACAGCTGCGACGCCCGCGGCGGTTCTTTCCTGGTCGATGCGTCGGACGCGGAATGCGCCGGGGTGAAGCCTTACGGGCGGCTGACGCACCGGATCGACCTGGGGTTCCGCTGCTGCAGGCTGGGCAACTGAGGTCCACCCGCGCTGTTGAAATGTTTGCCTGGATCAAGGAGGGATCATGAGCGTTCTGGCACCGGGGATCATCATCGGTGGGCGTTACCGGGTCGAGCGAGAGCTGGCGCAGGGGGGCTTCGGCGCGGTCTACATCGCCACCCACAAGGTCACCGAGGAGCGGGTGGCGCTCAAGGTGCTGTGGCCTCATGTCCTCAAGTCGAAGGACGCGGTGGATCGCTTCCAGTTCGAGGCGACCATCGCCGCGAAGATCAGCAGCGAGAACATCGTCCGGGTGCTCGATGCGGGCTTTGATGAGCAGCAAAAGATGCCATTTCTGGTCATGGAGCTGCTCAAGGGAAAGACCCTGGAAGGGATGGTCGAGCAGGAAGGGCCCCTGCAGCCGCTGGAGGTGGTGAGTATCCTGGCGCAGACGGCGAACGCCCTCGACAAGGCCCATACGTACAGGGATCCTCAGGGGAATTCCCGGCCGATCATCCACCGGGATCTGAAGCCCGAGAACCTGTTCTTTGCGCGGCGAGAGAGCGGGGAGCCGTGCATCAAGATCCTGGATTTTGGCATCGCCAAGGTGCTCTCGGATACATCGAAGGCCAGCCAGGAGGCCAAGGGGACGCCGCTGTACATGTCCCATGAACAGCTCATGGGCGGGGTCATCGGTCCATCGACGGACGTGTGGGCGCTCGGGCTCATCACCTTCTACCTGCTCACCGGAAAACCTTACTGGACGGCGGCCTCCAACCCGGATGCAAACATGAACGCCCTGTTTGCCGAGCTGCTCACCTCACCGATCGATCCTCCCACGGTGAGGGCCCGCACGCTGGGGTTGCAGGTATCCTGGGGGCCGGCGTTTGATACGTGGTTTGCACGCACCGTGAGCCGCGATGCCTCGCAGCGCTTCCAGAGCGCCGGGGAGGCGGTCCGCGAGCTGGCCCTGGCCTTCGAGACCGTCGAGTCGAGCCCCGACAGCCCGATCCTGGTGAAGGCACGCACGATGATGGCGGGGCGCTATCACCTTGACCAGAGTCTGCCCCCGACGCGCGCATCCCGGACACCCGACGCCTTGGAGCCCCTGGCAGGGCGTTCCACCGGGGGGTCCACACGCACGGAGCTCCCTGCGCTCAGCCACTCCCAGGGGCAGGGGGTGCCCCTCCACCCCATGCCCATCGTGTACGGAGCCCTCGGCGTCGCGCTGCTCTCCGTCGTCACCGTGGCCGTGGTGCTGCTCCGTCCGCCGGCAGCACCGGAACCTCACGCGGCGGCGGTGGCCAGCCCTGCGGCGCCTGTGCAGAGCGCTGCTCCTCCGGTCAGCGCCCTGCCCATGGCGGTTCCCGTGGGGTCGCCAAGTGCCCCTCTCCCCGAGGTCCCTCGAACGAAGGAACGCCACGCGCCAGCCCCCCATCCGTCACCCTCTTCCCAGCAGCGCACCGCCCTCCCAGTGCCATCTGTTCCACCTGCCCAGCCCCCCTCGACCGCCCGGGTGGATCCGCTCGACATGCGGTGAAAGGTCCTCTCCCTCGGCCCTCTCATACTTTCAACGGGTCAAGACGACCGCTTTGACCCGTTGGTCGTATCAGCAGCCCAGGACGGTCACACGCGCATCCCCGCAATTCGGCAGGAATGCAGGCAGTGACGTTTCTCTTCAACCCGTTTCCGGTAGACAGTGAAAATGACCAAGTCAGCAAACGCGCAAATTGCTGCAACCATACGTTAGCACCTGAAAGCAATGAGTTAATCAAGCCGCCATACAAGAAATGAACAAAGAGCTAATTAAATTAAGCGATTGCTAGCTTTCATTGCCTGCCTGCGAGCG
>JALOQB010000302.1 GCA_025453595.1 Polyangiaceae bacterium
ACGGGGGTGCCGTTGACCGACACAAGCTGGTCGCCGACCTTCATGCCCGCCCGCGCCGCGGGCGACTCCTCGAAGATGCGGGACACGTGGACGTTCTCGGTACGCAGCTCGTAGTTGAAGCCATAACCGATGCGGGCGTGGGCTGGTTCCCAGGCGATCACGACCTCGGTGTTCTCGTCGCACGAGACGCGGATCTGCTTGTTGGCGACCCAGTCCTCGGTGTCCCCGCCGACGTTCTTGACGCAGATCGGCGTCTTGACGAGGGCCTCGTGCCACATCTCGACCCGCAGCTTGTCCCCCCGCTGGACCCGAAAATTCCCCCGGGGAGAGCCGGGCCAGGTGGGCCGCAGGGTGTTGTTCTCCGGGTTGGTCCGGAGGAACTCTCTGCCGTTCACGAAGAGCACCACGTACGGGTCGGGGAGCTTGCCGCCCAGCTCCTGCCAGGTGCGGCCGTCGCGGGTTCGCTCGGGGGCCAGCCCCTCGCGGATGGAGACCCAGAAGAGATCCGGGGGCGGGGGCGGGTCAAGCTGCTGGACGGCCACCGGCATCCGCATCGGGGTCGTAAGCTCGGGGTAGACCGCCCCGCAGGCCAGCGGCCCGGCGGCAAGGCAAAGGAGCAGCACGCAGCGGCGCAGCGCGTTGTTCATGGGCGGAAGCTAGCACCGGCGGGGGGCCGAGGGCGAAACTCCTGTGCGCTCGGGGACCGGCTGCGCTAGGAGATCAGCCCGATGGCGTTCGTGATCGAGGAGCGTGCCGTGGTCGTCCCCGGCGGGGAGCGCTGGACCGGACCAATCGCTGGAGCCCTACGTTTTGGCTACCTGGCGGGTGCCTGTGTGGTCGGGGCAGCCCGGGTCGAGCTGGCCTTTCAGCGCGGCGGCCGCGGCGCGGCGGCCGATAAATTCCAGCAAATCGCCCAGGAATTCTGCGATATCTTCGGGGTCCGGGTCGAGGTCGCGGGGCGTCTTGACCCGGCGGCCCGCGAGGTGCGTGTCTCCAATCACACCAGCTACCTCGATATCCTGGTGCTGAACGCCGCAGGGGCCGGCCGGTTCCTGTCGATGAAGCAGGTCCGCGGCTGGGCCCTCGTGGGCCGCGTCGCCGAGCACATCGGCACGGTCTTCGTCGATCGCGACTCCACCGACGGCCGCGCCCAGGGGCTCAAGGCGCTCCACCGCGCCGTCGCCACCCCGGGCACCCCGATCGTCGTCTTCCCCGAGGGGCGTACCTCCAAGCAAGGGGTCCGCCCCTTCGCCCGCGGCGCCTTCTCCGCCGCTCGCAGCGCCCGCCTCCCGGTGCGCCCCCTCGCCCTGATCTACAGCGACCGCGCCCAGGCCGCCTGGGTCGACCAGCAGCCCCTGCTCCAGCACGTCTGGAGCCGCCTCTCGGGCCCTGAACTCCGCTGCGTCATCCGGGTCCTCGAGCCCATCGAGAGCGACGCCCAGACCTCCGAGGCCCTGGCCAGCGAGTCGCACCGCCTCGTCAGCCGCGAGCTCGCCTCTCACGCCCCCAGCTGAACCGCCGCGTCTCCCAGCGTCGAGAAGCGGTACCCCGCCCCCTTCAACCACCCGATCAGCCTCTCGAAGCGCGCCATCTTGCTCGCGGCGCTCCTGTTCAGATCAGGCTGCCGCCTCGCCAGCCCCTCCAGCCCGTCCTCCGCGCCGAGCACGTCGATCCCGTGGAACTCCAGGTTCAGCAGGGGCTGCCCGGCGCACGCGCGCAGGAGCCCGGCAGCCGCGGCCCACGGGAGCGTCATCAGCGCGGTCCCGATGACCGGCAGCCGACCCCGGGGCGTCACCTGGATCGGCAGCTCGAGGAGCCCCCTCGACCCCGGGGCCGCGGCGCCGTGCCAGTAGGGAACTTCCGGATGGTACGGGGCAGCAGGGGCAAAGATGACCCTTGGGTCCCCCGGGATGGAGGCGCTGGGGCGGCGACGGAGGGCCATCCAGGCGAGGACGGACCACTTGGCCAGCAGGTACGGAGGGCAGGGAAAGACCGAGGAGTCGTAGCGATGACCGGCGGAGGCGACGAGGTCGAGGAGCGGGTCATCGACGGTGTACCCGGGGGCGCGGAAGCCGAGGACCGGGGCGCCGGTGGCGCGCTGGAGCAGCTCGCGCCCCGAGGCGATCTGGCGGCGCTGCTCGGCGGGGTGCAAGCGGACCAGATCGTAGCGGTGATCGAGGGAATGGTTGCCGATCTCGTGCCCGTCGGCGACGAGGGAGCGGAGCCGGTCGGTGTTGCCCTCGACGGCGAGGTCGGCCCCCACGGTGAAGAGGGTGAGGGGCAGGTCGAGACGACGGGCGAGGGCGCCGAGGCGAGGGAGCGCGAGGCGGTGGACGGCGTGAGCGACGGCGGGGCCCGGGGGAGGCAGGCCGTGGATGGCGTGGTAGTGCCCGATCTCGTCGAGATCGAAGGAGATGGCGCAGCGCAACCCGGGGCCCCGCGGGGCGCTCAGGCGCCGGCCATCTTGGCGACTTCGGCGGCGAAGTCGTCGCTCTTCTTGGAGATCCCCTCGCCGCGCTCGAAGCGGGTGAAGCGACGGATGGAGACGGGGGAGCCGACGTCCTTGCTGAGCTGCTCGAGGAGCTTGGCGATGCTGGAGCCGGGGACGATGATCGACTCTTGCTCGAGGAGGCACACCTCGGTACACCACTTGGACTTCTTGCCCTCGATGATCTTGGGCCAGGAAGCCTCGGGGGCCTTGAGGGTGCCCTCCTCCTTCTCTTTCTGCATGAGGGCGAGGAAGATCTCGCCCTGCTTCTCGAGCGTGTCGGCGGGGACCTGGGACCGGTCGAGGAACTGGGCGGACATGGCGGCGATCTGCATCGCGGTGTCGTCGGCGAAGCGGACCACGGCCTCGTGAGAGGCGGCGGCGTCGGACTCGGTGCCGACCTCGATCAGCACGCCGATCTTGCCGCCCATGTGCACGTAAGAGTGGACGAGGCCCGGGCCCTGGGCGTCGAAGCGCTCCCAGCGGCGGACCTGGATGTTCTCGCCGATGGTGCCGGAGAGCTCGGCGCGGGTCTCCTCGACGGTCTTGCCGGAGCCCATGGGCTGCTCGGAGAGGTTGGCGCCCGGGGTGGTCTTGGAGGCAACCTGGAGCAGGTCCCCCACGAAGGCCACGAAGGAGTCGTTGCGGGCCACGAAGTCGGTCTGGCTGTTGACCTCGACCATCACGCCGGCCTTGCCCGAGGCGAACACCAGAGCGCGGACCTCGCCCTCGGTGGCGGCGGCGCCGGCGCGCTTGACGCTCTTGGCGAGGCCCTTCTTCTGGATGATCTCGATGGCCTTCTCCATGTCGCCTTCGGCCTCGACCAGGGCGGCCTTGCAGTCGCTCATGCCAGCCTGGGTACGCTCACGAAGTTCCTTGACCATCTGTGCGGTAACTTGCGCCATGATTCGTCTCCGTTGGTGGGTCGCCGTGGGCGACCGGTGTGCGCCTCGAAGGCACACAAAGGGGCGGCGCCGTTTAGCGCACGGCGCCACAAAACGCAACGACGCGCCGGGGCCTTTTGATTGGACACGCCGGCGCGCCTTGTTCGATGTCACGCCCCCCGATCAGGGAGCGAGCCGTTCAGCGGGAATCACCACCGCGACCGCCGCGGCCGCCGCGGTTCGCGTTGATCACCTCGGTCTTGCGCCCGTTGCTGGGCCCCTGGGAGGGGGGAGGAGCCTCGCGGCCCGCGAGGGAATCCTTGCGCTGGGCCAGGCCCTCGACGCAGGCATCGGCGATGCGGGAGGTGATGAGGCGGATCGAGCGGATCGCGTCGTCGTTGCCGGGGATGAGGTAATCGACCTGATCGGGGTCGCAGTTGGTGTCGGTGATCGCGATCACCGGGATCTGGAGCCGGCGCGCCTCGGCCACGGCGATGGTCTCCTGGTGCGGGTCGATGACGAACATCGCGGCGGGCACCTGGCCCATGTTCTTCAGACCGCCGAGGTACTTCTCGAAGCGCTCGCGCTCCTTCTCGAGGCGAACCACTTCCTTCTTGGGGAGCTGCTCGTAGGTGCCGTCTTCCTTCATGCGCTCGAGGGTGCGCAGGCGCTCGAGGCCGCCCTTGATGGTGCGGAAGTTGGTCAGCGTGCCGCCCAGCCACCGGTTGGTGACGTAGAACATCGTGGCGCGGCTCGCCTCCTCGATGATGATGTCCTGGGCCTGGCGCTTCGTGCCCACGAACAGGACGTGGCCGCCGCGGGCCACCGTGTGCGACACAAAGTCGAAGGCCCGCTGGAACATCCGCGCGGTCTGATCGAGGTCGACGATGTGCACGCCGTTCCGCGCCCCGTAGATGTACGGGCGCATCTTCGGGTTCCAGCGCTTGGTCTGGTGGCCAAAGTGCACGCCGGCGTCGAGCAGCGCGCGAACAGAGAGGGGGGCGCCAGGGGCGGAGGTCTGGATCTCGGTCTCGGACATGATTCAATCACCCTTTCGGTTGTTGCCTCCGTCGCCCACAAGCACCAACCCCTCGCGGGGCACCGGGCGCCTGCTTTGACCCTCATCAGGCCAGGCGACGTGTGGAATTCCCCACAAATGCGGGGGACGGCTCTCTAACAAAACACCCCGACCCCGTCAACCCCCCCTCCGCTCAGTGCCATGTCCCCACGCTGAGGCCCAGGATCTGGTAGCGCGGCGCCAGATCTCCGGCCAGGTTCAGCGTGAAATCAGTGGGTCGAAATAGACCCCAAAACGAGGAGGAGAAAACGCGGACTTCCAGGCCAAAGGTGAAGTGCTGACGGGCCCCCGAGAGCACACCGGGCCCCTGGGGGACCTGGTAACGGGAAGGTTCGATGTAGGTGCCGACGCGGGTGATCAGGCGACCGGGGACCGGCTCGCCCTCGAGGCCAAGGCGGGGCTGGAAGGTGAGGGAGCTACCGCTGGGGACGTCCTCCTGGCGCAGGAACGACTGGAGGCCGAGGCCGCCGGAGGTGGGGCCGGTGAGGAGGAGGTCGGCGAGGATGAGGATGCGAGGGCGAGGCCAGTTGCGGAAGCGGGCGCGCCGCTCCTCTTCGAGGCGCCGCTGGAGGTCGGCGAGGCGAGCCTGCTCCTCGGCCTCCAGGAAGCGCTCCTGGCGGGCGAGTTCCTGCTCGCGCTGGAGGCGGGCGACCGGCTCGGTGATGGCGGCCAGCTCCAGGGCGCGGGCGAGCTCCCGGGACTGGCGCTGCTGCTGGACCTCGCGCCTGGCGGAGGCCTCGTGTTCCCTGGGGTCAAGCCAGCGAGGGTTGAGGGGTCTGGGGCCAGCGCTGAGGGCGACGCCGGCCTCCAGCTCCCAGGGCCACTCGACGCGCTCGGGGAGGGCGAGGCCGGCGGCGCGGCGTACTCCATCGGGGCCGAGCACCACGGTGGCGTCGGGCTCGCCGGAGGCCGAGACCGGGGAGCGGTAGGTGACGCCGAGGCGCCAGGGGGCGTCGTCCGGGTGGAAGACCAGGCCCACCTCGGGGGAGAGGCCGTTCATGGTGAGCAGGTTGGTGGAGCCCGGGAGCAGCACCTGATCGAGCTGGCCGTCGGACGAGACCGCGTCGACGGTGGCGCGCACGCCACGCAGCCCCACGCCGACGGTGGCCTGGTTCTGGAGGATCAAGGAGCCCGCCGCGACCCGGAGCCGGGCGATCTGGATGGCGGCGGGCGGCAGGCCGCTCTCGGGCCGGGAGGCCAGGGTGTAGCGCTGGAAATCCCCGAGCGCCGCGAACCCCCAGTTGCCCCACTGGATCTGGCCTCCGAGGGCGTAGAACAGCGTGAAGGAGTTGAACCCGACCTCGCCGCGGTTGTCGAAGTCGGTCTTGCCGAAGGCGCCGGGCAGGTAAAAACTGAAGGTGAAATCGTAGTCGATGGTGTTGAAGCTGGAGGGGACCCGCACCGCGGCGCTGGCGGTGTTCTGGCCGAGGCCGTCCACCCCGCTGGCCATCGCGGCGTAGGCCCCGCCGAGGGCCAGCACCCGGGAAGGCGCGAGGACAGGCCCCTGGTAGAGGTCGATGGCAAAATTGTTCCTGCAGAGGCCCGCCCCGACGCCGCTGCACACCTGCCCCTGGGCCGGGGTCGCCAGGGTCAAGGCGAGGAGACCGGCGAGCAGACTTCGGCTAGGGTGAGGGGCGCGCTTCGCCATGAACGATCCAGGGCCCGGAGGGCTATCAGACGGGAGGCAGGGCTTCCACGGGGTCTGCGGTCGACCTTTCGTCGACCTCGAGCCCTACCTCGATCTTTCCCCGCTGGAGGCCCTGCACGAGGAGATCTGCTGGGGGCTTTGCCACGTCGAGCCGGAGTACACCGGGGGAGGCCTCAAGACCATGGGCGTCTGCGCCGAGCCGGTGATGGCGGACCCTTACATCGACTACGGGGATGCGATCGCCGCGCTAGATGAGGAGGGGTTCCGCCGCTTCGTCTCGCTGGCCGAGAACCCGAGGATCTTCGACGCGCGCAAGCGCCAGGTGTACCGCTTCGGCGACGAGACCCACAACCCGTTGACGCCGGCGCAGGCGCGCTACCTCAAGCTGCGCCACGGGGTCTATTTCCCCTGGAAGGTCGCCTATCACCTGCTGGAGAACGATCGCTGGGAGGACAAGCACCAGGGGGCAGGCAAGAGCTTCCGGGAGGAGGCGCTGCGGGTCTTCCCCCGGACCATCGCGTACCTCCGCGCGCTGCCCTTCCAGGAGATCGGCCGCTGCCTGATCTTTGGCCTGGAGGCCCACGATCACGCGCCGCTGCACCGGGACACGGAGCCCGGCGCCACGGATACAGTCGGCCACACGATCACCCTGTGCCCCCTGGCCGACAAGGGGTTTTACCTGAGCACCCCGGGCCTGGAGCGGCGGCTGGAGGTGCGGGCCCGGGCCTACTGGTTCAACGACATGGACTACCACGGGGTCGAGCCCCGCCCCTGGTTTCGCTACTCGATCCGCGTCGACGGCGTCTTCCAGGCCGACTTCCAGCGCCGCCTTGGCCTCGGCCCCCCCTGCGCCGGAGGGCTTGGCCAGCAACCCCCTCTTCGGGTACGGTAGAGGGGCTGTAGCTAACCTCCGGCTTTTCGTAAGGAAGCTCGCGTGGCGCGGTTCCGACTGCGATTCCTCCTGCAAGAGTTTGATATCCACCCAGGCGAGACGATCCTCGGGCGTAGCCCGGATTGCCACGTCACCATCGAAGATCCGCTGGTGTCACGCCAGCACGCGAAGGTCATCCTCCAGGGCGACGAGGTGTTCCTCGAAGACCTGGGCAGCCGCAACGGGCTACGGATCAACAACCGCACCATCAAGGGCACGGTGCGCCTCTCCGATGGCGACCGGATCCGCATCGGGACCCAGGAGCTCGTCTTCTGCCGCGTCACCTCGGGCAACGACATGGTCTCCAAGCGCACCGGGTTTCTCCGGCACTGCGCCCGGTGCAAGACCCCCTACCCCGAAGAGCTGGGCAGCTGCCCCCACTGCGGCGCCACCGACGCCGCCGAGGAAGAGACCCTGAGCGGCTCCAGCATGGAACGGCAAAACTGGACGCTCCAGCTCCTGGTCGAGGTGGTCCAGCGAGCCCTCGCCCTCCAGCGCGCCACCGACGCCGAGCGGCTCATGCGCCGCGCGGCTTCCGCCGTCGATGAGCGTATCGAGAGCCGGGAACCTCTCGAGCGCTCTCACCTCGACGCCCTCGCCGTCTGCGGCGCACGCCTCGCCGAGCTCCAGAGCAACGCCCACTGGCTGCGCTGGATGCTCCGGGCCTACAGCGCCACCGGGTTCACCCCCCCGGCCCTCGCCATCGAGCGGCTGGCGGGGCTGCCCCCCGAAGAGCTCCAGCGCCTCTCGCCGGACATCCAGGGGCTCTTGCTGGCCTTCCACCACAGCCCCCACGAATCCGACGACGCCCTCACCCTCCGGTCTCGCCTCGCCCAGCTCGCCCCACCCCCCGCGGGAGATCATCGTGGCTTACCGACTCCGGTACCTGCACCACAACCTGGAGCTCAATCCAGGCCAGTTCCTCATCGGACGCAGCACCGAGTGCCAGCTCTCGCTCGATGATCCGCTGGTCTCTCGCAAGCATGCGCTCCTGACCATCAGCCACGAAGGGGTCTTCGTGGAAGACATGGGGAGCCGCAACGGCGTCCTCGTCGATGGGGTCAAGATCGAGGGGCGTCGCCGCGTCTTCGATGGCGCCAAGATCACCATCGGCAGCCAGGACATGATCCTGATCGAGGGCCTCCGCGATCGCGCGTCCACCATGTCCGCGCTGCCCGCCGCGCTCGTCACCTTCGTCGGCGGCGAGGCCCCTCCCCTGCCCCCGGTCACCTCGCCCCCCCAACCCCCCGTCCCCATCGAGGACGACTCCTCCAAGAAGACCGACACCTTCAAGCTCCTCGGGGGCGTCGCCGACAAGGCCCTGGCCATGGGCCGCGCCGAGGACGCGGAGCGTCTCCTCCAGTCTCTCCTCCAGCAGATCCTGGAGGGCGCCCGCGCCCAGCGCCACGTCGACCCCGCCACCCTCGAACAGGCCGGGCGCTTCGGCGCGCGCCTCGCCTCCGCCACCGCCAAGAACGCCTGGTTCGACTACGTCGTCGACCTCTACTCCCTCGAGAGCCGCATCATGCCCGCGCTCATCGTCGATGAGCTCCACCAGGCTGTCCGGAAAGTCCCTGCGGTCAACCTGCCCCTCCTCCGCGAGTACATCGCCATCCTTCACGAGAATTCCGCCTCCCTCGGCCCCAACGAGCGCTTCCTGATCCAGCGCATCGAGGGCCTCCTGCGCCTCGCCTCCCTCAAGTTAAGGGCACCGAGTGCCTCGGCGGTCAGGGCCGCCGGGGGCCGTACTTGAGATCGAAGAAGGGCTCCATGGCGCGCACCAGGGCCTCCACGTCCGCATGCTCGGAGACAGAGATCCGGCAGATCACTCCTGGGGGTTGATCACGTAGACGTAATCGGGCCGATCCTCCCCGGCGAACTGGCCGTAGCTGACACGGTTTTTTACCAGCTGCGGGGCATGCACCAGCAGGTACTCGACAAACTCGTCGACCAGGTCGGGCGCCGTCGTCGGCGCAGGGGGCAGGTAGAAAGAGAGAAGCCCGGTGGCCAGCCCCGCGGCGATCGCCTCGTCGGACACGTGGTAGAGCGTGACGTCTCGCCCTCGCTGCTCGATGGCGTCCCTGAGCAGGCGGGCCAGCCGCTGGGTCTTCGCGGCGATCCGCTCCAGCCGCGGGCCAAGCCCCTCCAGCCCGCCCAGCGCCGCCGCGAGCTGGGATGGACGGGCGAAGGTGTCTGCGTCCTGACCCAGCGTACGGGCGCGCCCCAAGATCGAGCGCGCCATGGGCTCCTCCGCGCAGAACGCAACGCCCAGGGTGGCCTTGCCTCGGGTGAAATATTTTGACCCACTCTTCACGCAGAGGAAGGGCCAGTCACGGGTAAATTCCTGGGCAAACAGGGGGTAAAGGGGGGCGAGCGTCGTGTCAACCAGGACCGGGATGGTCACCCCGTGCTGCTCGCGGTAGCGCCGGAGCCCCGCCATCAGGGCCGGGAAGTCATGGAGCTGGAGCTCCGGGTTGGTCGGCATCTCGAGGAAGAGGCAGGCGGGGGCGCCCTCGAGCCCGGGGAGCGCCTGGAGGATCTTGTCGATCAGGGTGATGGTGCGCCCCTGCGCGTCGCGCTCCAGGACCGGGAGCGGCGCGGGGCGCAAGGCGACCTGGTGAGGGAGGATGTCCGCGAGCAGCTGCCCCGTGCCCCCGTAGCCGTTCTGCGCGTAAAACAGGGTGACCGAGCCGAGCTCCTCGGCCACCGCGCTGAAGACCGCGGTCTCGGCGGCGAGCCCGGTGCAGAAGTAGAGCGCCTCGGCGACCTGAGGGAACAGACCCTTGAGCAGCGCGTCGCAGTCCGAAGGCTGGACAGGGGGAGGCGGCGTGGCAGGCAGGTGGACCGCGCGCCGGAGCTCGGCGAGGGCGCTGGGCGCGAGGAGGGCGCCGGCGGTCCGCTTGCGGATGATCCGCACCAGGGCAGGGTCGACGCGCGAGGACCGAGGGAGCAGCAGCACGCCGCCTTCCTCGGCGGGGAAGCAGAGGGCATCGGCCTGCACCGCCGCCTGCTCGGGCGAGCATCGCTGGTCGCTCACGTACAGGGTCAAAACACCGGGGGGAGCCTCGGGGATGACCCCTTGCCAGCGCTCGAAGATCTCGACCTGCCTCGCCCGTAGCTGCGTCTTTCGCCCCTCGGAGAGCGGAAGCACGCCGGGGGTGTAGAGCCGGGCGGGCCCGCGATGAGCCTCGATGGGGGCGAGGAAGGGCTTGGTGCGCGACGCGAAGGAGATCGCGTGGGCCCCGCTCTGCGCTTCGAGGAGCATCTCGTAGAGCGTGGAGAGGGGCTGGCCGAGGCGGGCGTAGTCGTAAGGCAGGCCGCAGGTGGCCAGGAGCGTACGGAGCTGCTGCGGGTCCTGGATCTCCTCGGCGAGGATCTGGTCGACAGCAGCGTACAGGCGCTGGGCGAAGGTGGCCTCGGAGTGAAACCTGGTCAGGTCGTAGGTCGTCGCCTGGACATGCCAGTCGTCAGGCAAGGCGCCGGGTTGTTCCAGGAGGCGGGGGAGCACCCGGAGAAGGGCTTCCATGCGGGGATGCGTCGGGCTCATGGTCATCAATCTCGCTCGTGCTGCTCGCTCGGATGGTTCGAAAATTCAAGGCTCACGAGGCGCGTACCTCGAGCCGGATCTCGACCTTGGTCGAGAACGAGGCGATCTGGCCAGGCCTCCAGGGGGTCGGCTGGCCTGGTGCCAGCCGCTGCCCGTCAAGGAAGGTGCCGTTGGTTGACCCCTGATCGGTGAGCAACACCTCGCCGCGAGGGCCTCGCTCCACGAGCGCGTGGCGGCCGCTGACCTCGTTGATCTCGAGGCGCAGCTCCGCCTCGGAGGAGGCCCCGACCAGCACCGGGCGCTGCCCCAGACGCACGAGCCTTGTGCCGAGCGGAGCGCGCTGCGCCACCAGCCAGAGCGACTCTTCCCCGGGCCGGACGCTGCCGGTGGGGGCAGCCTGCGGGTTGACCCAGGGGGCCGCCGAAGGGAGCGCCGGAGAAGGCGGGGTCGCCGGTGCAGGGGCCGGCGGAGGCGGAGGGGCCTCTCGACGGCGACCCCGGACCAGGAACGCCAGCAGCACGGCCCCCAGGCCCAGGACCCCGAGCCCGCCGAGCAGCGCCCAGGGGGTCGTCGCTCGCGGCGCCGGAGCCTCGGCCGGGAGCACCGGGGCCCTCGACGACGGCGCCGCGACCGCGGGCGCCACGCAGGGCCGGGACGAGGCCCCCCCCGCCTGCTGGCTGAACGACACCCAGCTCGTCGTGGCCACCACCGACCCCCCCCGGAGCACCTCGACCTGGGCCTGCTCCTCCCGCAGCGGCGGCGAGGCAGGCACGTCGCAGAACTCGACCCCCAGGCGCACCAGCGACCACGAGGAGCGCGCCACCGCCTCCAGCGCCGCCCCTGCCGCCCCCCGCTCCTGCACCTCGATGCTGGCTCCGCCGGTCTCCTCGGCCAGCCGCTTCATGTCGTCACGCCGCTGCGCCAGCGTCGTCCCCTTCGACGCCCCCAGCACCACCGTGTGCACCCGCACCCCGCGCAGCCTCGCCTCCCCGATCACCTGATCCGTCGTGAAGACGCTCGACTCCTCCCCCGCGTCCGTGAACACCACGACCTGACGCCCCCCCTTCGGCATCCCCACCCGCTGGCTCGCGATCCCCGCCGCCTCCCGGATGCTCGCCTTCAACCTCGTCTGGAACTGCGGCTTCGACTTCGCCACCTCCGCCAGCAGGCGCTGGGCATCCAGGGGCGTCGGCCCGTCCTTTGGCTCCCCCAGCGACGTGCCGAAGGACAGCACCGTGAACGCCCCCCCGGGCGACGCCCCCAGGAAGCGGTGCGCCAGCGCCAGCGCCTCGTTCAGGTGCGGACGGAACGACGCCGACTGGTCGAAGGCAAGAACCGTATGGAAACCCTCTACAGAAGACGCGATCACCTCGGCCTGGCGCACGCGGGCCTGCCCCGCCTTGACCAGCACGCGGAAGCGCTCCGGCGAGGGGGCCTTGAGCAGATCGGCGCGGAGGGCCTCGTCGCGGAGCTCGATGTGGAGCTCGGCGCGGCCATCGCGGCCCGGGGTGAGGGCAGCGACCGAGGCCCCCTGGTTGGCCAGGGCCGGGCTGGCCCAGGCAAGAAGCAGGAGCGCGGCGGAGAAGGGACGCATCAGGGGAGACCGTCAACAAGACGCCGGGGGAGGAACACGAAGACCAGCCGCAGCCCACCGACCTGGATCACCGAGGGGTTGTTGAGGCGGACCTCGGTCCCGTGGACCGGGCGGCCATCGACGACGCTGCCGTTGGTGGAGATGTCGAGGTACGAGACATCCTCGTCGCGGATGAACAGGTACGCGTGCTGCTTGGAGGCGCGCTCCTCCTCGAGCACCACGTCGCAGACGCCAGGGTCGCGGCCCAGGACGTTGCGGCCCGAACGGAGGGTATGAATAAACCCATGGTGACCCAGACCCCGGTACTCAAAAAGGGCGCCACGGAGCTGGGGGGCACCACCGACGTCAGGGCTCTGGGCGAGGCGAGTGGCCTCGACGCGGCCAGGGAAGGCGCCGGTGACGGGCGGGGCAAGCGGGGTCTGGAGGGAAGGAGACGCGGGCGGAGCGTGGCCCGGGAACGGGACCGGGGCCGGGAGGTGAAGGGGGGGAGGCAACCCGGGGAGCGAGGAGCCCGGAGGGGGCAAGACGGGGGCCGGCTCGGCGACGGTGCGGCGCCCCTCGGCGGGCGTGGGGAAGGG
>JALOQB010000303.1 GCA_025453595.1 Polyangiaceae bacterium
GCTTGCGTCGCTCTGGCGCTGAAGTCGTGCGACTCGCCTGCGCGGATCAGAGATTTCGCTCGCGAGGCAGCGCGCTCCAGCAGGCCTCGCAGGTGAAGTTGTCGTTCTTCACCAGGTTCAGCTGCCCGCAGCCCGGGCACCACCGGAACACGCAGGCCCAGCTCCAGGTCGGCGGCGCCGACAGTCCCGCCGTGCGCAGCGCCCGGGCCACGTCCTCGAAGGACGAGGGCTCGGGGCAGTAGCCCGTCGACTGGTTGGTCACCTCGGTCACCACGGGAGGATGGGGCTTCCTCCAGGCGAAACGCATCTCGCCCGCTGACAGCACAGGCACCCCCGCCGCACAGGCCACGTGCTCGCTGCGGCGCGGTGCCAGGTGCAGCAGGCCATCGAGCGAGACGGTGAAGGTGGCGCCTTCGTCGAGGGCCGCGGGGTTCTGCTGCAACCAGGCTTCCAGGTCGGCCTGCGAGCGGATGCAGGCACCGGCCGGGGCGCCCTCGACGGCGCGGCGGATGGCAGCTGGGCCGACGTAGGGGTAGGCGGGCGGCATCGCGGAACGGTAGCACGCAGGATTCTCCTGCCGTTTTGCGCCGCGCCCGGGCGAAGGACCCCTGCGGGCCGGGGGTGGGGTTCTCTTTTTTTCGTCGCCTGCGTCCCCTCGGAGGGGGGTCGGACGCTTTGCCTCCTTTGTGAACCCAAGCTCCATCTCCTCCAGGTTCGGAGAGGTCTCCCTGCGCCCTTATCAGGTCCAGGCCATCAACAACCTCCAGGCTCACACACGCCAGGGCACCCGCCGTGTCCTCATCACCGCTCCCACCGGCGCCGGCAAGTCCACCATCGCCGGGGGCGTCATCCTCTCCGCTTTCGCCGAGGGGCAGCGAGCCCTCTTCATCGCTCACCGCCGCGAACTCATCTTGCAGATGTACCGGCGGCTCCTCGACATGGGGCTGCCCGCGCAGGACGTCGGCATCCTCATGGCCAGCGATCCCCGGCGCAAGCCGCAGGCGCGGGTGCAGGTGGCCAGCATCGATACGCTCCGCCAGCGCCAGCTGCCACCGGCCGAGCTCGTCTTCGTTGACGAGTGCCACCGCGCCATGGCGGCCACCTACCGCAGGATCGCGGCTGCGTATCCACAGGCCGTCCATGTCGGGCTCACCGCCACGCCCTACCGCGCCGACGGGCAGGGGCTGCGGGATGCCTACGACGTCATCGTCCCCGTCGCCACGCCGCGGCAGCTCATCGCCGAGGGATACCTCGTCGAGCCCCGCGTGTTCACCGTGCCTCCGGCCTCGCTGCCGGATCTGTCCGGGGTGCGGGTGCGTGGCGGGGACTACGACGAGCAGGCCCTCGAGGAGGCGGTCAACCGGGCCTCGCTGGTGGGCAGCCTGGTCCAGCACTGGATGGCTCACGCGCAGGGCATCCGCACCGTCGTCTTCGCGGTCTCCATCGCGCACTCGCGCCATATCGTCGACTGCTTCCTCAAAGCCGGCATCCCCTCGGAGCACCTCGATGGAGGCACGCCAACGGCGGAGCGCGACGCCATCCTGGGGCGGCTCGAGCGCGGGGAGACCATGGTGGTCGGCTCGGTGATGACGCTCTGCGAGGGCTGGGACCAGCCATCGGTCAAGTGTGCGATCCTGGCGCGGCCGACGAAGTCGACGGGGCTCTACCTGCAGCAGGCCGGGCGCATCCTGCGGCCCTGGAACGGGCTGCGGGCCATCCTGCTCGATCACGCTGGCTGCGTGCTGGAGCACGGGCTCCCGCAGGATGAGCGGCCCTTCTCGCTCGATGGCGCCGGCAAGATCGACAAGAAGGATCTGCCGAAGAAGCCGCGCGTTTGCCCCTCCTGCCAGGCGGTCGTTCCGCTGCGTGTGCTGTGCTGTCCAGAGTGCAAGAAGCCCATGCCGGTGGTGCTCGAGATGCCCGAGGAGACCGCGGGCGAGCTGGTCGAGGCGGCGCCGGAGCATCCACACCGCGCCGTGTGGGATGAGCTCTGCGCCACCGCGGCCGCGAAGAACTACCGGCGCGGCTGGGTCTACCACGCTTACAAGGCGCGCTTCGGCTGCAAGCCTCCGAAGCAGTTCGTCGTGCCTCCGCTGCCCTCCGACCAGGACGCGGCGCTGTTCGACCTGCTGCGCTCGTCGGCGCGCTCCGGAGGGCACGTGTCGTGGGCCGAGATCGACCAGGTCTACGGCCGCAAGTCGCCCTGATTTTCCCGTCGTTTCCCTTTCCCATTGACGCCCCAGAGGTGCTGCCGGTCGGAGCCTCGCGTCTTCGGCCTCCCCGTGTGATCCCATGAGTGCTGCGTTCGATCGTTCGTCTCCCGTGTCGTCGAGTTCGTCCCACGTATCTCCGTCGATCGAGGGAGGTTGTGAAGCGCGCGTCGCCGTGGCGCGCGACAAGTATGCGAAGGGGTTCCAGCCTGGTCAGGAGCAGGTCCCCGCGGTCTACGAGGTGCTGGAGCTGCGCAAGGCCCTGCACCGCGTCTATCCCAAGGATGCCCACCTGGTGGCCTACCTTGTCGAGGGCACCACCCTCCAGCCGCGGGTCAACAAGCCCGGCCTCGCGCTCTTCGGAAAACGCCTCACCGTCGAGGTCTTCTTCTGTGACCTCGACAACCCCAACCACGACGCCTGGACCCCGGAGTCCTTCGAGGCCGCGCGCCTGCAGGACCAGACCCTCCCGTCGCTGTCCACAGCGGGCGTCTACTACACGCGCCGCGGTCGCCGCGCCGTGCAGCCGCTGCTGACCCCGCTCGAGGTGCCGGACGTCGAGCGCTACCTGGAGGCGTGGCTCACGCAGCTGGAGCAGGATGGGCTCGCGGTGGACTGGTCCTGCACCGACTGGACCCGGCACTTCCGGCTGCCCAACGTGGCTCGCGAACCCGGAGGTCGCTCGCGCTGCATCGACCTGTCGCGCATGGTGCCCATTGCGCTGCCGGAGCTGCCGCCGCTGCCTCCGCCGGATTCCGACGCTTCCGGGCGTCCTGTGCGCACCAGACGCCCTCGTGGCCCTGCGGGGCCGATCACTTGGACCACCACGCTGCCGGAGCCCTGGCTGACCCTGGTAGAGCCGCTGGCGCAGGCCGTTCGCGGGGTCACGACCGAGTGGCACTCGCTGTTCCTGGCGCTGGCGGGGGCGATGCTGGGGCGCAAAGTCCCGCCGGAGCACGTGCCGGCCCTCTGCCGCGCCATCTCGCTGGCCACTGCCTCCGACGACCGCGCCGTCGACCGGGAGCGCTCGGCGCAGAGCTCGGTGCTGCGCTGGCAGACAGGGCTGCCGATGGTGGGCTTTAATGCGCTGGTGCAGCAGTGGCCCGCGGTAGCCGATGCGCTCTCCGATGTGCTGGCTCGGGGGCAGGAGCGCCGGATGCGCGAGCAGGTGGCCGCGGCCGCGACGGAGCCCATGCTGTCGCTGGAGGAGACCACGCGCAGGCTGGAGGAGGCGTTGCGCAAGGCGCCCGACGGGCTGACGCTCATCCAGGCGGGCTGCGGGCTGGGCAAGACGCGGGCGGCGGAGAAGATCGCCGCCGAGCGGGCCGCGACGCCCTACGTGACCAAGGACGCCAAGGGGCTGCGGGCGCCGCCGTTCTCGAAGACCAGCATCTCGGTCGACAAGCACGCGCTGGCGCGCCAGGTGGTCGAGCACCTCGGCGAGGTGGGCACCCCGGCAGGGCGGCACTTTGGTCCGCTGTCGCTGCGGGACGAGTCGGGGAGGCCCGTGTGCAAGTTCCACGAGGTGGGCGAGCAGCTGGTGGCGGGAGGGCTGTCGATCAAGCTGGAGCTGTGCGAGGGTAGGGGAAAGAAGCCGTGCCCGCACGCGCAGGAGTGCCCGGCGCGGCCCGGCTACGAGGGGCCGGAGCGGCCGAGGGTGCGGGTGGGGCCGCATGCGCTGATGGACTCGCTCGACGCAGGGGCGGGGGGCTCCGGGCTGCTGGTCATCGATGAGCCGCCGTCACCGCTCGAGACCCTTGTGTTCATGCTCAAGGACCTGGAGGCCACGCTCACCTACTTCATCGCCTTCCAGGGGGACTACACCGCGGCGCTCCGGCCGCTGCTGGAGACGATGCGCCTCTGGCTCATGGAGGGGACCAACGTGGGGGAGACCACGACCTTCGAGGAGGTCGTCAAGCGCTGGGGGAGCAAGATCCCTCCGGAGGTGCTCGAGGAGGGGAGGCGCTGGTCGAAGCAGCCAAAGGGCGATGCGCTCCAGTGCGCCGAACATGCCCCCGTCGACGAGGACCACGAGGACACTCCGCCGGTGCGCTGGGAGTACCTCGACATGGCCCGCGAGGACCCCGCCCGGGCCCGGAGGCTGGGGCAGGCCGCGCGGGTGCTGGGGGCGATGCACCACGGGGCCATCTCGCAGGTCCCGGTGGCGGTGCGCATCGAGAACCGGGGCCGAGGGCGCCTTCTGCACATGACCCGCATCCGGCCCGAGTTCGTCTCGGCGCTGCGGCGCGAGGGGTCGGCCGTGGTGCTGGATGCCGGCGTCGACCTGTGGGCACCGGTGTACGCCAAGATCGTGGGCTACCAGCCTCCGTTGCTGCGCTTCCACGCGCCCGACGGCGCTCCTGTCGAGCGGACCATCCTGCGGCTGCGGTCGGCCACGAGGACGAGTTGGTGCCCGCACGGCACGATGCAGGTGACCTCGAGCCTGGAGACGGCCGTGCGCCTGGCCATCGAGTGGGCCCTGGAGAAGCCAGGGAACGGCGTGCTGGCGCTGATCTCGATTCCGACGGTGGAACTG
Organism: Polyangiaceae bacterium; assembly: GCA_025453595.1. Taxonomy (GTDB): domain Bacteria; phylum Myxococcota_A; class Polyangia; order Polyangiales; family Polyangiaceae; genus JANWXX01. The sequence continues at coordinate 4,747 of JALOQB010000303.1, forward strand.
GCCCTGGAGGCAGCGCTGCGCCCGGACGATGCCTCGCTCGAGGCCCGGTGGAAGGAGCAGGAGCAAGAGCCCGAGGTGCTGGCCGAAATGAGAAACAAGCTTGGCCCGCTCCTGCAGCGGTGGCCGGGAAAGATCCTGTTCGGGCACTACGGCGCGCTGCGAGGCCTGGACGGGATGGCCGAGGCGGACAACCTGATCACCCTGGGTGACCCCTGGGTGAACCTGGGCGATGTGAAGAACGATTGCCTGTTCCTGGGGCTGGAGGACTGGGAGGCGCGCTACGAACTGCTCTGCCGGGGCGAGCTGGAGCAGGCTCACGGCCGCCTGCGCACGGTGCACCGCAAGCGTCCCGGACGCGCGCTGCACGTGGGCGCCATCGCTCCAGGGGGGCCGCTGTGGAGCGGCGAGGCGGTGCGCGTGGTGCCGGTGGAGCAGCAGCTGGCGGCCTCGCGTGCGGCGATGCCGGCGACAGAATTTGCGGCGGCAGTGAAGGAGAAGGGAGGCATCCGACCGATGGCGCGGTGGCTGGGGATCGATGCCGGGGAGGTGTCGAGGATGGCGCGCGGGCTGCGGGCCGTGTCGGCGAAGGCGGCGGAGAAGATCCGAGTCTCAGCGCCAGACGCTGCTCCCGCAGCGTCCACGCCGAACGAACCCAACGCATAACGGGGTCGCGAAGCGTCAGGTGATCTTGTGCATGTCCTCGATGCAGGCGAGGACGCTGTCCATGGCCCACTCGTTCACGCGGGCCTCGAACCAATCCCCGAGCGCCTGCTCCTGGTTGTCGCTCGTGAGCAACAAGATCCCTGCAGAGCGATCCCGGACCAGCTCCCAGGAGCCCGGACGAAGCTCGCGCAGCACGCCATCCTGCTGCTGTTGCTGGCGCCGGGTACGGTTGTGCGGGACGCTCTCCCAGGAGGGCATCTGCGCCAGACCAGGCGCGAGCTTTCCCGCAGGGTTGAGGTGCAGCGCGAGGACGAGGTCGGGTAGTCCCTCGACGAGCGTGGGCTCTCCGGGCCTACCCAGGAAGAGCCCGCCGTAGAGGCCAAATCCCTCGGCATCGCGCCAGGGTGGCATCCAGATCCAGTGCACGAAGCGCTGATAGCCGTCGTCGACGGAGCCCTTGCGAGACCCCTCTTTCGCGACCCACGACACGCTGCGCCCCTGCGAAAGCGTTCGGGCAACACGCTCCATGCCCACGCGAGCCCAGCGATCGATGACATCCCAGGCATCCCGGGAGCGAACCATGCCCTGCAGCGCGTCCAGATTCACGAATGGCACAATGACCTCCGCGGCCTCGAGAAGGGCCTTCAGTTGCCGGACCTCGAGCGGGGCGTCCGGCCAGTGCAACGAGTGGATCCGGTGCCAGGTGACCACGCCCAGGAAGCGGCTCCCTGCGGGAGGCTGCACCGAGGGCCTGGCGGGGAACTTGGCGATGGCGGCGACATCCACACCCGTGTCGAAGTAGCGCCCGATCTGTCCGGCGGACGGGGCCTCGCCCACCTTGAGTTCCAGAACAAGCGAGCGCTTGCCCCAGGAGAGCCGGATGTCCGTGCGTCCCGTGGCGATGACGTCCTGGGTAGTGACCGCCGGTAGGGCGGAGGGCACCGCATCCGTCCAGCCGAGGTGTGCGACAAGGCGTGGCCAGAAGCCGGGCGCCTCGAGCGCGGCGGCGAGGGCTTCTTCGAGGAAGGCCTCCAGTCGGGTGTTGCCCGAGGCGACCTGCCGGTAGCCCCAGGCCACCAGGCGAGCGGCCCGGTCGCTGTCGTGGCTCATGCAGGCCCCTCACTGGGCGGAACGACCTCCTGCCACGTCCGGGTGAAATGCCGCTGCGGACGGGCCCATTCCGGGGCAAGGAGCACAGGGGCAGGGCGAGGTCGAGGAGCCACCAGGGCAAGCCTACGCGCTCCCTGGCCGGGAGCGAAGTGCGCCGCAGAGACCCCCGCCAACACCCCGGCTTGGTGTTCGAGGGACCACGGGGGGGGAGGGTTCGTGGTGAGGCTCCTTGTTAAAATCTTTCTGTATTTTAACAAGACCCCTCACCGCGCACTGCTCCCCGTTTCCAGGAGAAAAAGAGCGCCAGCGTGTCCCCTCGGGGCAGGTCGGGAGGCTTTGCCTCCTGGTGATGACAACGAAGCGAACGAAGACCCCCGAGGAACGTCGACGTGCCCTGGTGAGCCTGCTGGCGGAGGTCGCGCTGGAGCTCATGCTTACCGAAAGCAAAGCGCCTCCCCCGGCGTCCGGGGACGCCACCCAGGAGGCGAAGTCGTGAGCGGGCCGCGGTTGCCCATCACCTGCGGGCGCTACGAAGCGCTGCCCGAGAGCCGTCGGTGCAGGCACTACGCCGAGGGCGGCGTCTGCGGGTTGGTGGACGAGTTCCTGTGCACGGAGTGGCTGAAGGCGAACGGTCAGCCGTCGCCTCCGCCGCTGCCCCCGCTGGCGCCGTCAGCCCCGCAGGCCTCGCCAGCTCTGCCAGCCCCCGAGGCCAGCTTGCAGGCAGTCCAGCCAGCACCGACCAAGGCCACCGTGCCGACCCCGGCGCCGCCACCGCCGGCTGCGCCCCAGGCGCCAGCCCCGCCGGTTGCGCTCCCGGCGCCCACACTGTCGGCGGCGCCAGCGAGGCCCCAGGCGCTGCTGCCCCGGAAGGCTCCCCAGGCGCAGGTCCTGCTCTCCGTGCGTGACTCGGACATCGCATCGTTCAAGGCCCTTGGCGTCGAGGTTCGCCTCCTCGACGAGCACCTGGGCGAGGTGTGGCTGGTGCCGGCCTACACGGGCCAGGACCGGGCCGAGTTGTCGGTCGAGCACGCGGCGCTGCTGGCGGCCATCTGCTCAGCCTTCCCGGCGGCCAACGTCGTCTCCTTCGTGCGCAAACCGAAGGCGCCCGTGTCCCCTCGCTGACCCCCGGAGGCCTTTGTTCTTGATGATGGCCTTCACCAACTCGCACCTGTCGTTCAGCCGCATCAGCCGGTTCGAGCAGTGCCCGCTCTCGTTCAAGTTCGCCTACATCGACCGCCTCCCGGTCTCGCAGCCGCTCCCCGAGCCCCTGCGCTTCGGCAAGGTGGTCCACGCTGCCCTCGAGCACTTCTACCGCGATCTCATCGAGCAGAAACACGACGGCCCGCTGCCCGAGGCGCGGCTGCTGTTTGACTTCGGCGAAGCCTGGAAACGCGAAGGGCTGCAAGGGCTGAACCTCTTCACCGAGGGCGCCCTGATGCTCGGCGACTACGCCCGTAGGCAGCACCACGTGGTGGCCTCCCACGTGCTGGCCGTCGAGCAGGAGTTCCGCCTGCAGGCCGGGCCCTTCACCGTGCTCGGCTACATCGACCGGGTCGACCGGCTCGACGACGAGACCATCGAGGTCATCGACTACAAGACCAACCGTCAGCTCTTCACCCGCGAGGAGGTTGACGGCAGCCTGCAGCTGGCCCTGTACGAGATCGCAGCGAGGCGCATCTGGCCCTGGGCCAAGCGGGTGAAGCTGACCTTCGAGATGCTGCGGCATGGGCTGCAGCAGCACACCTCGCGCACGCCGGAGCAGCTGGACGCCACGCTGCAGTACCTCGAAGCGATGGGGCGCGCCACCGAGGAGGCAGAGAGCTTCCCGGCACGGTTGGGGGCGCACTGTGCGACCTGCGACCAGCGCTCCAACTGCCCGGCCTACGCCGAGGCGCTCCAGGGCAAGCGCAGCACGATTGCGGCCGATCCCCGCGACCTGGAGGCAGTGGCCCGCGAGCGCGAGGAGGTCGCCCGGCTCAGCAAGATCCTCTTCGCCCGCAAGAACGAGCTGGACGAGGTGCTGCGCCACCACCTGCGCGAGCGCGACGAACTGGTCCTCGCGGGCACGCGCTACTCGCTGACCCCGACCACCACCGCGGTCCACTACCCCACGGGGCGCACCCTCAAGGTCCTCCAGGAGCGCGCCGCGCTGCCCGCCGTCGAGCTGATCGAGCGCCTCCTCGTCATCGACCGCGACGCCCTTGATGCCCTGGTGCGCTCCCTCGCCAGGGACCTCGATCACCCCACCCACCTGCTGCTCCGCGCCGAGCTCGAGGCGCTCGCGGAGCGGACCGTTTCGCCTCGTTTCACCGCCAAGGAGAT